>JACPHU010000003.1 GCA_016188495.1 Candidatus Uhrbacteria bacterium
AACAACCGAGCTAGTGCTCGGTTGTCGGATTCTTAATGTGATGTTTCATCTAGGAATGCCCAAGAGCGTTCCTGTTCTTACCTAACCGTTCGTGCGGACAAATACCGATTTGTCTTCAGGAAGGGTTATGCAACAAAGCCTAAAAAATTACGAAAAAAACTATCTTTGTGCGTAGCTAATCGTTGCAAAATAGCTAAACGTTCTTTATCAGGAACTGTTTTAAAAAAATCCCGATAACTCTCGTCACGGTTTTCGACAGATTTATTTATTATTTCCAAAAAAGCATCTAAACCTGAGCCTTCAGGTGCCTCAGGTGCCGAAAAAACGACTTCTCTTCTTTCATTCATATATTTTAAACACAAACCTGAATAATAAATTTTAATCGAATCTAAAATTTATTATATCAAAATCCTACATTTCTTAAAAAAATTTACTTTTTCCCTTTGGATCATCTTCTTTTGAAGTTTCTTGTGAAAGGGTTTCTTCTTGTGTATCAAGAACAATCCATGGTTTGGTTTTGCTTCTGGACAGGGCCAGGATAATAAATCCACCAACGGTTAAAACAAGGGCTCCTAAAAGAAACGTACCGAAAATACCTGCAAAACCGCATCCAAAAATAGCCGTAACCGTTTCTGCCTTCGTTGTAGCCTCCGCCAGACAGACATTCACTGCTTCTTTAGAGTGTTCCATTCCCAGATAAGCAGCACCAATACCTAAAACCAGCGAAAGAATACTAAAAAGACAGCTAAAACGGACTTTTCTGATTCGCCCTAGACGGACAACGGTCACCACAGCAAAAAAAACTCCTCCTAATATCCAATAAACCAGAAACCAAAGAATCGAAAGAGTGCTAATAAATGGCACGGTTTGTGGATCCATACAAAAGGTTTAAGGGAGTGTTAACGTATAAAACATCCCATAAAAAAGGATCATGATCACGGCGGCAATAATCAGTGCCGTCATTCCGATCGTTCCTTCATGATCGTGATTTTTGACGGCTTTCCGCAAAAAATAAATTCCGAGTCCCAACAAAACGACTCCAATAAATAAAAAAGGCATAGATTTTCACGAAATCTCTTTAGACCCAGTGACTAAATTCCAAATACTAGAATCTAGACTCTGGATTCTAGTAACTAGATTCTAGTCCGGCCAGAGGCCGGGCTGGTGGGGGTGGATGGACTCGAACCATCGACCGCAAAGGTATAAGCTTTGTGCTCTAACCAGCTGAGCTACACCCCCAGAAAAATCTAGAGTCTAGATTCTAGTTACTAGATTCTAGACTCTAGTGTTTTTATAATACGATCTCTCTAATACGGATATCTATTCTATAATGAATACCCACCCCTATTAGGGGATCTCAGTTTAGTATACCATTGTTTTATGTCAAAATCTGATTTAAAAAATCCCTGCAAAACTCGCGATCTTGCCTGCTTGACTTACAGGTAGCTCTCATCGAGTTTTGGAGGGATTTATTGCTGTTTCTACACGTTTAAAAATCCTATTTATAGATAAACATATGCCGACGATTGAAATTCAAGCTCAAAACGACCAAAAACGTTTAGATCAATTCCTTTGTGAACCTTTAAATACGACCAGATCTCAAATTCAAAAACTGATTAAAGAAGGGCTCGTCACCGTAAACGGATCTGTGGCTGTCGCCCATACGTTCTTAAAAATCGGGAATCTTATTTCTTATCCAGAAAAAAAAGAGAGTAAAATAAAGGAAACAAAAACAATTCCTGTATTAGATATCGTTTATGAGGACGATGATCTGCTGGTCATAAATAAACCCGCCGGACTTCTTGTCCATGAAGCTCTGAAAGACGAATATCGACCTACGGTTGTTGACGGACTTTTACATCTCTACCCTGAGATCGCTCAGGTGGGTGACGATCCATCTAGACCCGGGATTGTTCATAGACTGGATAAAGATGTCTCAGGACTTATGGTGATTGCCAAAACCCAAGAGGCATTCGAATATCTCAAATCCCAATTTCAAGAACGAACCGTCAAAAAAGAATATCTCGCCCTGCTCTACGGATCTCTTCCAAAAGACACAGACATTATTGACCAACGTATTTCCCGTTCAAAATCCAAAGGGCGCATGGTGGCACGCACAGGAAGCCAAGAAGGAAAAGAAGCTCATACGCAATACGATGTCTTAAAACGTTTCTTGCATACAACCTATGTTCGTGTAGAAATTTTAACAGGCCGCACGCATCAAATACGCGTTCATTTCCAATCAATCGGTTATCCGGTAGTTGGCGACAAACTTTACAAGAGCAAATCGATGAAATGGAATGAAATCCCCTTGGACAGATTGTTTCTTCATTCAAATCTCCTGCGAATTCGTCTTTTAAATGGCGAGGAAAAGACGTTTGAAGCTTCCCTTCCGTCAGAATTGCAACATCTTTTAGAAACGCTTAAGTAGGCTATGATTATTACCATTACCGGTATTCCAGGTGCTGGAAAATCTACCATTGCCAAAGTTTTATCCAAAAAACTCAACGTGCCTTGGTACAGTGTTGGGGATCTTCGAGGAAAAATGGCAAAAGAACGGGGTTTAACCATCGATGAACTTAATCATTTAGGAGAAACTCAAGATTTTACAGATAAAGAAGTCGACCAATACCAAGAAAAACTAGGAAAAGAACAGGATGGATTCATTATGGACGGGAGACTCTCCGTGTCTACTGATTTAATAATCTAACCCATGAGGGTATCGTTGTTGGATGTAATAATCTAACCGTGAGGTTTGGATTTCTTCCGTGAGGCAGCGATCTGTTTTTTAATGATGGTGAGTTTCCTAAGAATGGTTCGTCT
>JACPHU010000004.1 GCA_016188495.1 Candidatus Uhrbacteria bacterium
CGTCAATGATTCGCTTGATGATTCCGTGTCTGTCTACTTCTTTTTGAGACATAGAGATTGTTTCCATACCTCACTATTGTAGCGAGGTAGGACATTTCTATTTCCCTCAAGTAGGACATTATCATTTCCGTATGACATCAAAAAATCCAGGATAAAACACCTGGATCCGTAGAATGGAGTATCACTCCCCTTGCTCAGGAGGAACCCTGTTGGTTCGTTGTTGTTTGTTCTCTTGCGCCTTTTTCTCTTCCTCACTCTTTCTTTGATCTACCACCCGCATGGTGTATCGCCATCCAAAAAAGAGAAAAGCAAATACTGCTCCATACATCAAAAGAACTGCACCGTAGTCCCCCATACAAGCAACCTCCTTGTTTGATCTACTTACCTATCACACACAATCATGTGAAACAGTAAGGAGCAGATAGTATACCCTTTTTTTAAAAAAACAAGGGGTCTGTAATCACTCATTCCCTTTCATCTTCTCACGAATCTGGCGCTGTACATCACGTTTTTTTATCGATTCCCTTTTCTCGTACTGTTTCTTTCCGCGTGCAACGGCAAATTCTAATTTGATAAGATCTCCTTTTGTATAAATAGACAGAGGAATAACCGTGAAACCTTCTGATTGGCGCTTGCCAAGCAATCGATTAATTTCTCGTCGGTGAATCAACACTTTCCGATCACGATAAGGGTCATACTCTTCCTGCGCGCCGGCTGGCTTATACGCTCCCACAAATGCTCCTTTCAACCAAAGTTCTGATTCTTGAATATGCAAAAAAGCCCCCTTTAATTGGACATGTCCGGCTTTGACAGACTTTACCTCAGGACCGGTTAGCCGCAATCCTCCTTCAAGGGTCTCGAGAATTTCATAATCAAAACGGGCTTTTTTGTTGATAGCTAAGGTGGACATAGTAGCTCAAGTATAGCTGTGAATGATGAAACTCGCGATCTTTGCGTTCACGGGCGCCCGTCGACCCCGTTCTCCCTACGGTGAGTAGGGTTCTCGGGGCTCGACAGCCCATTCACGCAAATCTCATCGAGTTTCATCATTCACAGTAAGTATAATAGATTAAGTATAATAGATGATGGTTTGATTATTTTCATCTTTTTCGCTAGAGTAACCTTCATACTATGCGTATTCACAGACACCGCGTCCGCAAACCAAGACTTGATATTCAACAATATCGAGTAAATCATCGTATTAAAGCAGAACAAGTACGAGTTGTTGGAGCAGAAGGTGAAGCCCTTGGAGTCATGACTCCCGAGGAGGCTATTGCGTTAGCCGAACAAAAAGAAATGGATCTGGTGGAGGTCTCTCCAAAAGCTGAACCTCCTGTGTGTAAAATTCTGGATTACGGCCAGTTTAAATATCAAAAAGAAAAAGAAGCGAAAAAACGCAAAGCCCAATCAGCTGAAGTAGAAATCAAAGGGATCCGACTATCTGTACGCATCGGGGTGGGAGATCGTGATGTGCGTCTCAAACAAGCCCTAAAATTCCTTGAAAAGGGTGATAAAATTAAAGTCGAGCTTCCGTTGCGTGGACGAGAGAAAGCTCATCGAGACGTGGCACAAAACGTAATGGAACAATTCCTTGTTCTCATTAAAGAGACTTATCCTGTACGGCTTGAGCAAGAAATCAAGTATCAAGGAGGACGTATCACCATGATCGTCGCCCGTGTATAAAGGTCTTAGGTGGTTTTCTTGACACTAAAGCTCTCAATAGATATACTCATCCCGAATTTTGACCACTGTATGCCCAAGCTAAAAACACACAAAGCATTCTCTTCTCGCGTAAAAATCACCGGAACTGGCAAAGTACTTAAACGTCATGCTGGTCAGGACCATTTTAATGGACGCGAAAGCGGAAAAACCACTCGTAATAAGCGCCGCGATGTTACCTTCTCTAAAGCGCACAAACGAGCCGTTAAAACCTTAATGCCAAACATCTAATATGGCCCGAGTAAAACGTGGGACACAGCACGTCAAACGACGCAAAAACCTCCTAGCAAAGACAAAAGGCATGATGTGGGGACGAAAGTCCAAAATCCGCATTGCACGGCCTGCCATGCTCAAAGCCGGAGTCAACGCCTACCGTGATCGCCGAAACAAAAAGCGTTCGTTCCGACGCCTTTGGCAAATTCGACTCAATGCAGCAGTTCGACCTTTAGGTCTAAGCTATAGCCGATTGATCGATGGTCTCAAAAAAGCCAACATCACTCTAGATCGAAAAATTTTGTCTAATCTTGCAAAAGATTATCCAAACATTTTCAAACAAATTGTTGAAAAAACAAAGTAAAAACGCCTAAAAGGGCGTTTTTTTCTTACGTAACGATTGACAAAAAGGCAAAAAAACCCTATAGTGCGCCCTCGACATTCATGTCGAACAGTTCTTTCTATAAACAATAAACAGAGGCAAAAGAGCCAACCTTTGTTTAAATTTCATGAAGGAGAGGCTGATGCAGAGCAACGAAGCAGTGGCTGTGGTACACCATGGTGGCGAAGACACCACAAATTGGGATCTGGTAATGGAAAAAATCATGGATGAAACAGGAGAGAGACCTATCCCTCCAACGTTACGTCGCAAACAGAGGGATCTCAATTATGAGTCCATGGAAACAGGGACTTTCAATACCCCTGTGGAATCTCCCTCTGAGGTTATAGAGGACAAAACAGAGAAAGTCGATGTTCTCATCGAGGATCTCGAACATTTGGAAAGCCTCGTGCCTCCAGTATGTCGGGAGCTGAAACTGGTGGAAGTAGCGGATGGAAAGCAAGAAACAGTTGCTGTCTCTGCTATGGCTTATGGAGAGCCCAGAACGCGGCCGCCAAAAGGATACGCTCCGTTTCTGGACGAGGAAAAACCACAATCTCTTCTGCCATCGGCATTCATCGATGAAGAAGGGGAAGGTCTGAACGTCAATCTCTTTCCCACTCCTGTTCCCACTCCTGGAGAAACAAATCCTGCTCCCGTAGTGGAGGAAACGTCATTCCGTCCTGTTAGAATGTTTGAAGAAGCAAAAATACTAGCTGAAATGATGAGAATGGAAGATCTCCCGGATGAGGAGGTTGACCGAGTACGTGATAGTCTCATGGTAGCCATACAGAATAGGCCCATGGTAGTCAGACAAAAAGGAGGACCATGGACTTATACTCCCGCGAAAGCCAATGGTGAACTTCTCTCGTTTAAAGACTCCATCCCCATCAAAGAAAACGTGGGGGAAGAACCCCTTGGGACCGAGCTCGAAGACGACGGTTTAGATCTGTTTATGGAGATCGAAACCGAGGAAGTACTCGAGCTTGAGTGTGATGAAGATTTAGATATAGAAGAACTTTTGACGGACACCGTTGCTCCCGACACTGCGACTTCGGTCGTAGAGATCGCTGATGAAAAAGAGCTCCTTCATGAGCTGGAAACAGTTCCTCCTATTCAGGACAATGAAGAGGAAGACGAGATTGCGGATTTGGAGATTCCACCTCCTGTTCAGCGATACCTCGATGGGTGGTCAACCAGACTAATAGTGGTAATCATGGTGCTGGGAATTTTCTGTATCGGGACTATGATCGGTCTTCTCCATAATGGAAGACAGACCGTTTCCCCGGTGGCCGATACGACCCAGGTCGTCAAAAAGACCGGGGAGATGGCCAGTGTTCCCTCATCGACCTCAACTCATCAACAGGTCGTCGCTGCAACACCTGTGCGAACCTACACCCATTGTCGATTCTTTAACGAAGATCGACCGGTGGGGATGGACGGACGACCGCTCGTCATCTGCGATGAGGGGACCTTCACCGCCGACACTAAGTGGCAAGGCGGGGGGGTGATGAAGTTCCTAAACTTCACCCCCGTCAAACCCTGAGGATTCACTTCCTCATGATCCCACGAGATACACTCGTGGGATTTTTAATTTGATTTTTTAAAATTCACTTTAAACACCGGGTACCAGGTTTGATCGTACTCGTCTTTAATTTCAACTGTCTCATTTTTGACGTACATGTTGAGCGTCATATCGGCCAACAATTCCTGGTCTGTTTGAATCTCCATCTTAATATCCTCAAGTTCTTGAGACTCGGTCTGGGCAGAGCGGACTTGCTGTTCAATCCCCTTTTTCTCTTCACGCAATGTCTGCATTTCTTCGGTAATTTCTTTATACCGAGCACTGTGCGTCAGTTCGTCTCTGAACATTTTATTAATCTCTTTCCGTCGTTTTTTGTTCGCTTCAAGGCGATGATAGATCTCTTCAAGGTTAGGCATAGGCTCCTATGATATCACGATCCCGAGACCCTCGCCTGTTGACAAACGGTATACGTTTGCCTATGGTTATCAGTCCTTGAAATTTCAATCACTTCAAACTTTTGAAAGGAGAATTTCTATGGCGGATGCGAATCCTCCGGGAAGACTCAGAAGAATCAGCGATTCGCTGAACACAGGAATCGGTTTGGGAATTCTGTTCATCATCATGATGCTGATTGCTTTCTGGGTTGTGTTCATTAAGCCTCTGGAGTTCGCTGGTAAGGCAGCTATGAACGGACTGAGCTCTACAGGCCAAAGCAGCATGGTTCTGGAAAAATTCGATGTGACGATCAATGCCAAAGGCGAGGCAATGATTGTAGGGAATGATCCTCAAAAAATCCTCGAGACTCTCAAAGAAGCCAAGCCTACCCCTGTACCAGCAGCGGGATCAAAACCTGCGCCATAATTCTACGCAAACGTCTTCCATGCTACAGGAGACGTTTTTCTTTTGTGCTACAATTGCCGATATATGACAGAATCTGTACGAATCAATAAATACCTCTCCACGCACGGATATTGTTCAAGACGTGAAGCAGACCGTCTTATTGAACAAGGAAAGGTGTTTATCAATAACTCAACCGCACGTTTAGGCGATCTTGTAGATTCCAGCGATGATATCCGCGTGTTAGGAAGAGACAAAAAACAGCAACCTCGAAACATCTATCTTCTTCTCAATAAACCGGAAGGAACAGTAGTAACCACCAATCGTCGAATACGAGACAATGTGATGGACCTGATTGATTCCCCCGAACGCGTTTTCCCTGTAGGACTGCTGGAAACGCAAAGTTGCGGACTTTTACTCTTCACAAATGACGGAACCCTTGGAAACAGACTTCTGAACCCTCGATATCCGTACGAAACCGAATATGTGGTCGTTGTCGACCAGAGTATCTCGAAATTAGACTTGGGACATCTGCAAAACGGAATCGAGTTGCGTGACGGAAAAACTCCACCGGCAAAGGTACGCCTCCTCTCCCCTAACCGTTTTGCCATCATCTTAGAGGAAGAGAGACCGAAACAAATAAAACGCATGTGTGAGGCACTGGGGTACCAAATCATTAACCTCATGCGTACCCGCATTGGCCCGGTCAAAATGGTCAGCAGCTATCCGCAGGGGCATTGGCGACATCTGACAGAAAAAGAAGTAAGGGATTTAAAAAAACTTGTAGGAATAGAAACAACCAAAAAATCTTTCAAATCAAAAAAATAACCCTCATACCAGGGGGTTATTTTTTAGTTCTCACACTGGACAATTCTTCTCTTTTGTGATAAAAACTCTGGTCTTCAACCCACAAACCCACAAGTAGGAGGCATGATGAAAAGCGTTGTGTATATCAATGGCGACGGAATCGGTATTGAAGTGATGCGTGCCACACGAGCTCTGGTGGATACCGTCACAAAGGAAGGGATCGAATGGATTGAAGCAAAGGCGGGAGAAAACTGCTTTCTGACAACAGGAAATCCCCTGCCTCCAGAAACTCTTGAGCTGATCCGTGAGCATAAGGTCGCTATCAAAGGACCAACCACGACCCCTTCTGGTGGTGGATTCACCAGTGTAAATGTTCGACTGCGTCAGGAGCTTGACCTGTATGTTGGCCTGCGTCCATCCTGGTCTCTGGGCCTGCCCAATACACGTCGAAACGTCAACCTGACCGTCTTTCGACAAAATACCGAAGGGCTTTATGCGTGCAAAGAGGAAGTCAAAGGTCCTTCTGGTTCACGGGAAGTTCTTCTTACAGCACGATTCAGTGAAGAGGCGATGTATCGTCTCGCCCTCAAAGCATTCCACTATGCACGAGCACAGGGACTCACCCATATGACTCTGGTGAATAAGGAAAACATTCACAAAGTCTGGGGGCGTGTCTATCACGATGCGTTCGATCAAGTAGCTGCTAGTTTCCCTGACATCACCGCCGATCACATGCTGGTGGATGCGATGGGAATGAGGCTCGTAAGCCAGCCAGAAAAGTATCAGGTTCTGGTCATAGAAAATATGTTCGGTGACATTCTCTCCGACGTCTGTGCTGGGCTGGTGGGAGGACTCGGAGTCACTCCTGGAGCCAACCTGGGAGAAGACATTGCTCTGTTTGAGGCGGTTCATGGTTCTGCTCCAGACATTGCCGGACGCGGTATTGCCAATCCAACAGCCTTGATGCTCTCAGCAGCCATGATGCTCGACCATATGGGTCTGGTGTTGGAAAGCAAGAGGATGAAACGAGCGATCATTCATACCCTCAAAAACAATAAGTGTCGGACAGGAGATCTGGGGGGTAAGCTCAACACCATCCAGTTCACCAGTGCGATCATGGAAAATCTGTAGAATTCTCACGAATTCCTGTCATTCATGACAGGAATTTTTCATTTCAAAAATAAAATCGCACAAGATGTGCGAGTTTAGACATAGACAATAAGATGTAGGTCCGGACCACGCTTCATTTCAAAACAGTGTTCTGTCACATCACAACCGATTGAATCATATTGTGGCCACTCAATCGTATCACCGTCCATGGAGATGTTAGCGTCTACGGTTTCAAGAACCGTGTGCTCAACCGAGCCATTAAAGTATTCTGTCTGAAGCCACGGTGGAGTCTTTCCAAAATAAATCAGAGGAATAGAGCAAGCAAGCCGGAGGAACGATCCCCAATAAAGAATGTTGGAAGTTTGATGCGGTTGGATCTGTCCACAAAAAGGACGGCACCACATCATAAGCTCCGGAACCGCTCCAACCACCAAGGACAGATACTGCTGGGTATCTTGCATGCGACCATCCAACGTAACTTGACCAGTAGTCGTATCCAGTCGACCATGCCATTTACGAAACCGTTCAGACAAGACACAGACGATACTGAAAAAAATAAGCCACAGCACAGTGAGAACGCTTCCCTTCCCCTTATTCTCGTACCACCGGAGGAAGTCGAAGATTACGCCGTTTGCAAAAACGCTGCAGTACTGCCGATGCTGGGTCTTCACATCATAGACGTCGATCGGCCGCCAGATTGTCTCTTGAGGCATAAGTCTTCCACTGAAAATCTGACGGAGATTCTTGAGCGGATCAGGCGAAGGAAGATGAAAGAATTTCCTCATGTAGCAAAATTCTCCTCCCCCTAGATAACTCAATTTAATATCCTCGTGCATGGATTGCTTAATCAGCCAATCCATGACATCCCGAAATGTTCCATCTCCTCCCGCGGCATATATTTCTGTCACTGGGTAAGTTCGACAGACCTGTGTAAGTGCCTGAAACATTTCCTTTTTTCCCGAAACACAGATAATCTCGAACTCTTGTTCGTGTTGATGAATCAGTTGAATGATCTGTTGGCGTTTCTTGTGTGATCTCAATCGTTTCGCATAAGGATTCATGACAAGAACCTTCATGAAAATCTCCTGGTGAAAAGGGTTTAAATGAACAAAAACACGCTTCATTTATAGCCTTTTCAAACAAAATGTCAACAGATCAACAGGTTCTCCCCCATTGACGAAAAGCTAAATCTATGACAATTTTTAGCTGTTATCTTGAGATTCCTTCAATAAATGTTCCCTTTGGGTAAGGAGACGACCATGTTCAACTGGCGAGAAACGAAGAGTATCCCTGAAAAACAAAGGCTCGTTGAGAGACACTTTGGAAAAAAAGTGCCTCGATATCTCTTCTTTGCGATTAAGGATACATCTCCCCTCACAGCAAAAGAAAAAGCCCACATAGAACAGCTCTTTGGAATGACACATTCGTTCTTCTCTCACTCCAACCACCCAAATAAAAAGGGTTTGGGATCTTCGCTGAACCTGAACACGTTTCCTGAAAACCCGTCTTCAATACGCATCTTGCGTATTCGGGATGGGACAAGAATGCATTACTCGTTCGAGATTAAAGGTCAAACCTGTCATCTGCTTCAAGCAAGTGCAGACGATGATAAGGGAGTGAACTTCCTGGACCTATGGGCGCGTGTTGCCGATGATCAGGCCAAACGCCCACAGGAACCCGCCACGGAATCGACGCGGATCCTTCATACTCAAGAAGAAGTAACCCGAATAAGGGAATTCGGTTCCCGGGAAGACAAAGAAGGGACCATCGTTATCTTGGATCCCAGATTACTGACTCCAGAGAAAACAGAAGAGACGAGTTTCATGCTCCTCCCGCGTCAAGCACCGTTATTTGCCAATCTATCAACGAAGAAAAAAACCTGGATGGAAAAACTAAAAGAACTTCTTTTAGGATAAACAAACGAAAAAACACCCGTCTGGGTGTTCTTTATTTTTTAGGAAGAAGGAAGCTGTTTTGATCGCGTTTCCTTATAAGACAAAAAGAGAAAGACACTTAATAACACAACTGTATTGAGAGGAGCGATCCAAAAAGGAAATTCTTTTCCGAAACTTTCTAACACCATCAATCCTCCGAGCATTCCGATGGAATACATGGCCCCATTCTTCAAATAGGCAAACTTACTAATTAAATCGATCCCACGAACGGTAAATTCGCGCACAACCAAAGCACCCAATCCGTTCCCAATTAAAATTAGAGGGATAGAAAGAGTAAACGCAAACGCCCCGATCACTCCATCAATGGAAAATGACGCGTCCAACACTTCTAAATAAAGAATTTTGCTCCAAGCGCTCATGGAAGAAGAATGGATAAGTTCCTCTTCCTTTTGCTCTGCATTTTTCTTAAATCCGTCTGTAAGAAAAAAAGCGGTGGATCCGATGGCTGCAGCTAATGCCATCATCGGTTCTTCGCTGTGAACGGCAAAATAGACGACAACCGTAAAAAAGAACGAAGCTAAAAAATAAAACCAGAAACCATAACGATGAATGATATGCTCAATATGAATGGCGTAATTTTTGGTTTCCAAAAAAAGCCAAGAGAGAAAAACCAGGAATAGATACATTCCACCGCTTAGCAACAACAACGGTTTAGATTCTTCCAAATACTCTCCGACATCGCTTTGTGAAGAAAAAGCCGCTTGCCAGACTTCCACCAAGGATAAAGCCGGATTAGCGAGCCAAATAATAAGAAACGGTAAAATACCTCGAACGACAAACACGGCAATCAACATCCCCCACAGAAGAAAAAATTTACGAAAACGCTCAGGTAGCGTTTTGAGCACGTGAGCATTAACAATGGCGTTATCAATGCTGCTGATGATTTCAAATAAGGCGAGACCAAAAATGACAATAAAAAATTCAAACGAAAACATAATAAAAATGAAAGAACTTGTATGTTATACTTTCTTTAATAACAGAGAGATCTTGGATACTAAACGGTCTCTACACCGTTTTATGACTTCTAGAATACCATTTTTCTTGTTTATGTATAGAAACACTTTTTGTTATATAAAAAGTGTTTTTTCGTTTTACCTCAATACAGGAGTTTTCATCTATTCTTTCCTCAAGACGGACTTCTTAAAAAAGAACGAATATAAAACCTTACAGGAAAAAACCGATCAAGAATTAGCGCAACAGATGAACTCAGGGGACGATCATGCGTTTGAAGAGCTCTATGAGAGATATTTCCAAAAACTGTACACCTTTGTTCTGCGTCGAGTAGGCCACCAACCCACGGCAGAGGATCTGCTCTCAGATATCTTTCTCAAAGCGTTTGCGCATCGAAAAACGTTTATTTGGAAAACCTCCTTTTCTGCGTGGATCTATAAAATTGCGACCAATCGTATTACAGACCACTATCGAACAAAAAAAACCGCTGAACCATTTAATCCAGAAAATGACGCTCATCAGCCTGTTTTTAAAGGGTCTGTGATGCAAACCATAGATACCGAGTTATTCAATCAGGAACTGGAACGCGTATTGGAACGACTTTCTGTGCGTGAACGTCTTATGATCACGCTAAAATTCTACAATGAATACTCTCATGAAGAGATCGGTGAGATAGTGCACCTGAAAGCAAGTCACGTAGGGGTTGTTCTTCATCGGGCCTTAAAAAAATGCCAAAACATTCTTCCTGAAAAATTAAAACGCATGCTGTATGTTTCCTAATTCTCCACAACGTAATGAAAAAGAAGATGAATCGTTAAAAGAAGTACAGACGCTTTTAAGCCGTCACGCTGATTCTTTTAACACGATCCCGCGTCCAGGATTCAAAGAAGCGCTGAAAGCGCGAATTCTGGAGGCGAGACACCATCCTTCTATGTCACGTTTTTCCTCTCTCTTTCGTTCAGGTTTATTTAAAAAAACCGTTCCTCTTGGTTTGAGCGTTGGTATTTTCGTGATCATCTTTATGATGGTCTTCCAACCTTTTTTCCATACCAATATTGTTTCTGCCGCGGAACTTACCCTTACCGCAGAACAGAGCGATTCTTTAGGTATTGATCCAGAAAGTACGTTTTTACTCGAAAGTAAAGAAGAGCTAAATTTAGAGGCTGTCAAAGCCCAGCTTCAAGTAAACACCAAACAGACGATTCCATTTACCTTAGAACAGGTCAATGCAAAAAAAATTCGTCTGACCTTTGAGGAACCCCTCACGCCAAACGAACTTTTAGGAATCACCTTAAACCAAGTTCAAACAACAGAAAACGGAGAAACGCAAGAACGTCCTTACCAGTGGGCATTCCAAGTCAAAGAGTCTTTCAGAGTCTTAGCGACGACTCCGGGCAACAGAGAAGCCTATGCTCCTATTGAAACCGGTGTTGAGGTCGTCTTTAGTCACCAACACGTAGATCTCAAAAAATTTGAACAAGCCTTTCATATCCAACCGGCTGTGTCGGGTACATTCACCTCGCAAGATCGATCCTTCGCGTTTGTTCCAGAAAAACTTGAGCCAGGAACGGTCTATACCGTAACCATTGATCAATCTCTAAGTCCCGAAGGAAGTGAAGAAACCCTGTCGGAAGATTATACGTTTTCTTTTGAAACAAACCCCGACAGTCTTGGATGGTTTGAATTTTCCGTCTCCGAACACTACGTCACCGTTTCCCCTTCTTCAACGATTACGATCCCTTATTATACCTACGGAGAAACATCTTATGACGAACAAGGAAATCCCCAACCAAGCGATGCCCAATCTCCAGTACACGTAAAACTCTTCCGATTCCTTGCACAAGAAAACCAAAGCGCTTACGAACAATTCGTGGAAACAAGTCGACGTGCTAAGTCCTTAGAATGGAGAACCTTCACTGCAACAGACGAACTCTTAAACACTTCAAACCTTACGCCGGTCTCAGAATTCGATGCACAAAAAATCAATTCTTCTTGGGAAAACTACGTTCTTTTTCCTGAATCTCTCGAGGAAGGTTATTACTTTGCCCAAGTCAGCCTAGGAGGTCGCCAGACATGGCTATTAATCGCCTCCAGTCCTCTGACCGCCTATGTGGCAAAAGCCAATAACCAAACGCTTGTGTGGGTCAATGACGCTCTCACAAAACAAGCCGTAGCAGGAGCGGATGTTCGTTTGTTAGATTATCCGACAACCGCCACGACAGATTCTGAAGGTTTAGGAACCATTCAAGTTTCAGCGGAGCGTTCTACGCAAGAATATTTAGAAACAGACTTTTTAGAAGTAAGACAAGGTGACCGAGGCATTTTGTTAACATTAACAGAGCCTTATGTTCTGTATGGAAACAAATCTTTATATGAAGGGAAACGAGGCATCTTCTCCCAGCCTTCTTCTGAATATTGGTCTTACCTTTATACAGACCGTCCCATGTATCAAACCACAGACACGCTCAAGTTGTGGGGATATCTAGAAAAACGTTCCACAGGCGAACGACCCTCCCAAGTGCGTGTCTGGATCGGACAAAAACAATGGTGCGATTATTCCATGTCCTGCACAGGAGAACGTCCAGTCATTTTTGATGAAACACAACTCAGTGTAAGCGAAGAAGGGACGTTTGAAGGAACATTAATGATTGATCAAATGCCCCCCGGATATTATCAAGTCACAACCGAAGTAAATGGCGAAGAAATTTCTTCAAGAGGAGTAAGCGTGAGTGAATACACCAAACCCGCTTACACACTCACACTGACACCGGACACCAAAGCGGTCTTTGCCGGCGAAACAGTCGGATTCACCGTACAAGCAACTTTTTTCGAAGGAACTCCTGTAAAAGGACTGGAGGTGGATGTCAGTACTGAATTTGAACAGAAAACAATAACACTTGACGAACATGGAACATCTCGAGGTTCTTTCTCCTTCTCTTATGAACAATTACAACAGTGGGGAGAACGCTTCCCTCTCTCTAAATGGATTTCCGCCAGAGCTCACCGACCGGAAGAAGGACAAATTGAAACCAGTACCGATATCATGATTTTTGGACCTCGTGTCTATATCGATATTCCATGGAATCAAGCCACAAGCAACGATGGTCAAGGCGAAATCACCTTCACGACAAGGAACGTTCAACCTGTTTATTCATGGGATCCAGCTATTTTTGGATCAACGGTTCTTGCCAATCAATTGGTTAAGGGGGAAGTGATTGAAATCACGTACGTGTCACGCGAGGTCGGTTCTTCCTACGACTTCATTAGCAAAAAAATCATCAAGCAATATGTGTACGACCGACAGGAGAAAAAAATTCTTGATTTCAACGTGACCACAGACACACAAGGAAAAGGAACCTATCGTTTCGATACACCCAACAAAAGTGCGAACTACGAAGTACGTCTTTCAAGTACAGATCCTTCTGGCCTCACAGATAAAGCGACCAGCTACGTATGGATGGATCAGTCCTTAGAATACGGACAAAATACGGCTCTTCAATTCAAAAATAAAGAAATGGAAACAAACACGACGTTTGAAGGATACAACCTGGGACAAACCGTTCATTTGAACGTAGAGCAAAATTGGAAACCTTTTATCCCTGAATCAACCGGACGGTTTCTCTACTTCAAAGCGCAAAACGGCATTCAAGAAACACAAACCAGCTCTTCCCCAGCCTATGAATTTACTTACGAGACAAAAGACATTCCCAACATCGATGTCTACGGTGTGTACTTCAATGGAGAAGCGTATGCGGAAATCTCTGGAAATTCCTCTGTCTCCTTTAATACGTCTTCTCATGAATTAGAAGTAAGTGTTTCACAAGACAAAACACAGTACAGACCCGGAGAAGACGTGACATTATCTGTTGATGTACAAACCGTCGATAAGCAACCGGTCGTCGCACAGCTTAATATCAATATCGTTGATGAAGCCTTCTATGCTCTGGCATCAGAAGAAGTAAATCCGCTTCAAGAACTCTTTCATTTTGTAGAAAGTGGAATTCTTGTGACTCAAACAAGTGAAGAGCTCAAACAATTTACTACCATGGCAGAAGGTGGCGGAGGCGGTGACCGAGGACGTTTCGTCTTTAAAGATACTGCTTTGTTTAAAACGATTCAGACAGATGCAAACGGCAAAGGCAGCCTTACTTTCACGCTTCCAGATAACATCACCTCATGGCGCATTACCGCCCAAGCTCTTGAAACAGATCAAAAACGTGCAGGAAAAAAGATCACGCAAGTGGCAGCGACTCTTCCGTTCTTCATCCAACCCACGCTTCAAAAATCTTATCTGAAAGAAGATCGTCCTGTTCTTCTTCTGCGCGCCAACGGAACGGAAGTAGATCCGTCCCAATCCGTGACCTACTCTGTAAAAGTGGCGGACCAGGAAACAGGGCAAACCATTACTTCAACCGTTGGAGAAACAGCCTACGTTTCTCTTCCAGAACTACCGCTGGGAGCAACAGAAATCACCATCCATGCACAAACACAACAAACAGGAAACGAGACAATGGAAGTCCTCACAGATACCATCACGCGCACGGTGAACGTCTTATCTTCTCGTCTTGCAAAGTCTACGATCTCAACCTATCGCCTCAACGACCGTCCCACACTTTCAGGATCAACCGATGATCTGACATGGGTGACGTTTATTGATGGAAACCAAGGCCGTTATTATGGAGAACTCTCCTCTTTGAGCTATCAATCAGGCGAACGCGCAGACCAAGCCACTACACGAATGCTTGCAAGAGAACTTCTCAATCAGACATTCAATGAGACAGAAACAGTGTCTTCTTTTTCTCCGTCCGTTTATCAAGGACAAGGCATTCGCCTTTTCCCTTACAGCAGCGAATCCATTGAACTCACTGCACAAATCGCTTTGCTCCAAGATACCCCTTTTGATGAAGAAGCGATGAAAATCGCCCTGCGCAATCAGCTCTTTCCTTCTTTGAGTTCGCAAACCCCGTCATTAACCACGCGCGAAACCGCTCAAGTCTATGCCGCGCTTGCAGCTCTTGGCGAACCTGTTCTTGCTCAAACACAACAATTTCTTACGCTGCCAGATCTTGGGGTCGAAGAACAACTCTACGGAGCTCTTGCCCTGTTGTATTCAGGACACAAAGAAGGAGCGCGAACGATCTACGAATCGCTCATCCAACAAACTACACAAGAGGAAGGAAAATACACCCCCCTCTTGGCCGTTCTTTCCTCAGGATTAAATGAACCCGAAGCGGATGAGTTGTATGCGGCCGTGATTACGAAAGACCATGGAGAAACCCTTCTGGCCGTAGAACAATTTCTCTTTATTAAAAATCGCCTCGAAACTCTTCCCGCAGGTCATGTGACTGCCACCTATCAGCTTGAAGGAGAACAACGCGATGTCTCTCTTAAAAAAGGCGAAACATTCTCACTTGCCCTCACAGCAGAAGAACTCCAGGCACTTCAACCAGAAGCAACCTCAGGAGAGGTCATGCTCGTGACGCGTTCAACACAGCCCTTCACCCAAGAACCATCTGATGTTCAGAAAGATCTTCGCTTAACGCGTTCCTATGTTTCAGGAACAGATACCACCACAACGTTCAAAGAAGGCGATCTGATTAAAATCAAACTCCAATTTGATATCCCTGTTTCTGAAACACAAACCCCTGAAACATTTGAACTGGTTGATCTGCTTCCATCAGGCTTGGAGCTCATCACTCCGACATTGGCGGTCTATCAAAGCGACATGAGAGATCAGGTGTGTCAAAGCTATCCTACGCAGGTGAAAGACCAGCGCATTTCCTTCTTCGTCTCTAACGACACCAGTTGGAATTCATCAGGGTGTGAACTGCATACGGTTGTCTATTATGCCCGCGTCGTTACTCCAGGTACCTACGTGGCTCAGGCGGCCATGATGAGCGCTGTCACGAATCCTGAAATCTACACCCTCTCTGATTCAACTTCCCTTACCATTAGTCAATAACGTCTCAAAACGAGCGAACGTGCTCTTCAAAGGAAAAATCCGATGGAGAGCACTCTCAACGCGTTTTTAGAAACTATGTATGCGCAGAATTGTTTTTATTCTCTTTGCGGTTGTTCTTGTGTTGCTGCTGCATCCAAAAATGAACCGCTCCACGGAGTCTTCTACAGATCCAGTCCAATTCTTTTCCGATCCTGTATTCACACTTGAACATATCGAAGGAATCGATCGGGTGTTCAAAGCCGTCTCTGCACTCAACATTCCAGAAACCGATCGTGGTGAAATAATCCGTAGCGCCGTCATCCCCCATCACACACTCATCGCAGATGACATCGGTTCCTTCTGGAAAACGCTCGTCTCACAAGAGCAACCACCTGTGATCATAATTGTGGGACCTGCGCATCAAAATCAAGGAAGGTCTCTTATACAAACAACCAAAGGATCGTGGCCAACCCCGTTTGGAACCGTGACAACGCAAGACATGTTGGTGGAAACACTTATCCAATCCGGGATCGCTTCAGAAGAACCGCGCTCATTTGAAAACGAACACAGCATCGGCGTGCATGTTCCCTATATCGCCAAACTCTTCCCAAAGACACAGATCATTCCGATCATTGCAAAATCTCCAGCCAACGATGTTCAAGCACTGGAGCTAGTCCGTACACTCACGTCGATTCTTCCCAAAGGAACGCTTCTCGTTAGTAGTATTGATTTTTCCCATGGACGATCTGTCTCCGAAAGCAAAGAAAAAGATCGACAAACCCTTTCACTGATAGAAACGCGATCTTACGAAAAAATAAATGCCTTGGATTCATCATTTTTAGACAGTCCTTTTGCGCTCTCTACCTTTCTTCTTTGGGTGGATGAACACGAAGAACAAGAAACACTCATCTGGCACGAACACAGCGGATCACTTGAAAGCAAACCCGAACTTGACGGGACAAGTTATCTCACCTTCTTCTCCCATCCCAAAGAAGAAACTCTGACTCTTACGGCTGTAGGAGATGTCATGCTCTCGCGCACGGTAGCAACCTGGCTTTCTCAGACAACAGCACAAGATGCCTGTTCAGAGGCCAAAAAAAATTTAGATGGAAGCGACATCGTGTTTGCGAATCTGGAAAGTGTCCTTTCAACCTCATCCGTTGAAATAGAAAAATTGATTCGATTCAAAGCGGATCCAAAAAGAGTTGACGTTCTCCACACGCTTGGAATCACACATGTATCCGTTTCAAATAATCATATCAACGATTACGGAGAAGCAGCATGGAATGAATCCAAGGACTATTTAGTGACAGCGGGCATTGAACCTATCGGAGGATATCGCAATGATGGCCAACCCGTGGTTACGCAGATAGGAAAAGAGACGATCATTTTCTTAGCTTTTGAAACATGGAATTATTCTTTAGATCCTTCACAGGTGGTCACGCGCGTCAAAGAGGCTGCAGCTCAAGGAACCTTTGTGGTTGTCTCCTTTCATTGGGGTATCGAGTATGACCACCATCAAAATTCTTCTCAGACACTCCTGGCCCACGAAGCGATTGATGCGGGAGCGGATCTGATCCTGGGTCATCATCCCCACGTTCTCCAGGGAATCGAACGCTACAAAGATGGATTGATCCTCTACTCGCTAGGGAATTTCATCTTCGATCAATTTGGAGAAGATGAGAACGAAACGCTTGTGGCACGATTATCTATCGTGGGTAATACCCGTTCTCTGAATCTGATTCCCATGCGTATTGAAAAAGGTTTTCCGCGTTTAGCAACAGAAAAAGAAACCCAAACAACGTTGCAACGCATCGCTTCCTGGAGCTCTCCAGAACTGTCTGATACTCTATTGGATGGATCTGTGAATTGGTAAAATGAACCACCGTCGACTAGAAGTCGACGGTTTTCACTAACCGAAACGATCAAGACACTTTCAAAAGTCCTCTTAACTGATTAGAGGGGGGGAAAAGATTCACTTAATCTGAATACGCGTTGAGCAAAGGTCTTACACCTTATGTGAACGCGTATTTTTTTATTGCTTTAAGAGAAGCACTCTCTAAACTTTGTTTTACTTTTCATATTGCCTGAGCGCGTCGAAGACTGCATAATATACTTAACTCTTTAAAAGACGCAGATGATAAAAATCCAAAACATATGCCTCATATTCATGAAAAGATAGATTTTACGGCGGAAGTATTTATTGTGTATGGCCATCAAGTCCTGCTTCGACTCCACGATAAGTACAAGCTGTGGCTGAGCGTTGGCGGCCACATTGAACTGAATGAAGATCCTACGGAAACCGCAATCAGGGAGGTGAAAGAAGAAGTGGGATTAGACGTAACGCTCGTGGGCGAAATACCTCAAACTGAACCAGAAAAAGCCGGATATAAAGAGCTGCTTCCTCCACGATTTCTCAATCGTCACCGAATCAATGAATCCCATGAACACGTCACGTTTGTGTATTTTGCCAAAAGCGATACAGATGAAGTTATCGCAAGTGGAGATGACCGAAGCGATGATTGGAAGTGGTTTACGTTCCAAGAACTCGAAGATCCTGCCTATGCTCTCAAACCCAGTATTAAACATTACGCGCAAGAGGCGTTGAAAGAACTTGGATAAAAAATAAACACGGTCTGAATTCAGACCGTGTTTATTTTTCATTTCAGAAAACCTCTAACGGAAAAGATCTTTCCCTTTCACTTTAGCAATAGCAAAAAGATAAATGATTTCCAAAAGACCTCCGGTGTTTATAACGAGCAACGCAATGAACCACCAGGATTGTTTGCGTACAGCGGCATGCCAGAGCGCAAGACCTTTCCAAAAAAGAGACCAGAACAAAAACAGGACGAGAGGAAACATCATGGGTTCGCCAAACGGGAAACCGTCTGATCCCCACATTCCTAATCCGTACATCATAAAAAATTGATTACGAATAAAAAACAACTTCTTAGAGTGTATCACTGTTTCTCGTACAACAAAACGATTATTCACTGGATATTAGGTTCTTCCAAAAAAAGAACGTCTGAGAATTTGATCGTTTTCGTTTAAAGCATCCAGAATAGCCATGTCTTCCTGCGTAATCTCAAAATCGAACACATCAATATTTTCTTTAAGTCGTTCAAGACGTGTTGTTTTGGGAATCACAACGAGTCCATGTTGCAGTGACCAACGAATCAAAATCTGTCCGTTGGTTTTTTGATAGCGTTGGGCAACGGCTGAGATTCGTGTGTCTTGTAATCGATACCCGTGGGTGAGCGGACTATGAGCTTCAAGAACGATTCCGTGCTCAGTGCAATAATCTAACAACTCTTTACGATAGAGAAACGGATGAAACTCCACTTGATTCACCGCGGGGGTGATTAAAGAATCTTTGGAAATTATTTCTAAATCTTTGATAGTAAAATTGCTCACCCCAATTGATTTCACTCGACCAGAGGCAACTATTTTTTCCAATGCTTTCCAGACGGACCTTTTGCACAAAAACGGAACGTGGATTAAATACAAATCAATATAGTTTAATCCCAATCGCTCAAGACTTCTTTCAAACGCTTCTTCTACGCGAAAAAACCTTGTGGGAAAAAGTTTAGTCGTAACAAAAATATCCTCTCGTGGCACTCCACTGTTACGTATCGCATTACCAACCCCGGCCTCGTTTTTATAAAAAGCCGCGGTATCAATTAAGCGATACCCTACTTCCAATGCTAAACTCACCGCTCGCTGTGTCTCTTGAAGAGGCGTTTTATAAACTCCCAATCCGAGTCGAGGCATCTGTAACCCGTTATTTAGAGAAATAATTTTTTGCATAAGTACACTACATCATACAGGAAAAACGGAGACGTTGCTTTTTATTTTCATGAAAAAACATCAAAAAACAATCGTAATATGTAAAAGAGACGTGATATTTTCCGGATTGGGAGAAATGAATTTTTCCGCCTCGGCTAAGATGCCGGGGTATGAAATACATTCCCATGTCGACGAAAGAAGTGAAAAAACTCGAGATTGTTGAGGCGGTCCGCTGTGGCC
>JACPHU010000005.1 GCA_016188495.1 Candidatus Uhrbacteria bacterium
CAAGGGAGTTCGTTGCCCCTTCTCAGGTTGTGACGGTCTGATCCTGCAGCCCAAGCAGGAGAAGTCCTTCCAGTCCTGGGTCACTCTGCAGGAGCGTGCTCCGGCGGTGACTCATTATCGGGACGGGCATCTTCCTCTGCCTGAGCGCAACGACATCATCCTGAAGGAAGCCGGACAGGGACTCTACGAGATCAGCAGCCTGGTTCGTCAGGCTCTGGAACAGGAAGATCTCACGACAGAGGAAGGGGAGATCGACGTCGCTCACTTCCTCATGTATCTGGCCCATGATCCTTCCGTCGCTTCCCGTTTCCGAGGCAAGGACGAGGTGCTCGTATCATTGGGTAGGCCGAGTATGTTCGGAGCCTATGATCTGACCTCGGTTCGCGCCGAAGTGAGGAAGCTACCCAAACTGTTCCGGTGGAAAGGAAACCGGAATCTAAAGCTCCCGTTGATAATGGTAAACCCACTCTGTTCGTTCTCTGTGCACCCAAAGATAAGGATGAACTTGAAGAACTGAGGATTCAGTTGGCGCGTCGTGCCAACATTCTCAGTGATGATAGTGTCCCGCCAGGCGGAGATTTTGAGGAGGAGCGTCGGATTCTTATTGACCAATCTGACGGTATCATCCTCATGCTCAGCGCGTCCTCTGCCGCCAAAGGACTGGACGAGGAAGCGGTTCGTTTGGCGAAATCGGGTAAACGGTGTGCACCGATGCTTGTGTCCGCCTACGATTATCCGTCGAGTGCGGTTGGACGTATACAGTGCATGAATCGTATGAAGCCGGTCAAGACTGAAGATGACTGGCTGACGGTTAATAAAGAGATCCGTAAGGTTTTCAACATCCCTTAAAGTATTTCTTACCCCTGATCGAGTTTCAGCTCAATCAGGGGTTTTTATTTTTGTTTAAAATTTAGTTGCTTTTTTTTATCGAGTTTTGTATCATCCCATCGTCAATTGAATGAGATTGTTTCAGAATTTGATGAGATTGCCTTGAACGGGCTGGCAGCCCCGGAAGACGTACCCAAACGTACGTCTTCCGGGGTGCCTGGGCGCCCGTGAAAGGCAAGATCGCAAATTCTGAAACAATCTCCATGAGCGCGGATGGTGGAATTGGTATACACGCCAGCTTGAGGGGCTGGTGCCAGCAATGGCTTGGAGGTTCGAGTCCTCTTCCGCGCACCACAAAACACACTTCTAATAAGAAGTGTGTTTTGTATTGTGCTGAAGATCTCTACAAAACTCGCGATCTTACCTTTCACGGGCGCCTGTTGACCACACTCTCCCTATTCTAAATAGGGTTCGTATGGCTCAACAGCCCGTTCAAGGCAATCTCATCGAGTTTTGTAGAGATCTCTCTGGTATTGATTTATCTTTTTGGATCAAGTATTCTTTTAATCGTTAATATTTTAGGGCGTTTAGCTCAGCTGGTTAGAGCGCTTCGTTTACACCGAATAGGTCGGGGGTTCGAATCCCTCAACGCCCACCACAAAAAACATCGACTAAAGGTCGATGTTTTTTGTGGTGTCTTTTGTTATACTGAAGATCTATGTCACCATGGATTCGTATTCCGCTAGGATTATTTATTATTGCTGTTGGTTTTTTGATGGTACAAAAAACGGACGTTTTTCTTTCTTGGTTTGGACGGATTCCATTTGCCGAGGATAAATTTGGTCCGGGCGGATCTCGTTTTTTTTATAAACTATTAGGAATTGCGGTGGTATTCATAGGAATTTCTACGGCAACGAACGTTATCTCGGGTGTCTTAGAAGATCTCGCCGGACTTTTGACCCATACGAGTTCTTCCTAAGCTTGATCAGTTGGAGGGGTTTTGTTAATCTCTGATTACTATCAACCTCATATGCTTTCATTTTTTCGGCCAACGTACTGGTTCACCATGGATCCTCCTCAAGTAGGAGGTCTTTTAGGAAATGCCGTTTTTGTCCTTTTTGTTCTGTGTGTGGTTTTAGGGGTTATTGGACATATTGTGACAGATCGTCACAAAAAGGACCGATACGTTCGCCAAATAGGGAAACGTGTTTCGACTCTTTTGGTCACAATGGGAATGTTGGGAGTCGCCTTATATTTTTTCAGTTTTGAGGAAATTCAGCTATTTGGAGCAAGGTTTTGGTATCCGGTTTGGATCATTGCGGTGATGGTTTGGACATTGCTGATTATACGGTTTGTCAGAATAGAGATTCCTCGGTCACAACAACAAACACAAACACGGCAAGCTATCGCTAAATATCTTCCTCGTAAAAAAGCCAAGAAGCATCATCGCTAAGTTTGAGTATGGACGAACGCAGACGCTTTGGTAATCAGGGAGAAGCGCTAGCGGCTGAATATCTGGAATCAAAAGGTTTTCGGATTTTGGAACGTCAATATACGCGACCTTACGGAGAAATCGACCTTATTTGTCTGGATGGCGAAGAGGTCGTTTTTGTTGAGGTGAAGTCGCGACGAACAAATCAGTATGGGTACCCCGAAGATTCCGTGACTCCTAAAAAGATCAGGCACCTGCTTCGTGTCATTGAGGAGTATCTCGTCTCTTCGCGTTTTTTTGAAACACCTTGGAGGATCGATGTTGTCGCTATCGAGTTTTATTGCCAGCCTCCGCAGGTGACGCATATCAAAGCTATTGACGTTCCTGAGAATTATTGATATATTTTTTTTATCAGAAACCTGTCGGATCGACGGGTTTCTTTGTTAATTGTCGTATTTGAACTATTTCTATGTCCTCACCTATTGAACAAGCGATTCGTCAGATTTGTGAAGAGAAAGGTCTTGCGTTTGAATCCGTGATCGACGCTATCCAATCAGCGTTAGCGGCGGCCTATCGTAAAGATTTCGGTGATAAAAACAGTAACATCGAAGTTGAATTTGATCCTGCAACAGCTCAGTCGCGCGTTTTTGATATAAAGACCGTTGTAGAAGACGTGGACGTGGAAGAGCTCGAACGACTTGAGGAAGAGCGTAGACAATATGCAGAAAAGTTAGCGTTTCAAATCGAAGATGCACGCAGACGCGGAAGAGATATCCCTTCAATTTCTATTGAAGATGAATTAGGTCCTCGTTTTAATCCCAAAACAGACATCATGGTTTCCGAGGCCCAAGTATTAAAGATGGGTGCAAAAATCGGGGATGTGATTCGTACAGAAATGCCTACTCCAGGCGAGTTTGGTCGTATGGCCGCAATGACCGCCAAACAAGTCATCACACAAAAGCTTCGCGAGGCTGAACGAGAAGTGATCTTTAGCGAATTTAAGGAACATGAAGGTCAGATCATGAATGGAACTGTTCAACGTCGTGAAGGCCGTGTAGTCCTAGTAGATTTGGGCCGCATTACAGGTGTCATGCGCCAGGAAGATCAGATTCCTTCGGAACGCTATAACACAGGGGATCGTATCAAGGTATTTGTTCGTCAAGTGAGCTTGACGACGAAGGGTCCGGAAATTCTCGTTTCACGTACTTCAGAGGAGATGGTTCGAACCCTTTTTGAATTTGAAATTCCAGAAGTCGCTGAAGGTTCGGTTCAAATTAAAGCCATTGCTCGAGAAGCAGGTTCCCGTTCGAAAGTGGCTGTTACCACATCCGATCAAAACATCGATCCGATCGGGGCATGTATCGGTCAGCGGGGAACGCGTATCCAAACCATTATTGCTGAACTAGGTGGTGAAAAAATCGATATTGTCGAATGGAGCGAAAATCCTGCAGCATTTATTAGCAATGCATTGTCTCCTGCTAAAATTACAAAGTTAGAACTTCATAACAGTGAGAAAGCTGTTTTTGTAAAAGTCCAAGAAGATCAACTGTCACTTGCTATTGGAAAAGGCGGACAAAATGTTCGTCTAGCAGCTCATCTCACAGGTTGGAAAATTAACATTTCTGGAGACGAGGGGGTCGCACCTGAAGAAACTCCTGCACCAGAAGAGGCCGCTTCTCTCCCAGAGGATTCCGCTAAACAAGAATCAGAATCTCACGCCTAGAGACATATGGGGACACTTTTTCACAACGTTCTTTACGTACCTATTTTTAACCTTCTCGTTTTTCTCTACGAAATTCTTCCAGGAGCAGATGTTGGGTTTGCCATCATTGCCTTAACGATCGTCATTAAGCTTCTTTTGTGGCCGCTCATGAACCAGTCTTTGCGTTCACAAAAAGCGCTTCAAACGCTTCAGCCAAAGATTGATGAATTAAAAACACGTTTTGGAGACGATCGAGAAGGGCTATCCAAGGCCATGATGGAGCTTTACCAAACAGAAAAAGTAAATCCGCTTGCTTCTTGTTTACCCTTGCTTATTCAGTTGCCTGTTTTAATTGCTCTCTATCAAGTCCTTCTCGGGGGATTTGGAGCAGAAACACTCACGCAGCTTTACAGTTTTGTTTCTCATCCGGGTGAAATTAATCATGTTTTTCTAGGAATCGTTGACCTTTCCGTGGCCAGTGTTTACATGGCCGTTTTAGCTGGAATCTTCCAATTTGTTCAGACCCGCATGATGATGATGCGCCGTCCACCCAAAGAAGTTCGTGGTTCTAAGGGGGCCATTGATGAAACGATGCTTGCGAGCATGAACAAGTCTATGCTGTATTTTATGCCTGTCATGACCGTTGTGATTGGTGCAAGCTTGCCCGCCGGTCTCACTCTTTATTGGGTAACGGTTAATATCGTTTCTATTATCCAGCAACACATTATTTTTTCAAAAAACAATCCATCTGAGAAAGAAACAAAAATCGACTCTAAATAAAGAGTCGATTTTTGTTTATGAGACCTCTACAAAACTCGATGAGATTGCCTTGAACGGGGTAACCCGTCCGAACGAACATAAGGCCGGGCGGGTCGACGACAGAGCCGTACTCACCGTACGGTGACGAGTCGATGGGGCCCCGTGAAAGGCAAGATCGCGAGTTTTGTAGAGGTCTCTGTGCTAAGATGCAAAGATATGGGTCACCAGACCGATTTAGAACAATCAGTCATGAGAACCATTCTTTGGTTTTCGTTGTTTTCTTATCCACTGACGGCTTTTGAATTGTGGAAATGGTTATTGAAGCCTCAGCGTCCTTACGATTTAATCGAAGTCTACTCTATCCTTGAAAAAAGCGACTGGCTTAAACAAATGCTTGAGACGTCTGAGGGTTTTTATGCCCTTAAAGGGAAACAGATTAATGAAATGGTTCGAGATCGTCAGATGCGATTTTTGGATGCGGAACGTAAGTATAAAATGTTGCGTCGCATTGCGAAGTTTTTTTATCTTCTTCCTTCTGTTCGTGCGGTTGGTGTAGTCAATACCATGGCGTGGTGGTCGACAACCTCTCAGAGTGATATTGATCTGTATGTGGTGACAAAACCAGGATCTATCTGGTCTTCTCGTTTTTGGTTAGTGCTGCCGTTTTTTCTCACAGGACAAAGACCCATGCACCACCAGCAACTCAGACAAGGAAAGGATCCGTTTTGTTTTAGCTTTTTTTCCACGACAGAACATCTTCAGATGGAACATCTGTGTTTTCCCAGGGATTATTACATGGCTTTTTGGGTAAAATCTTTAGTTCCTATTTTGGATCGCGATGGGAATTTTTCCGTTTTTCATCAGGAGAATCGTTGGGCCACGCGCTTGTTGCCCAATGCCCATCCTCGCACGCATCACCGGTCTCACGTACCATGGACGATGCCGAGTCTGTTTTTTCCAGGTACATTTTTTGAGTCTTTTTTTCGGACTCTCCAACAAAAACGACTTCCACTTCAGCTTCGAACACTAGCCAATATTGATTCAAGGGTCATTGTCACAGATGAAGTGTTGAAGTTTCATGAAAATGATCGACGCCTCCAATTTCGTGATGCGTTTGAATCTCTTCTTGAACGTTATTTATGATTGCCTCTTTTGCCAATCTTCTGTTTCTTTGTTCCATCTTTTTTTTGTCTTGGCAAACGCAATGGATCATCGGAAGCGTTTCGATTTCAGGGCAAGCGTCTTCCTATGGCGTTTTTTCTGTCTATGTTGTCGAAGTATTTATTCTTTTTGCCTTTTTGCTCCGTCTCCGACAGCAAACGTCCCCGATGGTTCTTCACTCTTGGAAGACGTTGTCTTTTTTTCTCGCCATGGTTTTTTTCTCATTGAGTTTCAGTCACTTTACGCAGATAGGATGGTTCCAGGCGATCCATGTCGTTTCCGCTTCAATGTTGTATTTTTTAATCACAGACCAGCGCACAAATATTAAGCAGGTTCTTTCGCTTTTTTTATTGGGTCTCATGGTTCCTGTAGCGCTGGGATGGTTCCAAGTGATTCGTGGCTCAAGTCCAGATTCCACAACGCTTGGCATTGCGGCAAAAGACGTGTTTACCCCTGGTGTGGCGGTTGTTGAAACACTTGCAGGCCGTCTGATGCGGGCATACGGAACGTTTCCGCACCCAAATATTTTTGGCGGTTATCTTGCTTTCGCGGTGATTGCTCTGGGGTATTTGAGTTTGCGATTAAAAAAACATGAGTGGGTGATGGGACTGGTGGGAGCTGCTGTTTTTGGAGCAACCTTGGTCACCACTTTTTCGCGTTCGGCATGGTTGGGACTTTTCATCGGATGTCTTGTTCTCATTGCTTTGATGTTTTGGCAAAAAAAAATACCTCCGCGACGAGCTCTTCCTATTTTGATGATTGGATTGGCGTCTGTGCTTTCAACACTGATATTGTTTCATAACCAAGTCTTTTCAAGAGTGTATCCAACTGGCCGTATCGAAGTGATTTCCATAGAAGAACGCGCTTCCCAATATCAAACGGTTGATGACGTTTTTTTGTCCGCCCCTTTTTTTGGCGTGGGTCCCAATGCTTACACGTTTGTTCTTTCGCAACGTGATCCGGGCCATCCCGCATGGTCGTACCAACCGGTTCATAACACGTTTTTGTTGATTCTCGCCGAGCTTGGATTAGTCGGAATACTTTTTTTTGGTTATTTTATTTTTTCGGTAAATCCCATCGCACATGCATCTGTACGGAAACCAGATGGAATGTTTGCTGTTATGATTGGTGTCACTTTTTTTGTGATCGCCCTATTTGATCATTATCTCTGGTCGTTGTGGTCAGGACTGGCATTGAGTGCCTTGGCCTGCGCAGTGATGGTGCGATGGGAAAGAGATAAGTGAATATGGGATTTGTTTAAAATCATTGACAAAATGTTGATTTTGTGGTTTAATAGCAGGTCTTTTTTCTATCTACTCTAGCAAAAAGATGCTCTAAAAAGGGCGGTTTCTTGCCATAGTTGATTTATAGGACAATCTCTTCTCGTGAGAGAGGAACATTTCATAACTCCGGGTCTACCAAGTTCGGAAAGAAAACGGCTATCAACCGGAAGGAGTTCGTATGTTCAAGTATGGTAAATGGCTTGAGACGATCGTTAACCGATTCCGAGGCAAATCTGTCGTTTCCAAACCCGCCAAGCGCTGGCGGGAAGTCGATGGAGTGATCTATCTCACCGTCGTTTCCGACGGAACGAGCGGAGAAGCGTGCACATGTTTGGAGCAAAACAATGTTCGCTTAAGTGCAGATACAAAAAGTGTTTTGCATTCTTCTGGGGATTTTAAGCATACGAATGGTATACTCTACGAGATTGCCATTCTGAAGGGGGATCGTTTTTTAGGTATGACTCGGGATTTTTACCGGAAGGCGGGTGAGATGGAATTTACGATTCCGAACGCGGAAGTCGTCTGTCTCATCCGTAAGAATTTTACGGACAAAGAAATCGCGCACATGGGATTGGGTTATATTGTGGTGATGCGTCAGTTCGGGGATTTTGATGGTAAATCGAAGTTCCTTGCGGTTGGTCGAGGTGGTAGTTTGTTTACGTGCGAGGTTTATCCTTGTCACAATGACGTATGGCCCTGTGGAGGCGGGTTCGCGTTCCTCGCTCCATCCCAAAGGGATGTTTGATTTTTCTGCGCCGTACTCCTGCTGACTTTCAACAGGAGTACGGCGTTTTTTTGTTTTGAATTTTGATCCCTTGACAACAACCCTCGCTTTGAACACAATGAAACCGTTAGCACTCTTGGTATGAGACTGCTAGCGTCTTTTTTCTCATAACATTATCTAAATTTTTAACTTTTTACTTATGAAACTAATACCTGTTGGTGATCACATCATCGTCAAAGCTGTTTCTCGTGAGGAAACATCTGTTTCCGGAATCATTATTCCAGATACTATAGACAAAGAACGTGCCGAACGTGGCGAGGTGATTGCGGTTGGTCCTGGTCGCGAATTGGATGGCGGCAAACGTTCAACCATGGAAGTCAGTGTTGGAAATAAAGTGTTATTTAAAAAATATGCTCCGGACGAAGTGAAAATTGATGGACAAGAGTACCTCATCATCCGCATGGATGACGTAATGGCTATTGTTGAATAATAAAAAATTATATGGCAAAACAAATTTCTTTTAATGAAGATGTTCGCGCGGCATTGAAGCGCGGAGTTGATAAGCTCGCAAACGCGGTAAAAGTCACTCTTGGTCCTAAGGGGCGCAATGTGATTCTCGATCGCGGTTTTGGTTCTCCTATTGTCACCAAAGACGGAGTGACCGTTGCCAAAGAAATCGAGCTCGAAGATAAGTTTGAAAATTTAGGAGCTGAACTCGTCAAAGAAGTTGCTAGCAAGACCAACGATGTGGCAGGAGACGGAACCACCACCGCCACGGTTTTGGCTCAAGCACTCATTGCCGAGGGGCTTCGTAATGTTACTGCAGGAACCAATCCTCAAGTGCTTCGCCGAGGAATCGAAAAGGGAGTTGAATTGCTCGTGAAAGAGATCAAAGAAAAAATCGCTACACCTATCAAAGGCGAAGAAATCGAGAAGGTTGCCAGCATTTCTGCTAACGATCCTGAAATCGGCAGCATGATCGCCCAAGCGATGAACAAAGTGGGTGAAAACGGCGTGATTACCGTTGAAGAATCTCAGTCTTTTGGAGTAGATGTTGAGGTCGTAGAAGGAATGCAGTTTGATAAGGGATACGTCTCTGCGTACATGATGACCAATGCTGATCGTATGGAGGCGGAGTACCACGATGCTCACATTCTCATTACCGATCGAAAAGTGAGTTCCATTCAAGATATTCTTCCTATTTTAGAAAAAGTCGCCACCACAGGAAAGAAAGAACTCGTTCTTATTTGTGAGGATGTTGATGGAGAAGCCCTGACCACATTGGTCGTCAATAAATTGCGTGGAGCATTTTCAACGCTTGCCATTAAAGCTCCAGGGTTTGGTGATCGTCGCAAGGCGATGTTGCAAGATATCGCGATCCTCACCGGAGGAAAGGTGATTTCTGACGAGGTTGGCATGAAGCTTGAAGATGTACAGCTAAGCGATTTGGGACAGGCTCGAAAAGTTGTTTCAACAAAAGAGAACACAACCATCGTAGAAGGTCGGGGAGACAAAGCGGCGATCGATGAGCGGATAAAGCAGATCAAAACGCAGCTTGACCAAACCGATTCCGATTTTGAAAAGGAAAAGATGCAGGAGCGTATTGCAAAGCTTTCAGGTGGCGTGGCCGTCATCCGCGTGGGTGCAGCAACGGAAACGGAAATGAAAGAAAAGAAACATCGTATCGAAGACGCGGTGGCCGCAACAAAGGCTGCTGTGGAGGAGGGAATTGTTCCCGGAGGAGGCGTTGCTCTTATTCGCGCCATCTCCGCCTTGGACCAAGCTTCTTTAGAAGGGGATGAGCGCATGGGAATCAACATCTTGCGTCGAGCCCTTGAGGAGCCATTGCGGATGATTGCAAGTAACGCCGGAATGGACGGATCTGTGGTGGCTGAGAAAGTGAAATCCTTAACAGGTGCCATGGGTTATAATGCTGCCACCAATGAATATGAAGATTTGGTGAAAGCGGGTGTCATCGATCCTGCCAAAGTGACACGTTTTGCTCTTCAGAATGCCGCTTCCATTGCGATCATGATCCTCACGACAGAATGTGCTATTACAGATCTGCCAAAGAAAGAGGATCCAGCTCCAGCTATGGGGGGAGGGATGCCAGGAGGAATGGGGATGTACTAAAACCATTGCAAAACTTGCGATCTTGCGGTTTACGGGCGCCCGCTGACTCCACTCTCCCTATTGTGAATAGGGTTCGTGCAGCTCAGCAGCCCGTGCACCGCAATCTCATCAAGTTTAGCAAAGGTTTAACAAAATTGTTTTTAAGCAAAACGAGAGGGTTCATCCTCTCGTTTTTGTATATCTAGTGAATTTTGAGAGTTTTTGATACCATTCCCGCATATGAAAGAAGGATCGAACCCGGAGTTTCTCAGGCAAAAATATCAATTTGAAAAAACTGACGAAGCAGATCGCGCCGTGAAGAAAAAGGAGCGGCGCGGCGAACGTGTCCGTAACATACCGTCCGAGCGTATCCAGGCGTATCTTGAGCGCTTGGATATCGTTATGAATCCGCCCAAGCTCGAAGGTCACGAGAGTTTTGATCGCAAAGCCCGCAATATTTCGATGATGAAACGCTTCATGCACGAAACTCTTATTGTGAAGCCAGACGTCGCTACCGATGAATATTTGGTGCACCAACAAAAACAAGAACGTGCTATGGGATATGGTGACGTTGATATTTCTGCAGATATCCGTGATCAGATCACGCATGCGGTAGAGGCTATCGCCAAAGGATCCGACATCCACCAAGAGCTTCAGGGTCTTGAGAACGAAAAAAAGCAGATGGCGGAAGAGATCGTCGCCAAGATTGAGGACCAAAAACGTTCTCTTGATAAATGGATCGATTATCTTGCAACTGATGATGCTGCAACCGCTTACCCCGACTGGTTCAGGTATTGGGCGATGCGCAGCGTTACCGGACTCTCAAGTTTTGATAAAGATACCAAGGCCTTTCCGTCCAGGGACGAAGAGACCATGAACCCGTTTCCGGAATTGGACCAAGCTGTTCTTGGAAAGGTTCGTGATCACGTTGAGCATGATCGTGCTTACAAGGAGCGTCTCGCGGCTTCTTTAGAGGAGTTGGAACGAGCAGAAAGAAGACATAACCAGAAACGTCAAGATGCGGTCGCCCGATATCTTCAAGAGAACCATGTTGATCTACCCAAAGGAAAGGAGAATAAGGACAGACGTGCGGATATCATGGGAAAAATATCCGAAGCCATCAATATAGCCCCATTTGATCCGTCGACGTTTGAAATTGAAACGCCTGTCGACGACCGCAATCTCGAACCAGAAGTTCAATCAGCCTTGGATACCAAGGATTTTGCAAGGCTCTATGCCCTTGAATTTGCCAAGCTCATTCCGACCAGCGAAACGCTTCTTCATAACATTGTCGGACAATGGGTGAAGTACAAACAGGGATCCGAACCCGCCAAGCTCGTGCAATCCATCGAACGCCACAAGACTGGTTGGTGTACCGCAGGCGAAGAAGTCGCTCGTTCCCAGCTCTCCCGCGGTGATTTTTACGTCTACTATTCGCAAGATGAATCCGGTACAAACAGCATTCCCCGCGCCGCCATTCGCATGGAAGACGATAAGATCGCTGAAGTTCGAGGCATTGCGCCGGATCAGAATCTTGATCCGCATATCGCACCCGTCGTCGGAGAAAAAATGAAAGAATTTCCAGATGGCACGGCTTACGAAAAGAAGGCCGCAGATATGAGACTCTTAACCCTCATCGAACAAAAAACCGTCGCTGGGAATCCGCTTACAAAACAAGAACTCTTTTTTCTCTACGAAATCAACGTTTCCATTGAAGGTTTTGGTTACGATAAAGATCCTCGCGTCGTCGAGTTGCGCAAAGAGCGCAATACCGAAGAAGATATGTTCGTCGTTTTCGAGTGCGATGAAAGCCAGATCGCCCATTCGGTTGACCAGATTAACGAATCGACCAAGGCCTACGTTGGCAAGCTTGAGCCAGGCATCTTTGATCGCCTACCGAAAGATGTTGAGCATGTGTATACCAAATTCCCTGATGGATGCATTCGTCGCCAAAGCATTGAAATTGGAGGCAAGGATGAACGCGAGCTCAAGGAGCTTCTTGAGGGAAATTGGTATGAGATCTATTCGTATACCAAATCAATGATGGAACATGAGGATTTCAAACGCTCGCTTCGCGAGGCAGATCCGAAGCAACCAGATTGGAAAAAGTGGAAGCTTAAATCATTGGAAGAGGCAAAGCTTGTCCGTTTACGAGTTGAAGATCTGGGATTTTCAAGCGGAGCGACAACGGATCAGATTTATGCGCGAGCGGAAGAACTAGGCCTTGAACTCTGTCCACCGGAAGTTGGTCCGCAGTTCCGTTTGCAGTACGTCAATCAGCCAATGAACGAATACGTTTACGTTGGTATGAAACAAATCTCCGATTCCGACGGCAGCAGACGCGTCTTCAGCGTGGGACGCGGTGACGGCGGGTCGTGGCTCAACGGCAATTGGGCGCTGCCGACGGACCGGTGGGCTGCGAACAATCAGTTTGTCTTCCGTCTTCGCAAGTAACCCTTGAAGTCTTAGTCGCTTCTTGAAACTTTGTTTCTTTGATCCTTTGATATTTTTTATCGTTTACCTGCGACAGGCAGGTCTCGTCGATTTTAGGAAAATCTTACCGTAAATTATTTTTTTTCAAAAAAACGAGAGGAGAGATCCTCTCGTTTTGCTTTAGGGAATCCCTCTAATCTGTTACCATGGTTTTAAACAAAATAAATATATGACTGACAAAACACCAGAAACTGAATATATTCCTCCTCAATCTTCCCTTTCTTCCGATGAACGTTTTTTTGCCGCGATCGGTTATTTGGGTATTTTGTGCCTTGTTCCGCTTCTTTTAAAGAAGCATAGTTCTTTTGCCCAGCATCATGGCAAACAAGGTCTTGTCATTTTAGTCGCCTGGCTTGGATTATGGGTGGGAATGATCGTTCCTATTTTAGGGCAGATTGTCTGGTCCCTTGGGTCACTCGCATTAATGATTTTGATCATTTTAGGAATGATTAATGCGTTTCAAGGAAAAATGTGGGATATGCCGATCCTGGGCAAGTACGCAAAAAATTTAAAGCTCTAAACATATGATTGAGCTTCTTAAACACATTCAAGTCCTCCGGGTAAAGACAGAAAAGACCTGGAGGTTACTTTGACCTTGATACCGTTCAAACCCAACTCAAAACGCTTGAGGTTCAAATGTCATCCCCTGATTTTTGGCAACATCAAGAGCAGGCTCAGCGAGTAAGTAAAGAAGCGGCTGAGTTGCGTGAAGAACTACTTACATGGGAAGGGTTTTTAAAAGAGGTTTCTGATTTGGAAGAACTTGCTTCTCTTGGAGACGAAACATTGCATGATGAAATCGCCATAAAGTTAACTGATCTTGAAGCGCGTTTTGTTAAGATGGAATTTGCGACCCTCTTTGCGGGTTCCTACGATAAGGATACGGCCATTGTCGCCATCCATGCGGGTTCTGGTGGAACAGAAGCTCAAGATTGGACACAAATGCTGACGCGTATGTATCTGCGTTTTGCTGAATCCAAACACTGGCAAGTGACGGTATTGAGTGAATCGCGCGCTGAGGACGTTGGTCTTAAAAGTATTACTTTGCGTGTACAGGGCCGTTGGGCCTATGGGTATCTGAAATCGGAAGCTGGCGTTCATCGTCTGGTGAGGATTTCTCCTTTTGATGCAGAGAAAATGCGTCATACTACCTTTGCTCTTGTGGAAGTGATTCCGGAACTGGAGGACGTTGCAGAGATAGAGATTGATCCAAAAGATCTTCGTGTTGATACGTTTTTAAGTGGTGGAAAGGGAGGACAAAGCGTGAACACGACCTATTCTGCGGTCAGAATTGTTCACCTTCCCACCAATATTGCCGTCGTGTGTCAAAATGAACGTTCCCAGTTGCAGAACAAAGAAACGGCCATGAGGATCCTCAAATCCAAACTGCATCAAATTCAATTAAAGGAACAGGAGCAAAAGAAAGCGCAGTTGCGTGGAGAATATCAATCAGCACAATGGGGGAGTCAGATTCGTTCCTATATTCTTCATCCCTACAAGCTCGTAAAGGATCATCGAACCGATTACGAAACCACCGATGCAGAAGGGGTGCTAGAAGGCGCATTGGAACCTTTTATGGAACATTATCTTCGTTATGAACTCGAACGTTCATCACGTTTCGAAGAGGCAAATAAGAATTAATGTATGGCAAAAAAATTTCAAACAGCTTTAGTGACCGGCGGTGCCGGATTTATCGGGTCTCATATTGTAGACGCGTTGATTCGTCGGCATATCAAGGTTTATGTGGCGGATGACTTTTCAACCGGTCAGAAAGCAAACGTAAATCCCAATGCCGATGTCACACGCTTGTCGATCTTACATCCTTCCTTTATTCCGTTGTTGAAAAAAATCAAACCCGATGTGGTTTTTCATTTAGCCGCACAAATCAATTTACGCGATTCTCTTCAAGATCCTTTGAATGATGCAAAGATTAATATTTTGGGAACTCTGACATTGATTCACGAGTGTGCCAAACTGGGTGTAAAAAAAATAATCTATTCTTCCACCGGCGGTCCCATGTACCCGGAAGAGGCAAGAATGCCTTGGTCTGAAAAGATCCATCCGCAACCCATTTCTCCTTACGGGATTTCTAAACGCTCGGCGGAGATGTATTTCCATTATGCCTTTCAAGTGCATGGAATGCCCTATGTCGCGTTGCGTTATGCCAACGTGTACGGACCAAGACAAAATGCCAAGGGAGAAGCCGGGGTGATTTCCATTTTTGCAGATCATTTTATGAAAGGGAAACCTATGATTATCCATGGATCAGGCGAGCAAACTCGTGATTTCGTTTTTGTAGAGGATGTGGTTCGCGCCAATATGAGCGCGATGGATCGTTCAGCAGTAGGAGTGTTTAATATAGGCACAGGAAAGCAAACAAGCATTAATACGATTTTTCGAAAATTAAAAAAGATCACTCAGTCATCATTGCCCGAACGTCATGACGCTCCGGTCATTGGGGAAGTCGTGCATTCAGCTCTTTCTTCTCGCGAAGCTTTTATTCATCTTGGATGGCGGCCAAGCGTTAAACTGGATCAAGGACTTGAAAAAACCGTTGCATGGATGCGCAAACGTTAAATGATCAAACCATACAGCAGGCTATTGCGGTTCTCAAAAACGGCGGAGTGGTTGTATTTCCCACGGAGACCGCATACGGCCTTGCTGCAGATGCGGCAAACACGGAATCTGTCGATCGAGTTTCCCTTATCAAAGGTCGTACAGAAGACAAATCTTTGCCGCTTATTGCCGCAGATACCGCCATGGTTGAAGTCATTGCCGGAATTCCAAGAGGACTCAGAAGCCTTGCGGATCGCTATTGGCCGGGTCCTTTGACCCTCGTTCTTCCTGTCATGGGTGACCAGTTAGCAGCATCTGTCATCAGACAAGGAACGATTGCTATCCGTGTTTCGTCCCACCCTGTCGCGCAAGCTCTTGCTCGCGGTCTTGGCAGACCCATCGTTTCCACTTCAGCAAATCGAAGCGGAGAGCCCACCTGTTATTCGCTCGAGTGCGTGAAAAAGCAATTTGAACATCAACCCATAAAACCAGATTATTATCTAGATGCAGGAGTGCTTCTTCCAGAACCTACGTCTACGATTGTTGGGTTGGACGATTACGGAATTCCCGAAGTCCTTCGTCAGGGATCTATTGAAATATGACGCTGTCTCCTCGAGCAAAAAAAAGTTACGGCCAAAATTGGCTGGTGGACGAGACGGTCGTAAAAAAGATCATTCAAGCCGCTGAAATTAGGAGCGGCGAACCTGTTCTTGAGATCGGTCCAGGAACCGGTGTTCTGACTCAAGCGTTGGTGGATGCTGGCGCACAAGTGATAGCGATAGAGGCGGATCCCTACTTGATCGAGCCTTTGAAAGAGAGGTTCGGTGATCGTATCTACTTGATTCAAGGGGACGCGCTCACCTTTCCACTCCCACCTCCGCTCTCCGAGCTACGGTGGGCAGGCCATCACTTTTCCTACAAACTGATCGCCAATATTCCTTATAATATTACTTCAGATTTGCTGAGACGATTTTTGACACAGGATCCTAAACCCAGCCGAATGGTGTTGATGGTTCAAAAAGAGGTGGCGGACCGTATTACGGCTAAGCCTCCACAGATGAGCTTATTATCTGTCGTTTGTCAGCTTTATGCCACTTGTGCACGTGTGAGTGTTGTCCCTAGAGGGGCATTCCGACCTATACCAAACGTAGATTCAGCGATCGTACAGTTTGATCTTGAAGATCCTCAATCACGATGGGGAATAGATCCGGAATCTGTTATTGAGTTGGCAAAGCTGGGATTTTCTTCGCGTCGTAAGCAACTGCACGGGAATATGGCAGGCGCATCCATACACGTGACCTCCTCGCAGGTAAAAGAAGCCCTTTCGTTTTTGGGTTTAGACCCAAGATCCAGAGCCGAAGTCCTCACGGTAGATCAATGGGTCCAACTTACCCACACATTGAATGAATAATGCAAAAAACGTCTAGGTAAGACCTAGACGTTTTGTTATAATTAAGCGGAAGAGGTCTCTATGGCTACGCAACGGATCCGTCTTAAACCAATTTCACCTGTACGTATCGAACAAAAGGTCGCTTTCGGTCTTTTGATGTTTTTGGGTTTAGGAGGAGTTGTGTTTGGATTCCAATCTTTTGGAGCCAGCATGCAACGACCTATTCAAAAACAAATAAAGGAATCTTATACAGGCGAACAATATTTAACGCAGGATCAACGCGATGAACAGGAACGCGAAGCTTCCAAGACCAAGGATACAGATGCCGACGGACTCGTCGATTATGATGAGTTATACGTTTATAAGACGAGCCCTTACATTGTCGATTCTGATTCTGACGGATATGACGATAAGACAGAAATTTTTTCTGGAAACAATCCCAACTGTCCTGTTGGCAAAACGTGCGGATTTATTGTCGCCTCTGATGAAGAAGCAACAGCGTCCAACAATATTGCCGACGCCTTTGTCCAGAGCCTTGGGGCAGGAGCGCTGATCGAAGCAGGGAGTGTTCAGTTCAATTCGGCAGCTGACGTTGAAGCGTTTTTTAAACAAGCAACCATGGATCAGATTCGCGCCGCCCTCATCGAATCGGGCATGAGCCAGGAAGAACTTGATGCTATCGACGATGAGACTTTGAGAGCTTTTTTTAACGGAGCATTGGATGAGGCATCGGTTTCCGGAAATCTCGATCAATATGTCGCTCCCACTGAATAGTTTTTATGATGCAGATTTTACGTAAAACCAAACGATATTTGAGTGCAGGCCTTACGACTGTTTTTGTTCTGAGTTTGATAATGTTTGGATTTTTTATTCCTCAAAAATCAGTGTTTGCTGTTGATGCTGAAGGAATTCTCAGTAGTAATAGAGCTTCTGCTGCAGCGGCAAGAGCTGCTTGTTTAAAAACTGGAGCTGTTCCTTCAACGTGTCCTCCAGAAGGAATTGAAAATAGTTTACAGGTGGTTGGAGATAAAATCATCTCTCCGGCCTTTCGTATCGCTCTTATTCAGGCGCTGTTGAATCTTTCCCAATTTGTCTTGAACCGTCTGGCGTATGAAGCGGCTGTGGCGATCGCCTCCGGCGGTCCAGGAGAAGAGTCTTTGTTTTACCAACAGACTCCTGTTGAAGCGTTCAAGCAATTAGGGCTTGAAGCGGCAGGAGAGGCGATTGGAACCATTTCAGAACTTTCGTCTACGAAGCTGGGAATTGAATTTAATCTGTGCCAGCCGAACAATTCGCCTTTACAACTTGCCCTTGCTGTCGGTATTAAACAGAAATATAAACCCACGAAACCTAAGTGTGACATTTTAGAAATAGGGAAAAATTGGAGTGGATTGTTTACGAATTTTTATCAGACTATTAGCGATCCGGATGCCTTGCAAAAAGCGGTCTTAACGAAGTTTGCGGAATCTCTCAAGCCTGGAAAAAATGAATTAAGCGCAACCCTTCGCGTGAATATTGCCATTGACCAAAAGGTGCATGAACAAAAGTTGCTCCAATTTTTGCAACAAAATCAAAATCAGTATAAGTCCGTTACCGATTTTATTACGGGAAATGTCAAAACTCCTTCACAGACGCTGCAGGGAGAATTTGAATCAAAACTCAAGGAAGTCAACGGAGACCAATCCAAGATTAAAGTCGGCGAACTGGTGAATTCCGGCGAATTGATCGGAGGATTGGCTCTTTCTACGGCTTCCACATTCACCAATACCCTTTTGTCCCAACTCATGAATCGTATTTATACAGGGTTGTTTGAATCAGAGCCTATTCCTGATCCTTTTGATGTTGAAGGTGTAGGAGGAAGTGACAGAGAGTCTGCTCAGGAACGTTTTGCTTCCATTATTGCCACCCATCCTATTGCCACAGCGGAATATAATGCTCTTTCCGAATTCGTTGTCTGTACTGCCGAAGGGGTGACCAATCGAGGTCTCTACAACTGCGTCATGGATGTGAATTTTTTGGCTGCTGTCAGTCGCGGAAACAGTGGATCGGCTTTGACGGTCCAAGAAGCCATTGACGAAGGGCTTTTGGATGGAAATAAACCGCTTATTTCTCCGGAAAACGAACCGGCAAACCAAGATCCTTACTGCTATACCTACGGATATTGTTACGGAAACTTGGTAAAGCTTCGAAAGGCCCGAGTGCTTCCTATCGGTTGGGAACTGGCCGCATTGCGCAATAGCGAAACCACTCCCGCAACCCTTCAAGAAGTCATTGACGGGTTTAATCATTGTACGGAAGACGGAACGATCGGACCTTCCAATTCAGTCAATAGTGATACGAAATGGTGTCACTTGATTGATCCCAATTGGGTTTTGAAATATCCGGAAACGCAATGCCGCGCTATTGTTAGCGGTGAAATTCGCCTTTCTACCCTGAGCCCGGGACGCTCCAGTGTCTGTGTAGACGCTCCAAGCTGTATCGGTGAAAATAACGAAGGTGTCTGTACGGACGGATACGGCTATTGCGTTCAGGAAAAAAACGTCTGGCGTTTTCGCGGAGATGAATGTCCGGCTGAATATGCCAGCTGCTTGTCTTTTCAAAATACCCAGACGGGTGATCCGGGTGATTTTCTTGTGAATACCGTGGACTACAGCGTGTGTGATCAGAATAATGCCGGATGTCAGTGGTATCGAACCAATAAGTATCTGGATGACGCGGGGACCTCGGACGATACATCAGATGATACCTACGTCTGGCTTCCAGAGGGGGAGGCGTATATTACGATGGACGTTGATAGTACAACGTCTGACCACGATGACGATTTAAACTATCAAACAACTTCCGGAGGTTCTGTTAGTCCGGCAACCTACACGTATACGTCAGATTCCGGAAACACCTACACGTACACCAGTTACACCTATCAAGATCGTCTCTACTTAACCCACAACGCCCAAACATGTGCAGACAGCGATGCAGGTTGTACGAAACTATTTGAATTTGACGAGGATCTCGTACTCAATGCTGTTCAAAATCCAAGTTTTGAAGATGATACAGACGAGGATGGTTTTCCTGATTATTGGGTGAAAACAGTCACCGGAGGTTCTTCAGAAAAAAGAGTCGAAGATGGAGCGGCGGTCGGTTCTTCCCTGTTCCAAACCGACAGCAGTAGTTTTTATCAGTATGTCCCTTTGCAAGCGAACAATTTTTACACGTTGAGTTTTTACGCCAAGACCGTCAGTACAAGCGCCGGTTCTACGACGCTGTCTCTTTCTTTGGAAGATAAAAACGGATCCGTGGTTTCTATTGCCGGCACGTCCTATCAAGGGGATTGTTCTCCTGTCAGCAATACCTATTCGATTGTTTTGAATCCAGCAAGCACTTCTCAATTCACCTCGGGTGAATGGTCCAGATTCGATTGTACCTTTACGGCCCCTTCGAATACGGTTCAAGCCAATATTTCTGTTGATAGCGATGCCTTGTTTCTTGACGGTATTCAGCTTGAATTAGGCGAGGATGTTCATTCTTTCGCAGAAGGGTATAGCTCGACGCCTGTTGCCGCTTATTACAAAATGGCACCGGATTATTTGGGATGTTCCGGTTCCTCAAATGATCCGTCTGAGTGCGACAATTATACTCAAGCGTGTCAGGCACAAGACGTGGGTTGTAATTTGTATACTCCCGAAGATGGCGACCCTTCTATTCCAGCGATTATTTCTGAGCTGGACCAATGTCCAAGCGAGTGTGTCGGGTATACCACTTACAAACAGGAGGCGACGGATTACGAAAGCGAATCGTTCCCTCTCTATTTTATTGCTTCAAGCGCCAGCAGCTGTTCGCAGCAGTACGTTGGCTGTGATTCATTTACGAATTTAAATGCCGTCAGTGCCGGAGGCGAGGGGATCGAGTACTACACCTCTCTTCGTTCCTGCTTGAGTTCCTCTATTGCGGACGGTTCCAACTCGCAAAAGACTCCCGCGACATTTTTTACCTGGGAAGGCTCGGATAACGAAGGATACCAATTGCAAACATGGGTCTTGCTCGAATCTAACCTGAGTGCCACCACAGGTGTGTTTACCCAGGATCCGTTTACGTCCGAATCATCTCCTGATCTTGCTCCTTGTACTCACATTCAGATGTTGGGTGAAAACGAGGTGACCTGCGATGATGGCAGTACGAATATGGCAGCAGACGTTTGGGGGAATGCGCAGTGCGATGAGCATGCCGATATTTTCGAAAATCCAGATTGCCGAGAGTTTTTCGATACGCAAGGAAACATGCATTATCGTGAGTATACGCAGACGGTTTCCGTTTCTGACGACTGCAGTCCTTATCGAAAAGATGAAGGAAATGAGCTTGATTGCGGAGCTTCAGGCGGATACTGGACAGACCAAGGTTTTTGTCGCTACTACGCTCTGCCTGCAGAAAGTACGACCTGCCCAGCCGAACAAAATGGCTGTCGGGAATATACAGGTGGAACAGGCCGCAATGCGACCACGATCTTAGATGAAACGTTTGAAGGGGGAACGTATGAAGATTTTGTCATTGCTCAAACGGGAGATATCCCAGAGGTTTCTATCAGCAATGAATCCGTTGCCACAGAAGGACATTCCTTGCGTGTGGAAGTGGCAACAGGAGACACAGCCGGAATCGATACGGTGCAAGTGTATTTGGGACCATCTAACACCAGTACGTACGACGAAGATGTCAGCACGACCTGTACCGGAGTGGTTGGTGAAACAGGTTGTGAAATTGAATACGATGTGGACGGTGACGGATCTGCGGATGAAGCGTGTATCGTTTCAGACGGTGAAGAAAGCTGTGGAACGCTGACAAGCAGCCTTGTTTCCGGCAAAACGTTCGTTTTAGATTTTTGGGCGAAAGGCAATGGCAATCTCTTCGTGACCTTGGAAGAAGAAGGGGGCGACGGACAGACACGAGATTTTTCAAATCCGACAAAAACCATTTCTAGCCCGAGCGATCTCACCCCTGTTGCGCTTGACGGGGCCTGGACACTTTATAGTTTAGGTCCTTTGGATACGAGTAGCTTTGAACAGTTTGATGAAAATGCGGTCTTGCGCTTTAGCAGCACGGCTTCTTCTACGACCAGCGAGTTCTATATCGACAACATCACACTCAAGCAAGTTGAGGAAAATATCACTCTGATTAAAGATTCTTGGGTTGTTCCTTCTACATGCGATCAAACCCCTAGCGGAGCGGATTCTCCTCAATATTATTTAGGATGCGAAGCGTATACGGATCAGCACGGAACAGAGGCAACACTCTATCAATTTTCTGATATTTGTTCTGAAGAGGTTGTCGGATGTGAGGGATTCTTTGATACGGCAAATTCCGAGTCAACTTATCAGCAGATGTATAACGTCCGTTGCGTCTATTCTACGGATACAGATCTGATAGATAGCGAGACAGTGGCTTCTAATACCGCATGTAAAGTCAATGATAAAGAATACTGCACGATTTCAGCGGGTCTGGGCTACTGCACCTTTGATGCCACAGAAGTGTTTGAACAACCACTGCCGTTGGATAATCCTTCTTCCGGTTTGTATTTTGGAATCGTATACGGACCAGAAACCGTTGTGATTGAAGGCGATACGCCCGTGTATCTCGTCACAGACAGCCAGTTTGCCTGCACGTCTGAGGCGATGGGATGCGAAGAAGTGGGGCTGCCTACCTATAATCAAGACCATTCAGCCGTTGAATCGTTTGAATCCAGTTATTACATCAATCTTCCAAGCGATTATGGAAACATTCTTTGCGATCACGAAGCGCTCTTTTGCGAAGAATGGTCCTCTACCAACAACGGAAATTTTTATTTCAAAGATCCTCAGGATAAAACCTGTGAGTATAAAACAACCGTGAGCATTGAAAACCGAAGTTATTTCGGATGGTTCAGAACGGGAACATCCGAGCCTTGCTATTGGGAAGATAAGGATGATTCCGGTGATTTCAATATTGATACGGATGAATCGTATCTGATTGCCGGCGAACAGTTCGGTATCTGGCGCAATGGGGATGAAGACGACGGGGACGACGATCTTTGGGATTATTACGACGGCTGGGTTGCCGGCTGCGAGAGCAAGTATGATCTGTGTACGGAATTTATTGATGTCGTAGATACAGAGAGCGGAAGCAGTGCTTCCGGCGAATCGTATTATTTTACCAATGACGAACTCCTTGATGAGAGCAATCTCACCGACAGCCAGCGCTGCAACGGACAGATCAGCCAGAAGTTCGGATGCGCGCTGTTTAATAACTCCACCATCTCGGAATTAAGCTACAACGCGGGAGCCAGTTACGTTTCTTCTATCCATGCGGACATTTTGTACGGCCAAGAACAAAATACCTTAGTAGACCCTATCAGCTGTGCACTGGAAGATGGGGGAGTGTTCACAATTTCTTCATCTGATGCTGAAATACTCGGCTTGGCGGTTGGGGACGTTGAGGTTGATTTGTGCGCGCGCCGCTGTGCGTATCAGGTCGATAGCGGAGATTCTATTGCCACCGGTTCTTCCGAGCTTGGAACGACAAGCACCACGTATTATGAACGTTCCTGTTTGGCGGATTCGGATTGTCCTGTGTTAACCACTGTGTTGGGAGAAAGTGCGACAGGATCTTGCGGGGATGTCGCGAGCGATTACGCTCTTCAAGATGATTCGAATGAAATTTTGAAAGTCAACCGAGACCGTACCTGTTCCGCATGGCTGGCGTGCGAGAGTTCGCGTACGAGTTGGAATACCAGTACGAACAAATACGATTTAGTGTGCGATTCGGTAAATTTGTGTACGGAAGGGTCCGTTCAAGGGGACCGTTCGGTGTGTACGCAATGGGATCAAAATGATCCCGCTATTTTATCCGCCTATACATATTCGACTCGCGATGTGAATTGGACAGGTTTCGAGTATTCTGGAAATGCGATTCCAAATCAGCTTCCGATTGAAATCTACGACCAGTTTAATATTTCGCCTCAAGCGGTATGTGTTGATGCAAGCGGAAACAAGCAGACAAATGAAAACGATTTGCCGATAAGTTGCCGTACCTTTGAGGATTGCCCTCTTACTTCTGTAAGTTGTAATACAGATGCGGATTGCACATCTGCCAATTACGGCGCCTGCGATCAGGATACGAACACGTGTTATTTTACATGCCAAACTTCCAGTGAAACGGATTATCGATTGGTCTATAATGCCGGTCCTTGCGATGCTCGCGAGTCAGGGTCTGGAAACGGAGGGCTCTGTTATGTGGGGCATTGTTCTGAAACGGGAGCCGCCTGCGCCACATCTGGAGATTGTGAGGACACGGAAGAGTGCGTGGTCGGATACTGTCAGGCAACCGCAGATACGAATTGCGTGAATGAAAATTGTTCCTGCAATCCTGAACAGAACGAAACGGACGGAACCAATGCCGATTGCGCTGGTTCTACAGCAGGAACGTCTTCCGCTGCGGTGAGCACCCCTTTCTGCGATCCCGTCCAATTTATCTGCGTGAGCGAATTGACATCCGACGAAGCCAACCGCGATGCATGTCTGACAACGGCCCAATGCGGCACAAGCTCGACCCGATCCAGCTACGACTGCATTCCGTCTGATGCGTCCACCACAGGTTCCTGCTTCAACGACCGTTGTCTTTCAGACATTGTGGATGAAAACGGGGACCGTAAAGCGGACCGTCTTGTTGTTTCTGATGCCCGCGAAGAATCCTGCCGAGCCTATCCGGAAATCGATTCGCCATTTCCTTCCAGTGTGGTCAGTTCTTGGTTGCGTTATGACGGCCTGGATATTGAAGACGATGAAAAATCACCCACGTCCGTTTCTTCTCAGCCGGAATCATCGCCGAGCGTTCAACGTTCATTCCCCTATAGTTATGTGAACGGATTTCAAGATTCGAATGTGTGCGGATTGGACGAGGATGGGAACGTGGTTGACTGCTTGTGCAGTTATGAGAAAGCAGAGTACGGAGAAGGATCCGGATATCGTTACTATGAGACTGGTACAGGCATCGAATCTGATGATATTCCCGACGGCATTTGTTCCGGAGGTCTTGTCGCAGGCATTCCTTGCAAGAATGATGCAGATTGTACGTCCGAAGATAAAATTGGTTCATGTTCGTATCTTTCCCGTCTGGATACATTTTATGGATGGGCGGGATATTGTATCGAACGAGACACATCCATACAGACGTTGGGATCTTCCGCACAGGAAGATCAGGCCTGCTTAAGCTGGCTTCCTGTGGATCAGTTGACCGGCGCAACGGATTTGTACGCAAAATATACCTCTGCCGGATATTCTCCCCAAAACACCTATTACTGCGCTGAAGTTAATTTGACGTATGATATTAGGACAACAGGCATCGGTTGCGCAGAAGTGCAAGACAATAATTGTAATAACGATGGAACGTGGGGTGCGTTTAAAGACGAGGCTGATAACAGCGATAGCGGACAAGACGACTGCGTCGCCGCCGTCTGGTGTCCGGACGGATATTTTGCGGTCATGACCGGTTGCGGAGATCAGAGCTTTGATGAAATGTGCTTAGAAACTTGGGGAGACAATGACTGTCCGTTTTTCTGCGTGCCAAAATATTCATATAAATCATCGGGAGAACCCTGTCTTGCCCCGACTATTTATAGTTATCATCTTCAAATCGATGACGTTGGAGATCATTGGTCTAGTCCAAAACCGGATACCTATGTGTATGTGTTACAACCGAACGATTTCGGAACAGCGAAAGATTTTTACCTGGATTGTGCGGTAAAAGGAGTTGTGGATGGTAGCGGAGGACATATCGCTGAATATTACACGCCACGAGATAATTTTGGCGCGGTCCTGCCTACCGACGGTGGCAGCACGAATGGATATCGGGATCTGGGATTCAACTATCAGCCTTATGCCGCATGTACTTCCGTTGTGCAAGTTTCCACTAAAACGTTAGAAGAAGGAAACGATACGAACCTTCCGTTTGATACGTATAATGCGGCTTGGACAAATCGCTTATGGAAAGATAATCCCACGTTTGAACCGTTACCCGATCCTTTCGCAGACCAGACCCACTTCGGGTATCAGTATCCGACATTACTGTCTCCGTACGGAGCCGCTTTGGATTATCTGCAAAAAAGATTGGATCTTGACCCGTATCCGCATCCGCTTGTGATGTGCGAATCTGATAGGTTGGATCAGACGGTTCCCGCCGTTGATCTTTCCTGTCCTGCCGGTTACGACTCTGTGACGAGTGATCTGGGAGAGGAAGCTCGCGCGTACCAAACGGTTGCTGTGACCAACACGACCGAAAATACGTCAATTTACTGCGTGAATGACGATTGTTCGTGTAGCGGAGGAGACAGTGCATTATGCAATTACGATGCGTCTATCGGAGCCACGATTTCTTGCGGCAATGCCGCCTGCGCGTACGGAAGCTGTTCAAAAGGCGGAGCCATCTGTTATTTCCAAGACACAAACAGCGACGGATATGATGATGTGTGCGGAAAAGATGACGGTCCTTGTAATCGTGTGGCTTGTTATTTTCAGGACACCGATGAAAACGGAGCCGATGACATTTGCGGGCCTTCGTCACTAGGGTCTTGCATCGGCTGGTGTATCGGAGGTCCCTATAACGGGCAGCAATGCGGAACAAGCACAGGAGCTGTGTGTGAACCTAACTATTGCAAGGGAACAACCAAGCAGCATGGGCGCGGCAATAGCAGTACGTCATACGAATGCACACCTAATAGTCAGGCAACAACGTATGCTTTTTCTGCAACGAACACGGTCGCTGATGTGGTCGCTCGATTAGGCGGGGTTTTTGGACGCATGTACAAGCTTATTCTGTATGATGATGGATACGCGGGCATTTCAGATGTCCAGTCTAATGATCTGAATTTTAATCAAACATTTGGCAGCTTTGACGATACACTTTCTCTGGCCGATCTTGAGACATACGGATTGGGCGATTGGATATGGGATCGTCGAGGAGATAGGGAAGATCCTGAAACGTATGTTCCAAAGATTTTTTCCGTTGGCGAGTGCGAAGGATCAGAATGTTATGAATCCACAGAAGGAGCGTTTACGGTTAACGAAGTCGACAGCGGTATCATTCAGGGCGAAGGTTCCAAACGCACGACCGTGAATTTTTTCGCTTCCGCAGACTCCGAACAAATGCCTATCCGTCGAGTCGTGGTCGATTGGGGGGATGATTTCGCTGGTATTACAGGGGATATGCCTTGGCCAACAGGCAGTTATAGCGGATCGATTGCCCGGGATAACTTCTATAAGAATCATCGCGGATTAAACCCGATTTCCAATACGGAGGAATGTTCAGCAACAGCCACTGAATTCGGCGATAGTCCAGAAGCGTGCAGTTCCAGCTATTTTTCCTTTACCCATGACTACACCTGCACCGCAGGTCGTTTGCAGGATCTCCAATCCGCTTCCGATCGCGAATGTTCGTTTGATGAAAACGGTCGTCTCTTGAATTCTCCTTGCTACGACGGAAACTACTGCGTCTTCCAACCCCGCGTCCACGTGATGGACAACTGGGGATGGTGCACCGGATTCTGCGATTCCGGCGCTGATGAGACAGAGGGATGTTTTACGGGAGAGTTACCAAATGGTTCAACCCAAGACGAATGCGACATCGAATCCTGTCCTTCTGGTGGAGATTCAGAGAGTTGTGAAGATTCTTTTGGTGGCACAACCAATCCTTGGGTTAACTTTGATGGTTCTGTTTATATCCTTGCGGAATAAGTTACGATATTCAGATGTTATTATTTAAAACAGACGATCTAATCTAGATCGTCTGTTTTTTATTCAAACTAATATTTCCTGAGCGAAGCGACCATCGGGAGCGGAGTCGAAGGATTATTTTTGTGCGTTTAGTTCCGGTATTAAAAAACCGACTTGTAAAAGTCGGTATCGTCGTTTCATTTATAGAAGTTTGATTGTAGCTTCCCACTCATTACCGCTTTCGTAAGCGACAAGGTGGTACCAGATTTCGGATAGATCGGCAGAAACTGTGCCTTCCAATTTTCCATCCGAAGTCTCGTTATAGAATTTGTCTCCAGTCACTATACCGTCGACTGGAAAACCCAGATCGATTACAACCTGATCACTAACCAGGTCTGTATGGACATTGTTGCCACTGTAATCCCCCTCAGGAGCAAGTCCACACTGTCCTTCCTCTAGCCATTCATCCTTAAGCTCAACGATCTGGCCATTGTTGGTCTGGCCGATGGTGGTGAACTGGTTCACACACAGAAACGTCTCGCCGGTAATGGCGACCTGGAGCGTTCCTTCCTTTTCCAGATTAACGACGCACTCGTTGACCTCTTCGCAGTTGGGATCGCTCGGCCGTCCGTCGTATGGGAACGCGTAGAAAGTTCCCATCCACGAGTAGGGGGCAACGATCTTGAGTTGTGCGGAAAACGGAGCAGGTGTAGGTGTGGCGACAACTGCGTCATCATCCCCAGACGCGCATTCCCCGGTCAGGCATTCCGTTTCGGGACACCCTGTCAGGGCGAAAGCGATACCAAGAAGAAAAAGACCTGAAGACCGGTTCAGATGCATGAGCGATCTCCTCATCGAGGGTGGTGGTTGAATGAACGTAAAGCTCTCTCTGTGAGAGTATTTGAACCTATTTTAGTGATTTTGTCAATCATTCACCTTGACGAAAACGCTTAAGAGTGATAAAAAAAGCCGTCGTTCTTTACAAAAATGACTCTGTTTTCACATTGGGAACAAAGGCTATTCTAAGTGGCAGGAGGTTGTATGTATCAGAAAGCGTTCATACTTTTGGCTTTTTTTCTTTTTCTTCCGCGACCCGCTTTTGCTGTGTGTGACGAACCCACCTCCGTGGTCCAGCTGATTCAGGCCAGTCGCCTGGCAGAGGAAGCATTTGCGAACCTTGACGCCGATGCACTGCTTACCCAGTCGAGTCTTGCCCGCAGCCAGATCTTACCCTGCGTGCAGGAGATCATCAGCAAACGTAATGCTGCCGCGTTTCATCGCCTGATGGCGTTGGAGGCGTTTATCAATGGCAATGAATCGCGTGTGGTGAGCGAACTTCACGCCGCCCTCATCCTTGAGCCTGGCTATCTGTTTCCAGAAAAGGTCGCCGGTGCAGGACATCCTCTTCTGGCTCTTTACAAGAGAGCGGAAACGTTAGACGACGGCGTGGCTGAACGAACATATCCTCCGGCAAACGGCTATATGATGGTGGGAGGGGTTCGCAATGCGGCACGCTCTTCCAAGATTCCTGTCATCATCCAGGCGTTTGGTCCTCATGGGGAACTTTTGGAAACGCGCTATGTCCAACCAGGAGAAGCTTCTCCCAACTGGAGTGGTAACGTGTTTGGTCTCACGGCGGAAGATTTAGGAATCAAACATCCATTGCTGGATGCCCGTCCTTGGTATGTGGCGGGGGCTGTGACTCTGCTGGCTTCCGGCGTGCTCTACGGCATCGCCTTAAACCAGAAGCATCAGTATCTGGACCCAGCTACGTCTGACGATCAGCGTCCCGGACTTGAAAGTCGCGCGAACGGTTTTGGAACCGCATCCGCCATCACAGGAGCTTCGGGGATTCTTTTTAGCGGTTTTGGTATCGGATTCCAATTCAAGTTCGGACTTCGTGATACGAACAGTAGCAAGAAACTTTTTTCTCCTCAGAAGGAGTCTGACCATGAATGACGCGGATGCGGCAATTCTCCTGCGCGTGCGAAAGATACTGGCGCCTCTGAAACTGTATACCGTGGAAGAGGTTCTGGGATCAGGGATGATGGGCTCTGTCGTTTTAGTGAACCACAAGGTCTTTGGCAAGCGGGCGATCAAGCTCGTGTCTCAAGGGTTCTCGAGTTCTCCTACGCTGAGGATTCGCTTTGAAAACGAAGCGAAAATCATGAACCAACTCAATAACCCCCATGTGGTAAACGTGTACGACATGGGTGAAGTTGGCGAGTTTCCTGATGATCACCCTTATATCATCATGGAGTATATGCCCGGCGGTTGCCTTGCGGATCATCTGGATGAATTCGGTGCGATGCCTTGTCGCCAAGCCGTACATGTGACGATCGCGATCTTGAAGGGGCTTCAAGCCGCGCACGACCAAGGGATTGTTCATCGGGACGTCAAGCCGCAGAACATCCTCTTTGATCTCAATGGGAATGTGAAGGTGGCCGACTTTGGGATCGCAAGGGTTGGCGCAGATCTTAAGCGACTAACCAACGACGGAAACGCCATCGGCACCATGTCGTATATGTCCTTTGAACAATTGGACGGGGCACCAGACATTGACGGTCGTGCGGATCAGTATGCAGTTGGCGTGACACTGTTTCAGATGGTCGCGAATATGGATTTGGAGTTCGAACCTTTTTTTTCGCAGGTCGCCCGAAAACCGCATTGGTGGGATCCTGTTCCAGACGTTCTGAAAGCCATTATCAAAAAAGCGACCTCTATCGCTCCTGAACAACGCTTTGAGTCCGCAAACGTCATGGTTCAAGCCTTGGAGGCGTGTCTTACACAACTCCCCGAGGATTCGATCGTCACTCAAGCATTGGGAAGCGCTCCTGCTCACAGGAAGATGTTGAAAAAACTTCCCCCTGATTTTGACGGGACTCTCAGTTACGATGGAGAACCTGTTTTCGGATGGGACGATCCTTATATCTTTCCTGGGGATGATCAGAATCTTGCTCGAGAACTCGACTCGGATTCGCTCCCTTTCGCAGAGGAGGTTTGGGAGTATCATCCTCCCAACGATAGTCCTCACACTGAGAATGAATTCTTACAACCGATCGTTGAAGAAATGGTTGAAGAGGTTCAGGTCCCGCAACCGGTTATTGAAACCCTGTCATCCGTGACGAGGAAGCATCGTTTGGTCTGGATTGTCTCCATCATCTTGGTTTGCACCATTCTGATTACCATCGCAAGCCTTTGGTTTGGAAGGCGTTCTGAACATGAAAGCATTTCTGCTGGTTCAGCGGTTTCTAAGCCGAATGTTCCGTTGACAGGGGAGGAGGCAGCAGACACGACCGTTCCCATCCCTAACGAAATTCCGGTCGTGATCGCGCCGTCTGTTTCTCAAACCACCCCGATCCCTTCTTTGGTGAAGAAACCTAAACCAACGAAGACAAGAGAGAGTGGTCACACAGCCGCAGAATCTGCGGCCGTGCAGATGGTTCCCGAAATTCCTCAACCAGAAGTGGTCCTTCCTGAGTCTCAGGTACGAGTCATCCTCAAACCTGACACCACTACGGCCAAGGTCACGCTTTCGGGCGAGAAAGGAACGTTTGTCGTCACCGGTGGCATTCTCAATCTTCCGCAGGGAACGTATCAGGTGACGGTTGAGCTCCCAGAACGCTCAGAACCCCAAACAGGATCTCTGGTCGTGGGTTCGGGTACGACAACCATCACCTGCGACGCAAGATTCAAAATGTGTAAAGGGTTGAAGTGATTTGCTCTTACGAACGAGGTTTAACAGCCTCGTTTTTTGTTTTCCTCCCTTTTTCCTTATGCTACCATTCCCCCATATTCTTCCCTCTGTTTTCTCTATGCCTACCTCCACCCTGTGCACTAACCTGCGTACCTCCCTTGAGACCATCCGTGCTCTCAAAACGGACTTTGACGCAGCCTATGAAGCAGCAATCTCTTCCGGTACCCCTGCTGAGATACAAAAAGCTCAAGATCTCAAACAAGCTCTTGAAACACGTACCCGAGAACTTCAACAAGAAGTGAATGTTCTCGAAACAGAGCGCGTCTATGACCTAAGAGCCCAGTATGAGAGCCAAGTGACGTTACTCAAGCGTACAGGACTGATTGAAACAAGAATCTTTATAGAGACTGGGGAAGAAACAGAGGAGTTTTTCATGAGAGATCTTCACGAGCATGATTACCCAGTTCCATCTTACGAAACGATCGTAGAGCATCTGGTAGAACGGAAGGAATTCCTTGCAAGCAAAGCCGACCAAGGGTTCACGAAGTTCCTTCTGGTTCCCTTTGGGATGAGTCTGGACCAGATGATTCAGAGATTCAGAGCGTTTCTGTTGGACTATAAGAAAGACCATCCAGAGTTTGGTCGTCATGACCCTGCAAAAAGAGATGATTCAGACAAGCCGGACTGGGATCCTATATGGGTGTGGGAGGGGTATGATAACGCAGATGTAAAAGGCACTTTGGTGTATGATCCTCAGTCTTTTGACGAGGAAGATCATAATGGTCTCACCAAGACAGAGATTCTTGAAAGGCAGAAGACCGATCAAGACCCAATGTTTGGATGGCGTTTCTTGTTCTTGCAAGCAGGCAGGGATGGGAACGGATTCAAGGTGATTCCAAGAAATGGTCAAGGTGAGACCCAAGGTGAACAAGTTCCGCGTGGAGATTTAGAAGCAGGAAAGAGTTCAAAGGAGTACTTGGCAGACCAGCTTCGCACCTCCCAAGACCCCACCTCCCCTTATTATGGTGAGTCTGGGATGGCTCCTGAGGAGTGGATGGTGATGTTTATGAGCTATCTACAGGAAACAGGGAGACCTTTGGATAACTACCAAAACGATACAGATTCTATTGTTTTCCTCACAGGGACTTATTTTATTGCTTCTGGCAATGTCCCGTACGCGTGCTGGTACCGTGGCATTCGGCAGGTCGACTTGGGCGGGAACGGTCCGGGCGATGTTAGCGAGTACACCAGTGCGCGTGGTGCGGTGAGGGGATAGTCTTGGTTTTTATCTTTTTATTTCCTACTTTGTTATGAAAAAGTCTCCAGAAGGATTTGTACCACCTATTGAAACCACAGACGTTCATGATGTACCTCGTGCAACAAGCGTTGTTGAGCGTTCTCATGAAGCTGCTCTTTTGGGTGAAAGCTTTGAGGATGCGTCTGCGGCGCTTGAACAAGTGGAAAGAGTGATCGATGTGCGCAAACAATTGCACGCACGCAGATTTCCAACTTTTTACCAGGTATTTGAGGACATCGACGCGATTCATCGCTCGCCATTTTCTCAATCGGAAAAGGAGGAGGAGATGGTTCGCCTCCTTGATGCCGCGCAGGAAAGAACCAGTAAATTTTCTCCCCGCGTGGCTGATTTATATTCAGCCGTTCTTTGCGATTTGCGGGGCCAAACCTACCAGCCGATCTTTGAAGAGAACGAAAAGAAACTTATTGATTTGAAAGAATCGGGAGATTTGGATGTTCTGACTTCATCAACACAACCGTGGGAAGTGAAACTCAATCGGCTCGATACGCGCCTTGAAGGATATCTTGCTGGACGTCGCGCTTTGGACAAACGGGAGGGTAATCTGATGGATGACGATACGAGGGCTATGCGTCAGGAAAAGTTGAAGAACGCTTCCAATCGTGTTCCTGGCCGAAGAAATGAAAGCAAACCAGGAATGGATGAGATGGAACGCCTTAAGGAAGGTGAACGCGCTCCTGCTCTTTGGAGTATTTTTCCTGCCTATGGAGGATACTATCGCGAACAATCGTTATCTGTATGGGATGCCAGCCGCAATACCTGGGTAGAACCTTCCTATGAATACAGCAACGTGACGTTTGTTCCGATTTGTAAAGAAGAAGACCCAAAAAAAGGACTTATAAATTTTACGATGCGTCCTTCCATGGAGGCAAACCAGTGGGTCAGTATCCCAGTGCCGTACACTCACGGTCTTTCAGGGATCGAATGCAAACAGCCATATATCGTACAACAAGATCAAAACGGTGACGTCGTGCTTTTTGTGGAAGGTGAAGGGAAGGTTGATGTAGTCATAAAACTTTCGCCTGTCTCAGATAAAGCCTATGGACCTTTTGATCGAAAGTCGGTTGAAGTGCCAAGCATGCCTGCCGAGTTTTCTCAAGAGACCCTGCAGGAGATTGAACGCGTAAGGGCAAGTAAAAAAAGCCCTCTTGCGAAAGCAAAGATGCTTGCCTCCTATACAAAGCGACATTTACAATATTCAAATAACAGCTCGTTTAACACGATTTACGATTCCGATCCAAAAGGATATTTTCACGCTATTGATACGCACAAAAAAGCCGATTGCGACGTGGCCAATACCTATTTTGCCGCGTTATGCGCGCAGCTTGATATTCCTGTGCGCCATGTGGTGGGCCACAGCGTCAAAGGAAAAAATGAGAAAGGCGTTTCGCAGATTACTTCTGGAACAGGCCATGCCTGGAGCGAAGTTTGGGATAAAACAGCAGGCCGATGGGTGAAAATTCTGTGGGAACGTGTGGATGCAACTCCTGCGGGCGATCCCAATCTTGAAGAGGGGCAGCAGAAAAGTCCGAGTCAACAAGTCCCTGGCGACTACGGCACACAAGAGGCGCAAAGCATTACCGACGAGCAGCTGGAGGCGCTGCGAAAAAAATTAACCCAACGCAAAGAACAGTTGAGTTATACCAAGGAAGAGCGTCAGCTGGCCGAAGCCTCGGGAGTAGAACTCAAAGAAGCCCGTCAAATCGTGAAGGAGATTGCTGCGGCTGAAGACACTCGTCTTCCAAATGGGAAGCGGGTCGTCGATGTTCTTTCTCGTTTGTTCAATGCTATTGTGGAATCTCGCAAGATGGCTGTTGAAGCGTATGACGGCCCTGTACGTAAGAGCGAGGGCGGCGAAGGGATTCAAGACATCGTTCGTCATAAAATCGGCGTTGTATCTGGTGACAGCGATCCAGCTTCAAGGGAAAAAATCCAGATGGATGAAGCAATCGAAATCAGTTTTGGAGGAATGGATGTCATTTTTATCGGAGATAAATCGGGCAGTATGAGTTCAACAGCCAATGAAGAAGTGTTGTGGGCGATGCAACGACGAGCGCAGTACCTCCTGTTTTCTGCTCTGCATCGTTTTGATCGAGCGCTCCAGCAGGCTGGAATTCCAAGCGATGAATCATTGTCTGTCAGAACCCAAGGACTTTCTTTCCGAGGCTCGCAAGAGGGCGAGCTTGATGAAGATAAGCCGCTTTCCGGAATATTTTCACCTAAAGATAAGGTAAAGCTCTGGCACAGCATGGGAAATCAGGGTTCTGGAAATGGAGACGTTGAAGCTCTTAAGCATATTTACCAACAGATCAAAGAAGAACAGGTATTAGAAGACAAACAAACAAAGAGCAAAAAACGATTACGCCTTATTGTCGCGTGTTCAGATGGGGGACCAGACGATCCAGTACAAGTGCAGCAATATGCCGAAGCACTTGGGCAACTTGGTGCGGTTGTGGTTGGAGTTGGGCTTACAGATAAAGCTCTTGCCGTGCCTGAAATTTATAACACGTCTTATAGCCGGGGAGATATTGCCCGCGACATTAATGATCTACCTGCGATCGTTGCCAAGCATCTGGTCGCTGAGGCCATTCGTCTTTTTCCTGATCGTGCAAGAGAAAGTGCGAGAGCACTCATCGAGAGTGTGATTGCTGAATTCAAACGTGTTTGATATCGTTTAAGTGAATAAAAACATCATATGTTGAAGGAAAGATTTCAAAATAATGAGTCAAGTGCAGAAACGGAAAAAAGAGCCTCGGGTATTTTGAGGTACGTTGAAAAAACAATTCTTGGTAGCGAAAATCTTCAAACGGATAGGGAATTAGAAGAAGAGATTCGGGCCGATTATCACTCACGTACCCCTCGAGAAAAAGCTGATATTTTGTATGAAAAAGTGATGGCCTACGTCACAGACAAAAAAACGCACGCTGCCGAGCTTCGAAAGGGGAAAGGAGAGAATCAACCGTTTGTCCTAAGTGATGATTTGAAAGCGGAAATAAAAGTGCTTCTTGAAGATCAGTCCACGAGAGACCTTTTTTCAAAAACGTATGCGCAGGCCAGGGTGGATGCAAAATCATACCGTCTGTCTGATTTGGGACAAACATGGAACCACCTGAATGAGCAAATCGAGAAGCTAGAGAATGAATTTCAACAGACGGAACAAGCGCTCTTTTTGAAAACGATTGAAGGGAAATCTAATGTTTCTTCTGCAAGGTCAAAAGCGGAGCGGTTGGCTAAACGTTTGCTTACTCTTAAAGGACAACGCGAAGATTTAAAGATGGTGAATTTGGAAAATGTGTTTCACACTCCTGAAAATACGGATGTGGCTGCAATGTTTCAATTTGAAACCGTCACCGAGTATGCGGATCAATTGAAAAATGGATTTGTCTGGCTGCCAAGCAGGGAAAGAATCCATACAGATACCGTAGCGGCTTTGCAAAATGGACGTTGGCCAGTATTGGTCGGAGAAGCAGGAACAGGAAAGTCTGACCAGGCTGATGCGGCTGCTTTAGAACTAACAGGTAGCCTTCCAACGGAAGTGGAATGTGAGGCGACCACTGGTGAAAAGCAATTGGTGATGGATGTCGCGATCGATAGCCAAACAGGCGGAAGCTACCAGGAGTATGGACCACTCATGAAGGCCTTTACCGGATTTGACGATTCGCGCCAGACCAAACCTTCTTCCTCAAAAGGAAGAATTGCGCGGTTTGATGAATCCGGACGTCTGGGCTCAAAGGCCTACAGTGTCATTAAAAAGGCTCGACAAAAAGGGTCGGGAGACGATTTTTATGGCCGTCCTGTTTTGCCAGGTGCAGCCGCTATTTGGACGACAAATCCAACGGGAACGCGTTATCCTGATCGCCATCCGGTAGATCCTGCCATGCGCCGCGAAATCGCTGAGATCTATGTTGATTATCCAGAACAATCAGCAGAAAATCCTGAACAATATGAGTTTATGCTCGGTGCTCTTTTGGATGAGAATCGTCATATTCCAGGCGTGGCAGAAACAGAATTGGCTCCGGCTTATACAAAACAGGAATTTGCAGAAGATCAAAAGTACAAGCTTCCTGACGGCCGTACGGTGGTCGCAAAAGATGTATTGATTGAAGACGCGTCAGACAAGAAACACGGGACGCTTTGGCGTTTGGCCAACGCCGTAAAGGCACTGCAGAATAGTTTTATTTATGGAAACCATTTTCCTGAAAAAATTCCCTCCGATGCTTTGTTTATCGATGATGATAATAGTGAAATTAAAACTGACGGTACTGGTAGTTTATTAATCTTATCTACCTCTACCATTACGCTTGGTGAAGTGAAAAGTTGGATGCAAGGATTCAGGGACCGACTACAAAAACAAAACGAGGCGTTTCAAGTTGAAACGTTTTCAGAATGGATTAAGTTAAAGATCGACATCTATCTCAAACAGGTAGATCAAGCGGATCGGGCGAAGATTAAGGCGATTTTTGAGCACTTCCACCTTTTGGACGCTCCGCCGGACGTGGAGCGTGAAAAACCTCTTACTCCAAAACAAATCGGTTATCTCTCACCTCGCGTACCACGACCTCTTCATGTCGAAGCGCCAGTAGCTGAAGTAAAACCACCAGATGAACCAAAAGAGGGCGAAAAAAAACCAGAACTTTATACGACCGTCGAGGTAGCGCTTGAGGATGGTAGCAATATCCGTATTCGTAAAGGGGATACGGCTTTTGATACGAAGGTTACCAAGGGGTTGGGTGTTGTAGCCCGTAAGGCGAACTCTTTTGTTCCTGGGAGCGGGCACGCCCCCTCCAAACAAACGCGGTTTCTTGTCAACGGCCGTGAGTATGTGTTTTCCGGAATGCTTGAAGATGGCAGCAAGCCGGTCGGTTCTCTTTTTGAAGAGCCCGATCTCCATACGATTTTTACCCCAGAGGAAGTCGAACAAGGAATCATTCAGTATTCCTTTCAAAAATTAGAAAAAGACGTGGAAGCATTTTGTACAATGACAAGCACCTAATAAGAAAACAAAAAGAACTGTGAAATTTTCACAGTTCTTTTTGTTTTCTGTCCCAATCGATCAAAACCCAACCCTAACCCCTCACCACTACACGGAGACCCATGATCTTATCTTCAACGAAGGGAACGAGCCCGTTCAAGGCGACCTGCGAAAAGAACTGATCCCATCCACTGGACGGGACGCTACTATAAGATTTTAAATAAACCCCTGTGAGGGAAGCAACGGATTCTGTATTCTTTCGGAAATTATCCATGGGTCTTCCTGTTTCCTGTAAATGACTCATGAACATCACCATCCACTCCTCTGGAGTCATTCCAGACTCACCGTAGTAGGCAGAGGTGGGGTCTTGGGAGGTGCGAAGCTGGTCTTCCAAGTATTTTTTTGGACTCTTGCCCGTTTCTAGATCTGTACGTGGGAGCTGTTCGCCTTGGATCTCTCCCTTGCCTTGCCTTGGAATCTCCTTGAATCCTGTCCCGTCCTTGCCTGCTTGCAGGAACAAGAGACGCCATCCAAGTGTTGGGTCTTGGTCGGTCTTCTGCCTTTTAAGAATCTGTGTCTTGGTGACTCCACCATGGTTTGCGTCAAAAGATTTTGGGTCATAGATCAGAGTCCCATTCACGTCCGTTCCTATATATACATTATTCAACATCGACAGAGGATCCCAGGATGATTGGTCTGACATTGTTAGAGAATCAACACGATCGAACTCTGGATGATCTTTCTTGTAATCTAAAAGAAAGACTCTAAATCTCTGAATCATCTGGCCCAGACTCATTCCAAAGGGAACCAGAAGAAACTTGCCGAAGCCTTGGTCGGCTTTGGTGAAGAGAAATTCTTTTTGTTCTGCCAGACGCTCTACGATCGTTTCGTAGGATGGAACAGGGCATTCATTACCATGGATATCCTTCATGAAGGAGACTTCTGTTTCCTTTCCCATCTCATCTAATTCTATCTTTGTTTCAATCAGTCCTGTGCGCTTGAGTGACATCACTTGGCTCTCATACTGAGCTCTTAGATCATAGAGATGCTCTGCTTCGAGAACATTCACTTCTTGCTGAAGCTTTTGGGCACGTGTTTCAAGAGCGTGTTTGAGATCTTGGGCTTTTTGTATCTCAGCAGGAGTACCGGAAGACATGGCTGTTTCATAGGCTGCGTCAAAGTCCGTTTTGAGAGCACGAATGGTCTCAAGGGAAGATTTAAGGTTGGTGCACAGGGTGGAGGTGGGCATAATCTTCCCAATTTTAACACAATCGTGCATGATAGGGCTTATATGATTGACATCAAACGTCTCCTTGAGGAGCCAGAACGTGTAGCTGCGAACAATGAACATCGTGGCAAAACCATTAATATTCAAGTTGCTCTTTCTTTAAATCAGCGCCGTTTAGTCCTTATTGAAGAAGTCCAATCGTTTCGCACCCGCGGAAACGAAATTGCTTCCCGCATCCCATCCGTGACGTCACAAGATGAGCGAAAAGCATTGGTTGAGGAAGGCAAAATAATCAAAGAACAGGTCAAAGAAAAAGAAACGGAACTCGCTCAGGTTGAAACCGAGCTTGCGCAAGAAATTCGTCGTTATCCAAATATCATGCGGGAGGATGTGCCGGTGGGAAAGGATGAATCGGCAAATGAAGTTGTCCGCGTGTTTGGAGAACCGACTCAATTTTCTTTTGAACCGAAAGACCATTTGGATTTAGGTCAGGCGTTGGACATCATCGATATGGATGCCGCAGCCAATGTGTCTGGTGCTCGTTTTGTTTATTTGAAAGGAGACGGAGTCTTATTAGAGCTGGCGCTTTTGCAATACGCTCTTCAAGAAACCATGAAAGAGGGGTTTGTCCCTGTATTTCCTCCGCATCTGATTTCCACTGCGGCCATGGGAGCGATGGGGTATTTAGAACATGGGGGAGAGGACGAGATTTATCACTTGAAAAATGACGATCTGGTGCTGATCGGAACCTCTGAGCAGGCGATCGGTCCTATGCTCATGAATACGATTATCGACGAGGAAAAGCTTCCGGTTCGATATGTTGGATTTTCCCCTTGTTATCGACGCGAGGCCGGAAGTTACGGCAAAGACACCAAAGGAATTTTGCGGGTCCATCAGTTTGATAAGATTGAAATGTTCAGTTTTACCTCGCCTGAGGTGTCAGATCAGGAACACGAGCTCATCCTTTCTCTTCAGGAGCGTTTAATGCAAGGATTAAAGCTCCCTCATCGCGTAATGAAATTGTGTACAGGGGACACCGGAGCTCCTTCTGCCCGCACCTATGACGTTGAAACCTGGATGCCGGCGCAGCATACCTATCGCGAGACTCATTCCACCTCCAACACGACCGATTTCCAAACGCGCCGTTTGAATACGCGTGTGCGTACCGAAGGGAAGAATGTGCTAGCGCATGCTCTCAATGGAACCGCCTTTGCGGTTGGACGAATTATTATTGCGATCATGGAAAATTATCAGCAGGAAGATGGATCCATCATTGTTCCAGAGGTCTTGCGTCCGTGGGTTGGAAAAGATCGACTGGTGAAGAAAGGAAAAAAATAAGGTTGTTCACATTGTGCATGTTTCATGAACATGAACACATAATACCGTTTTTTGTTCACACAATGATGTTCAGTGATTGAGAGATGTAAGAAAAAGGTTAACAAAAAAAGTTCTCAATTTAGCAAAAAACCGTTTGACGCTCAAACGGTTTTTTGATTTCCTAACACTAGATCTACATCGATCACTCTCTCGTTTGCAGGAGGAAACGTAAGAGGTCTCTCAACAACCTTCGGGTTTTCCAGAGGTCTCAACCGGAACGATAAAACGTTTCCAAATGCGTCGACGGGGTGAACGGTGGTGATGATCGTGAGCCGTTTTTCTGAAATAGGGGGCAGAAGAACGGGTCGACCCACACGGGCCGGTGCGCAAGATCTGGTGCGCCGCCCGGGAAGGTTGACCATTTTGGTACACCAACTCATGGACGCCTTTGCTCATGGGAGAGACCATCATGCATTTTCATTGTTTGGAAACACTGGTTTTTCTTCTTGTCTCTTTTTTGTCCGCGGGTTTTATGGGCTGTACATCGCAGACTGTTACAGAAGATCAGATGTCAGATGAACAGGGTGGAAGCGACTTGCTGATTCAGCTCCCTGTGTCCGCAGGAAAAGAGTTGTTGTGTACTCAAGGAGCCTTTGGTTCCTATAGCCACACTAGCGTCTCAACGCAATATGACATCGATCTGGATACGGATAATGCCAGCAGCGAGGAAGTTTTTGCTCCGGTAAGCGGTACGGTTTTTGTTCATACACAATCCGCAACATCCGGTTTTGGCTACCATATCAATATCGATGTAGGAAATGAGAGCTATGTGGTGATCGCTCATTTGTCAGAGATTTTTTTAACCAACGGTCAGGAAGTGGCGTCCGGTCAGCTCATCGGTTATGAAGGCTGTACAGGTAATTGCAGCGGCGATCATATTCATATTGGCTTACACGAAGGAGACGCTGCGCAAGCGGCCCAATATGGAGTGTCTGTTCCCGCGTCTTATTGGGCAGCCAATGCCAGTGAACGTACAGGTTTTGAAGAGATTGTTTCTGAAGAATTCGTCTGCGGAGTCCAAACAGACAGCAGTTCTCATGATGGGGATTTTTATGAGTCAGATTTACCCGTCACGCTGTGGCATCCAAATGGCGTTCTGGTAAAAACGCCAGACAATGCCCGTGTGTATGTGTTAGAAGACGGGCGGCTTCGCTGGATGGAAAACGAGGATATTTTCTGGAGTTTCCATTATGACTTTGAAGATCTCCTTCTTATTTCCCATCAGGAGTTTGAGTGTTTGGGAGAAGGGGAGCAGATCGATGACCCGGGATATATCAATGCGTTCTTTGATACTCAGCAACAGCTTTGGCTGATCGTTGGGTCAAGTACGGATCCCAATCGTTATCGCGCTCGCGTTGATACCAAAGGATGGGAAAGCGTGATGGCTTCTTGGGGCCTTGCCTATGACTCAACTAATCCGCCTGAGACCTATGGTCAAACGAGTGGATATATTACCGATTGGCCTGTCAGTTCCCAGGTCGCTGGATTGCGGGACGGAACATTCGTGAAAGAGGAAGACGCTTCTGACGTGTATGTGATTTCAGATGGTCTAGCTCTTCCTGTGCAGAGTTGGGATGTGTACGTGCTCATGAACGCCTTTGCCCATTCTCTTTTAACGGTTGAAGATGGGTTGGTTGGGGAGCTGCATTCCGTGGGGAGTTGCGCAACAGACAACGGGTGTCTTGATCGCGTGGCCATCACGACCTGCGGCGGGGGAATGGATATCAGCGGTGGGGAGTCCGGGGGTTCTCCTCCTTCTGAAACTCCTTCTGAACAATCCACACCCGAGGATTCACCACAACCCCAACCAACACAGACCCCGGTCATTTCAGAACAAACACCAGAACCCTCTCCTGATGATCCTATGGAAGACATTCCTGGGGCATTGGAGGACCTGTGTGAGGGGCAAGAAGCCTGTCTTGTTGATCAAAATAACGACGGACTCGCAGAAACGCTCTTTATGGCACAAGACCTATGGCTTGCCAGTTCCATCGAGGGAATTCCTAGCTACGTCTACGGCAATGGCGGGTGTTTTGATGGGGTATTGACCTCTCAAGATCTTGTCCTTGCCAACGATTCCGGATATTACGAGATTGATTTTTCTCCTGTTTCACGTTCCTGTTCGGTTCAACTCACATTGATTTCAAGTGAAGGTACCGATGAAAAGGATCCTGCCGCTGATATGAGTAATTGGTATTGGTGGCAGAACGCAAGCTTGTGTTCCATGGGTTCAAGTTTGTGTGAGCTTATGGATAACGGGACTGTCTGGGAAGAATGGCTCATCGCGGTTTCGTGGAATCTTGAAGCGGGACTGACAGCCAATGGAAATGGATTCACAGACAATAGCCAATTCTAGAAAGGAGGTGGAAGGGAGCGTAAAGAAAGCGTAACTTGTTTTTAAAATCAAAATGAAAAGGTGATGGTATGGGTGGTTAACCTTACTCACAACGCAACCGGACATACGTATGTCCGGTTTTTCTTTCATTATCCCCATTGCGATGTCGGCGAAGATCTTTTTCGTGCTATACTTTTACTAGTTTATGTCATGGGTTCTGTCCAAAATAAAGAAAATCCTTCACCAGAAATTACGAGCTGGACTCTTTTTTATTTCTTCTGTTCTTTTGTTTTTTGTCGGTTTGCCAGCTCATGCGGCAACTCTAAACGTGGATACCATCCTCCAGATGTTTGCCGAATTTGCGTTTGATATTGCCTCCGTCCTGACAAAAGCAATCGTGTTGCTCATTGACGTCATGGTTCCAGTGATGACGTACAATAATTTCACAGGAAATCCTGTGGTGACGGCAGGTTGGGCCATTGTGCGCGATACCGTCAACATGTTTTTTGTGGTCGTTCTGATTATTATCGCGTTTGGAACGATTTTTGGACATTCTAAATTCAAATGGCAGCAACAGGTTCCCCGTTTATTGATTTTTGCCATCGTTATTAACTTCTCAAAGACATTGTGCGGAATCATGATCGATTTCGGGCAGGTGATCATGCTCACTTTTGCCAACGCACTTCGTGAAATCGCTGCCGGAAATTTCATTCAGCTTTTGGGACTTAACCAAATTTATTCCGTAAGCCAGAGTTCTTCGGTCATTACCACCATTAAAGGCGAAGGCGGTTCCGGGGCTGGAAATTCTTTTGATTTTTTTGCCGCTGGTGTGATGTCCGTCATCCTCACGCTTTGGGTGTTAGGAACATTGATTATTCTTGTTGCTGTGCTGTTGTTTCGGATCATCATGTTGTGGGTGTTGATTGTGATGGCACCTCTTGCCTGGTTTGTAGGTGGGGCCGGTGACATTATTAAGTCTGATGCCTATCAGGACTGGTGGAAGGAGTTTAAATGCATGGTGGCCGTAGGTCCTGTTCTCGCGTTCTTTTTATGGCTGACTCTTGCTGTTGCCGGAGCGGGAAACATTGCCGCAAACTCTGGATTTAATGTGGGAACGAATTCAAACAATGCAGATTTCACCTCATCGTTGCTTGAATTAAATAATTTTCTCAGTTTCTTGATCGGCATGGCCCTGTTGTTTTCTGGACTCAAAGCGGCTACGCAATTTTGTTCAGGCATGGCTGGCTCCATGATTAGTTCAGGCATCAATAAATATGCAAAACGCATTCCGCAAATCACCGCAGGTGTCTTAGGGGCGGGTGCGGCCACAGGTATTGGTCTTGGGTTAAAGGGGGGAAGCCTTGCCACGCGCGGAGTAGCTAAAGCTGCATATGCAACACCAGCAGTGCTTGCCGCTGCAGGACGATATGCCCCAGGTTCTGCCAAAGTTTCTCGTGCCATTAGTTCTGCAAAGGAAGGAGTAAAAACAGGAACTTACGGAGTATTAGAGAAATTTGGAAAGAAAACCGGTATTTCTCCGATTGAACGCATGGCCGCCAGAAGAAAAGGAACTGCTTCTGACACGGCTGGATTGGAGCGTGTGGCGGAAGTCAAGAAACAAAAAGAAGGTCTTAAAGGAATGTCACGTGATACGATTGCCGCTTTAGGAAGCAAATACGCAAATAATCCTTCTAGTACCAAAGTAGGAGAGGCAGAAGCCATGGCAATTATGGATCAAGCCATGGGAGATTCACGCTTGCAGAAGCAGTTGCGCGAATCAGGGGATCTTCAGAAGCTTTGGAAACAGCATGGAGAGAAATTTCAAAATGATTTTAAACATGATGCCGCAAAGACGGCTTCGATTAAGGATTTTAAGAAAGCAAATGCCGACTTTACCGGCAGTGCCGGCTTATTAAAGAATTGGGACGATGTGAAAGGTTTGCAAGACGATGCGTTGAAAGACGTGGATGTTCAAAAACATTTGAAACAGATGCAGTCCGGTTTTGTCACCAAGGACGGTCAGGCGATTTCTTCCTATGACGCGATTTTACAAGGTCGCGCAGATGCCAAGAAAGCCTCTCTTCTAGGAGGAATCGATGTTAAAAATACAAACGTCGCTGAATTAAAAGCCGAGACGGAACTAGAAGGTCAGCTCGTACGGGCCTTAAATCACAATGACGTTTCGAGCGCGCAAAAAGTCATTACAGAAGTTGAGAAACGATATAATGATCCGGCAACATCCGATCAGGATCGATCCAGAATGGCTGTGTCTATGGATCGTATGCGTGCAAGTATTGCCAGAACTAAATCGCAGACGGCAATGGATACGCTGGCCGTATTTGATACCAAACGCTCGGCTATGGAAACCGCTTCCGGTTTAGGAGCTGTTCCTTTGATTGAGCGTGGAGACAGTCCTGAGTCGTATGTCACAGGACAATTTGGCGGAGCGACTCAGGGCCGCATCCAAAGGGCTATTGATCAATTTTCAACACAGGAATCTACGACCAGCGCGCAAGCGTCTCAATTGGAATCTCAGCGAGATGCATTGATTGGAACGCGCGCGGGTGTGTTGAAGCAGCGTATGGATCAAAAACAACAACAATTGGAAGCTGTACGCAGAAGAGTAGGAGCAGAGACTGAACAAGAAGTCACAAGGGCGATGCAAGATGTGCAGGCCGCTGAAGCCTTGCTTGCGGAAGCGCAAAAATCAGGAGATGCCGCTGAAGTAGGTGCTGCGGAGAAAATGGTTCAGGATGCTCGCAATGTTCATGTTCAAAAGAAAATTCAAGCAGAAGATGCTGTAAAAGGTAATTTGGAATTGAATACGATTCAGTCAGAACTTGATAAAATGACTGATGCGGTGACCCAATTAAATCCAGAAGAGGTGGAGGGGGTAAAGGAAGCCAATCGCCGAATCGCCGATCTTCACACACAGGCCGAAAAATTGAAAAAAGTACGTGAGCGTTTAGAGCAGCAAAAGGCAAAAAATGTTTAAAAGAGACCTCTGCAATGCAGAGGTCTAAAAAGTGTTTATGGTTGAGGAGGTTTCAACAACACAATCATCGCAAACAATAGACGAGAGAGTCGTTTCTGTTTTGCGTAGCGCTTCAACGTTCCAGTCATACGAAAAATTGTTGAAAGGGGTTGGGGTGCAAGATCCCAATCCCGCCTTTTTGGGCTTGGAAGTGTTTCGTCTTGTTCAAGGGAAAAAAAATGCCTCGTCGTTTATTCAGGTGCTGAAAGACGAATTAAGCCTTTCCGATGTCCAAGCGCGAACACTCGCTATTTCCATAGGTGCAGACCTTTTGCTTCCTTTAAATTCTTTTCTCTCCATCCCCGTGGGAACTCTCATGAAGGAATGGGGATCAAGTAGTGATGCATCACAGGAACTTTCACCAGAAACTTCTGTCACGGCGTACGTATCTTCCTTGCCTGGGGTTGAGGATGAACGTATGCGCCACCGATTTATCTCCATTCTCGTTCATTACGCGAAAGAGGATCGTTCCAGAGAAGAAACGAAGCTTCGTTTAATGGAGCCCATCTCGTTTAATGGACTTGGGTTTGATGAAGCGTTGGCGGAACAAGTTTTATCTGATTTTGATAAGAGCCATCAAGAAAAACGGCTTCAAAAAAAGCAGCAGATTACTGAGGTTTCTCAAGCTCCCGTGATCGAGACATTTACTCAAGAGGATGCAACAGAACTGGCTCAGGTCCAAACGCGCACATCAGATATTTTGAATGAAAAAGGTCCCGCGGATATTCCTTCTATGGTGAATGATATTTGCAAAGACCCCTCGTTTCATTTTGAAGAGCCAGTTTTACAGGATCGTTGTCGAACACTTATCGAATCCCGCGTGCGCGAGGTAAGGGATGCTGTCCAGGTCCGTTCGCAGCTTGAACGATCTATCGATAAGGGCGGTCTAGGAGTTTCTGGTCGGCGCTTGGCAGATCTTTTAGAGAGGTTAGAGCATCACGTGGAGGTCTATCAGAGTCTTTTAGCTAAAGAACAAAAGCAAGAGCAAACACAGGAACAGGAAGCAGTACAAATGAAAAAAGAAGAGAAAGCCCAAGCTCTTGAGCAGCACGCTCAAAAAGAAGAGCAGGTGTTATCCAAGCGTTACATTAGCCTTACAGGAAAAATGCCTACAGAACGGGTTTTGCCTGTGGCTCCTCCCATGAGCCGCACAAGTGCCGCTATTTCTGCGCAACACGAACTTTTGCAACATGAAGGCAAAATTGATGTGGCAAAGGTTCGGGCCGTTGTGGAGCAGGCAAGAGATCAACGTCCAGTTGCCTCTCAACCTATCGGACGGCCAACCATGCAGGAGGTGACGTTCATCAAACGTCTTTCCGGGCCGCTGGATGAGTTGCGTGCATTAACGCTGGTTGATTTTCGGCGTCTTTCTCGCGATCCGATTCAATCGGCAATGAAAGTCAAAGATAAAGTTGATTTGATGGAAGAACAAGGATACGACAAGAAGGTTGAGGCGGTTGCCGCCTGGCGTTCTTCGCCAGTGAACCAGCTGTACGTCCAATTAACACGAGAGGCCGTCTTAAAAGGAATTTCTGTGAAAGATCTTCTCTTCCAAAAACGCGAACAAAAACAGGAGACATTTTCTGATGAGGAGTTGAATGCTCTCATGCAGCTGAACGCCGATCTTAGATTCTGATAGGAGATCTTTTAAAAACTCGCGATCTTGCCTTTCACGGGCGCCCACCGACCCCGCTCAACGTACGTTTTGGTACGTTGAGCGGGGTGCGGAGCCCGTTCAAGACAATCTCATCGAGTTTTTAAAAGATCTCTGATAAAATACGTACATGCCAGAACAGTATGTGATTCCACAATTTATCGATGCAGAAGACAAAATCTTTGGGCCAATCACCGCAAGACAGTTTATTATTCTCATCGTGGTTTTTTTAATCGATTTCATTCTGTTCCGTCTCCTGTCCTTTACCACCTTTTTACTTATCGGTATTCCGTTGATTGCTATAGGAGGAATTGTCGCTTTTGTGAGGATTAACGGGGCACCATTTCATTATTTTTTATTGAATATTATTCAAACGCTCAAAAAACCCCGATTGCGGGTTTGGAGCCGAGAATATACAGACAGCGAACTTCGTGAACTTATTAAGATCGAACCTCCAGTCCCTTCTATTCGTGTGAGACGCAAAGCCTTTACCGCCACATCCCGTTTGCAAGAAATTACCTTGGTTGTGAATACGGGCGGTATCTACAAACCGGAGGAATAACGTATGCAATCAAAAAAACTTGCCAAACCAAAACCAGGACCTTCGACAGAACGCTTTCTTGATATCGCTGAAATTCGGGATGATATGGTTTTGTTAAAAGACGGAACTGTACGAGCGGTTTTGCTGGTTTCAAGCATTAACTTCGCCCTGAAGTCTGTCGAAGAACAGGAAGCCATCATTCAGGCGTACATGACATTTTTAAACTCGTTGGAATATCCTCTTCAGATTGTCATCCAGTCCAGGCGCATGAACATCGATGCGTACATGAACAGACTGATTGAACAGGAACGAATCATGACTAACGATCTTCTGCGTGGGCAAATTGCCGAATATCGAAGTTTTATTACGGAGCTTGTGGAACTTGGGCAGATCATGCAGAAAATGTTTTATCTGGTCGTGCCTTATGATCCGTTGACCAATAAGAAGAAAAATTTTTGGACGCGTTTTTCTGAGGCACTTTCTCCAGCCTCTTCAGCCAAATTAAATAAAGAACAGCTTGCAGACCGGATTGAACAGCTGATGCGTCGGGTTGAGCTCGTGGGAGGACAGCTCAATAGTATGGGCCTGTCTTCTGCCAGGCTCGATACCCAGAGTTTGATCGAGCTTTATTATGATGTGTATAACCCGGATTTGTTTGAAACAGAGCGATTTGCCGATGTAAATCAAATTCAGGTTGAAGAAACCAGTCATCTACAGACGTAACGCGCTATGGCCATTGAAATTCAAAAAATTAAACAGTCCATCCCTGTTTCTGGACCTCAGAAACCTAAAAAAGTGAAAAAAGAGGTGTTGAAGGCGGTTGAGGAAAAGGGGATTCTTGAGGAAGAGCGCATTTATCGCAGGGGAGTCATCACGATTAAGGACATTATCGCCCCCGCTTCTTTTGAGGTTCGTCCTACGTATTTGCTTTTATCCGGCCTGTACGTCCGCACACTTTTTGTCATTACCTATCCTCGCCATATCGGATTAGGCTGGTCTTCTCCGCTGATTAACCTCAACAAGACGTTTGATGTCGCGATGTTCTTTTATCCATTAAAGGCGAATATTATTTTAAAACAGCTCCAAAAGAAGGTGGGAATTTTTGAAGCCAAGATTTTGGCCGATGCAGAAAAAGGGGCGCCACGCGACCCGATCGCGGAAACGGCGCTGCGAGATATCGAATCATTGCGAGACGCGCTGACTCAAGGTATAGAACATTTTTTCCAATTTTCTTTTTATATCACTATTTACGCCAAGAGCGATGCAGAATTAGACAAGTATTCTGAGCAAGTGGAGTCGCTGTTTGGAAGCAAACTCATCTATACGAAATCCGGTTTTTATCAGGCGGAGCAGGGATTCAATTCAACCGTTCCCCTTGGAAACGATGAGCTGATGATCAGCTATAACATGAATACGAGTCCGATCGCGGCTTCATTTCCTTTCATTAGTTCAGATTTGACCTCCGATAACGGAATTTTATACGGGGTCAATCGGCACAACAACTCTCTTATTTTGTTTGATCGTTTCAGTCTTCAAAACGCCAATTCTGTTGTCTTTGCTACCTCTGGTGCAGGAAAATCCTATGCCATCAAGCTAGAGATTTTACGCTCCCTCATGATGGGAACAGACGTGATCGTGATCGATCCAGAATATGAGTATAAGGATCTGTCCGACGCGGTAGGAGGAACCTTTATCAATGTTTCTCTTGCCTCCGATGCCAAAGTGAATCCTTTCGACCTGCCCCGTGCGATCGGAGAGGGAACAAAGGTTGATGACATCATTCGAAGCGCTGTTATTACCCTCAAAGGTCTTTTGCGCATCATGATTGGACAGCCTATTGGGGAGGGTGGAAAGTTGGGATTTACCCCTGAGGAGGATTCGTTGCTTGACCGTGCGCTTATTGAAACCTACGCCAAGAAAGATATTACTCCGGATATTTTGAGTTTAGCGGATGTGGAAATTCCTACGCTGACCGATTTTCAGGATGTGCTGGAAGGCATGGAAGGGTCATCCAACTTAGTGGCGCGTTTGGAAAAATATACCGACGGAACGTTTTCGGGATTATTGAATTCCCCGACAAACGTAGAAATGAAAAATCAGCTCGTGGTTTTTTCCGTCCGTGATTTGGAAGACGAATTGCGTCCCGTGGCTATCTACACCATCATTAACTATATCTGGAACGTTACTCGTTCTGAACGCAAAAAGCGTATTCTCGTGGTTGATGAGGCTTGGTGGCTCATGCAAAACGAGGATTCAGCCAAATTTATTTTTGCACTGGTGAAGCGGGCTCGTAAATATTACTTGGGAGTCACCACCATCACTCAGGACGTGAATGACTTTTTGCGCTCCGCCTACGGACAAGCCATTGTGACCAACTCGGCCATGCAGATTTTATTGAAGCAGTCTCCTTCTTCGGCTGACGCGATTCAAACGACGTTCCACTTAACCGATGGCGAAAAATACCTTCTTCTTGAATCAGGGGTGGGGGAGGGAATTTTCTTTGCCGGATCAAAGCATGCCGCCATTAAAATCGTTGCCTCTTACACAGAAGATCAAATTGTCACCACTAACCCTCAACAACTCTTAGAGATGGAAGCGATGAAGAAAGAATTTGCGCAAAAACAAAGACAAGCAGAACAGTCCGCGGCGACCGTGCCATCTTCCGATACGGTTCCCACGTCATCCTCTGCTCCAGGGGGAGCACCCGCTCAAATGCAAGAGTTGGAGCCGTTTGATATGGAAGCAGATGCTCGCGAGATTCAAGCGAAGGAACGGGAAGAACAAGCGATGCAAGAGGCGGCCGCAGCCCTGTTGGCCCAAGAATCGCAAGGAAAATTAGAGGCTGATAAAATACGCGATTCACTTTCTCTATGATGACTCGAAGAAAACGTTTACTCATTGTACTTTTAGTTCTGTTGATTTTATTGCTTCTGCTGATTTGGCTTCTGTTTGTTTTGTTTTCCAAACCTTCTTCCGTGGAATCTCCGGTCGTGACCCCTGCTCCTGTTGTTGAAGAACAGAAAGTCTTAACGCCTCGTCCGACCATCTCGGATCAGGAACTTGAAACGGAACGGGAAGCAAGAACCGTCTCTGCAGACGTGGTTTCTCTTTCAAAAACGTTTATTACCCGTTACGGCAGTTATTCAAACGAAGCTCATTTTGCCAACCTCACGGATGTTCTTCCTTTAATGAGCGCTCAGTTCGCTCAACAAACGAGAGAATTTATCCAAACCGCGGAGGTTCCTGAAACCTATTACGGCGTAAGCACGACCGTTATTACGGTAAAAGTCGATGCCAAAGATGAAGAAGCCGGATCTGCTAACGCCACCATTACCACTCAGCGTGAAGAGGCGATCGGTTCGCCTCAAAATACCAGCGTGAAATTTCAAGACGTGATTGTCACTTTTGTGATGGAAGAAGGATCATGGAAAGTCGATTCGGCCATTTGGCAATAGAAGCGTTATTTCCCCGTTTCTGCGTTTCTTGCAAACGTGAAGGATTTTTGATGTGTCAAACCTGTTTAGATTATTGGACGCCTGTGTCTCCACAGGCGTCTTGTGCTTTTTGTGGAGAGAGGGGATCGTCTTGGACCTGTGACACATGTCGAAAGGATGTCTATTTAGATGGGTTAACTCCGTTTGTGTCTTACGGAAATCCTTTGTTTCGTGAGCTTCTTTTTTCGTGGAAGTATCATGCTGATTCATCGGTCCAAGAGATTTTTTTACGCTCTTTACGAAGAGCGCTTCCGTCTTTTTCTTTTCCCGTCTCATTTTCTTGTGCAACGTATGTCCCGCTACATCGTTCTCGGGAACGGTTCAGAGGTTTTGATCAAGCATTCAAGGTTGCCCAGTGGGCTGGGGAATTATTTGATCTTCCTGTTGAAACGCTTGCTTACCGGACGCAGAGGACGGTTGCGCAAGCAAGAACCAAACAAGAAGAACGGCACGTAGGAGAGATGGATCATGTGTTTAGGCTTATTGATGGAATACACGTTCCTGAACAGATTCTTTTATGCGATGACGTGTTTACTAGCGGTTCCACCATGGATGCGGTAGCCCGTCTGTTGAAGCAGCAGGGAGCAAAAACCGTGTGGGGATTCGTGTTGGCAAAAGGAGGGTAAGACAGATATGAATGGAGAAATATGAAGAAACGACCATGGTTCTTCGTGTCTACTGATTTAATAATCTAACCCATGAGGGTATCGTTGTTGGATGTAATAATCTAACCGTGAGGTTTGGATTTCTTCCGTGAGGCAGCGATCTGTTTTTTAATGATGGTGAGTTTCCTAAGAATGGTTCGTCTGAG
>JACPHU010000006.1 GCA_016188495.1 Candidatus Uhrbacteria bacterium
AAGATATTCTCGTCTTGAAGGAAGGCTCATACGGTTGTTCATATGCGCCACCTTTCACAGATTCTTCCATCTTTACAAGGTTAGATTCTTATTTCACAGAACGTACTCCTCCCGGGTTAGATTTTAGACCAGTTAATTCGGAGAACTTGACGATATTTTTTCGCGTGGTATAATCCACCTGCAATTTCCAAAAACTTATCTAAATTTAGATAAGTTTGAGAACCCCCGCACCTCGTTTGTGGCAGAATGGTCAACCAGGTCAAGGGGCACATAAAGAGAAACTCCTGGTTCGTAGGCTGTGGGGCCTCGATACTGGGGTAATTCACCTATTCTCTGATGGTGCGTACTTACCCATTATTATTCAGTAATAAATAGCTTTCCCCTCATCAGGGAAGCGTTTTTTGTTTTCTAAATAGGAATTTCTTAAAACTCGCGATCTTGACGTTTTCAGGCGCCCGCCCGCCCGACTGAACGACGAGCAATCCTGTTCAGTCGTTCGGGCAGGTCGACCCCGTTCTCCCTACTCTGAGTAGGGTTCTCGGGGCTCGACAGCCCGAAAACGTCAATCTCATCGAGTTTTAAGAAATTCCTTGCGGATTAACTTTCAATCCATCTTTATGCCTATCTACCGCCGCACACCGGTAAAAACACGAGAACGTAAAACGTTTGGCAACGCTGTTCATGATGCCATGGACGTGCCAGATCTCATCGAAGTTCAACGAAGATCCTATCGTTGGTTTTATGACGAAGGAATCAGAGAACTATTTGACGAAGTGACGCCTATTACTGATTTTATCGGTCGTGATTTGCAGTTGTATTTTGACGATTATTATCTAGATGAGCCAAAGTTCGACGAAAAAACCTCTCGTGAAAAAAACGTCACGTTTGAGGCTCCTCTTCGTGTAAAAACACGTCTGGTAAACATCCGAACAAAAGATGTAAAAGAACAGGAAATTTATTTAGGGGATTTACCAATCATGACTCCTCGCGGAACCTTTTTGATCAATGGAGTCGAGCGTGTGGTTGTGTCTCAGCTTGTACGTTCCGCTGGAGCTTTTTTTACCGCAGATGTCTATCGCGGACGCCGTTATTATGGAGCCAAAATTATTCCAAACCGTGGAGCTTGGCTCGAATTTGAAACCGATCCTAAAAACGTTCTTTGGGTGAAGATTGATCGTAAGCGAAAAGTAGCCGTAACGGCCCTTCTTCGCGCGTTTGGTGTGAGTGACGACGAGTCGATTATCGAGTTGTTTAAGGATATCGATATTCATCCAACCAACCATTATATTGAGGCAACATTGAATAAAGATATTTCAAAAACGGAAGATGAAGGACTGATCGAAGTCTACAAGCGTATTCGTCCAGGCGACCGTGCTACGGCCGATAACGCGAAGAGTCTTATTCACTCCATGTTCTTCAATTTTGACCGTTACGACTTGGGAAAAGTTGGACGTTATAAGTTCAACCTGCGCTTTAATCAGGATATTAATGATGAGCTCGTTGCAAAAGAAGATAATCGCATTATCAGCAAGGAAGATTTGGTGATGATTATTCGTGAAATTATTCGTTTAAATATTGAACAAGGTGAACCAGACGACGTGGATCACTTAGGAAACCGACGTGTTCGAGCCGTAGGAGAGTTGATTCAAGGACGTTTTCGTGTCGGTCTTGCTCGTATGGAGCGCATTGTTCGCGACCGCATGTCCACACGGGATATCGATACCCTCACCCCAGGACGACTGATTAATGCTCGTCCGGTGATTGGAGCGATCCGTGAATTTTTCATGTCCTCACAGTTGTCACAGTTCATGGATCAAACCAATCCATTGGCAGAACTCGAACACAAGCGCCGTCTTTCCGCCATGGGTCCTGGAGGACTTTCGCGTGAACGTGCTGGATTTGAAGTGCGCGACGTGCACCCAACCCACTATGGCCGCATCTGTCCTATTGCGACTCCTGAGGGACCAAACATCGGATTGATCGGTCACTTAGCTTCTTACGCGATCATCAATGATTACGGATTTATCGAAACGCCTTATCGCAAGGTGATCAAAGAAGAAAAGAACGGCAAAATACGTTCACGAGTCACCAACGACGTTGAGTTTATTAATGCTTTTAAAGAAGAGCGTTCCGTGACGGTTCCAGCCACTATTCCTTTGGATAAAAATGGCTATTTCGTTGAGGAATTCGTAGGCGGACGCAAATATGGAGAGCCAAAAGTGGTTGGTCAGGAAGAAGTGGATTTCATGGATGTATCTTCCAAGCAAATCGTCTCTATCGGAACAGCGCTTATTCCATTTTTGGAACATGACGACGCTACGCGTGCGTTGATGGGTACCAACATGCAACGTCAGGCGGTTCCAACCATTAAACCGGATGCTCCTATTTGTGGTACAGGTTCTGAAAAACGCGCAGCTCGAGATTCCGGACACGTGGTTGTAGCAGAACAGTCTGGAGAAATTACGGCTGTCGAAGGCCATCACGTTGAGATTACGGATAAAGATGGAAATAAAACAGATTACGAACTCAAGAAATTTTTACGTTCCAATAATTCCACCTGTATCAATCAACGACCGGTGGTTCAAAAAAATCAGAAAGTTATCAAAGGCGACGTGATTGCCGACTCTTCCGCTGTTGATCAGGGAGAACTTGCCTTGGGACAAAATTGTCTGGTCGCCTTCATGGCGTGGGACGGATATAACTACGAAGACGCCGTCATTATTTCTGAACGAATGGTTCAAGATGATCGTTTTACGAGCGTTCATATTGAGCACTACACCATTGACGTGCGCGACACGAAATTGGGACCTGAGGTGGTGACTTCGGACATTCCAAACGTCTCTGAAGACAAGTTAAAAAACTTAGATGCCGAAGGTATTATTCGTGTCGGAGCTGAAGTGAAGTCCGGAGATATTCTCGTTGGAAAAATCACTCCAAAAGGTGAAACAGAACTTTCTGCAGAAGAAAAACTTCTTCGAGCCATTTTCGGTGAGAAAGCGCGTGATGTACGTGATTCTTCTTTATATCTTGAACACGGTGAACACGGTAAAGTCGTTGCTGTCACGATTTTTTCTCGAGAGGAAGGAGACAAGCTTTCCCCAGGAGTGATCAAATCTATTCAGGTCACCATTGCCGACTTACGCAAGGTTCAGGTAGGAGACAAAGTCGCCGGACGACACGGAAACAAGGGAGTTATTTCCCGCGTTGTGCCAGTTGCCGATATGCCGTTCATGTCCGATGGAACTCCCGTGGACGTAATTTTGACTCCGCTTGGAGTGGTGTCCCGTATGAACTTGGGACAGATTTTGGAAGTTCACTTGGGACTCGCGGCCAATGCCCTTGGATATAATGTGAATACTCCCGTGCTAAACGGAGTTCCTGAAGAATCGATTCATGACGAATTGGAACGAGCGGGATTTCCTCGCAGCGGACAACTCACATTGTTTGATGGTCGTTCCGGTGATGCGTTTGAAAATCCTGTAACGGTTGGATATATGTACATCTTGAAACTTTCTCACATGGTTGAGGACAAGATGCATCAACGTTCCATTGGTCCATACTCTCTGATTACGCAACAGCCGTTGGGAGGAAAAGCCCAGTTCGGAGGTCAGCGATTCGGAGAAATGGAAGTGTGGGCACTGGAGGCGTATGGTGCAGCCCACATGCTTCAGGAAATTTTAACGATCAAGTCAGACGATGTTCCAGGTCGCTCAAAAGCGTATGAGGCGATTATCAAAGGCGAACCAATTAAAAAAGTAAACATTCCAGAATCCTTTAACGTGCTGGTCAGAGAATTGAAGGGATTGTGTATGGATGTAGAACTCTTAAAAGACGGGGAGAAAGTCGATCTTCCTGGAGAGAAAAAGACCGTGAGTAGCAAACCCGTTAAGTTATAAAAGAATGAGTTCTTTATAACTAAACGCATCATCAACTATGTTTAAACAACAAGAATCTCTTAGATCTACTGACTTTGACTCCATCCGTCTTCGCCTTGCCAGTCCAGAGACCATCCGTTCTTGGTCTCATGGAGAAATCACCAAACCAGAGACCATCAATTACCGAACACAGAAACCTGAAAAACAAGGGTTGTTTGCAGAAGAAATTTTCGGACCCTCCAAAGATTGGGAATGTTATTGTGGAAAGTATAAAAAGATCCGTTATAAAGGAATCGTTTGTGATAAGTGTGGCGTTGAAGTAACCCACTCGGTTGTTCGACGTGAGCGCATGGGGCATATCGAATTAGCCGCTCCTATTACACACATTTGGTTTTTGCGTGGTGTTCCTTCCAAAATCGGAACCATTCTTGATGTCTCTATTCAGAATTTGGAAAAGATCATTTACTTTGCCAGCTTTTTAGTCACAGACGTGAACGAAACAGCAAAAGAAGTCACGATTGAACAGGTAAAAACGGAACGAAAGAGCAAAGAGAAAATGATTGAAGGAGAATTCAAGCGCGATATCGGACGTCTGGAGCAGAAGTTTGGAGCCGATACAGCTTCTATTAACAAAGAAACCAAGCGTCTTGAAGAAATTCGCGACACGAAGTTACAAGAGCTTGAAGAGGATTTCGAGGCGGTGATGCAAGACCTCAAAGAAATGAAGGTCATGTCTATTATTTCAGAACAGACCTATCATGAGTGGTCTCTCAAATATGGACATATTTTTGAAGCAAACATCGGAGCAGAAGCCGTGAAGGACATGCTTACCCGCATCAATGTCGGAGAGACGATGAATCTTCTTGAAGAAGAACTCAAAACAGCAACGAAAACCAAACGCAATCGTCTCTTGCGCCGAATCAAGTTGTTAAAATCTTTTTACATCAACACACTCAAGCCTGAATGGATGGTCTTAAACGTCTTGCCAGTGATTCCTCCAGATTTGCGCCCAATGGTTCCGCTTGATGGCGGACGTTTTGCGACCTCTGACCTTAACGATCTCTATCGTCGGGTCATCAACCGCAACAATCGTTTGAAACGTTTGTACGATCTTCACGCTCCTGAAGTTATTTCTCGAAATGAGAAACGCATGTTGCAGGAGGCGGTGGACGCGCTTATTGATAACTCCGCCAGACACAGTAAAACCGTGATCGCCGCCACAGGAAAGAAACGCCAACTGAAGTCCCTTGCTGACCAGTTGAAAGGAAAACAAGGACGATTCCGCCAAAACCTTTTGGGTAAACGTATCGATTATTCAGGACGATCCGTTATTGTAGTGGGACCAAACTTACGATTGGACCAATGTGGTATTCCAAAAAAGATGGCATTGGAATTGTTCAAGCCATTCGTGATTTCTAAGCTTATTGAACGCGAATACGTTCATAACATTCGGTCCGCCAATCGTTTTATCGAAAGCGATCGTCCAGAAACCTGGGATATTTTGGAGGAAGTCACCAGCGATGCGTTTGTTCTCCTCAACCGTGCTCCAACGCTTCACCGATTGGGTATTCAGGCTTTTCGCCCTACCTTGATCGAAGGAAAAGCGATTAAGATTCATCCGTTGGTGTGTGACGCTTATAACGCGGACTTCGACGGAGACCAGATGGCCGTGCACGTTCCTCTCACAGAAGAAGCTCGGGCTGAGGCGCGTGAAATCATGCTTTCAACCAAAAACCTTTTGAAGCCAGCTTTCGGTGGACCAGTGGCTACGCCGGGAAAAGATATCGCCTGGGGTATTTTCTTCTTGACCATGGAAGTGACAGACATGCCAGAAACAAAAGAAGGGCTCCTTGCGTTTTCTGATGAAACAGATGCCTTGTATGCCGCTCAGGTTGGGAAGATCGGTTTGCGCGATTGGATTTTGGTACGACTTTCCACAAAAGAGATGATCATTACCACTCCGGGACGCATTTTGGTCAATCAACAGTTCCCAGAGGAAATTCCTTTTAAGAACCAGGTGATGGGAAAGAAAGAGTTGGCAACGATCGTAAAGTACTATCTTGAGCTTCACGGATCTGAAATGACAGCTTCCTTCCTTGATCGATTAAAAGAGATCGGATTCAAGTACTCCACGCGAGCAGGGTATTCATGGGGTATGGCAAACTTGCCAGACGTCAAAGAAAAAGCGGCTCTTATTACAGAAGGAGATACTCGTGTACGTGAAATCGAAGATTATTTTGCTCAAGGATTGTTGACAGCTTCCGAACGCCATTCGTCGATCGTGAAGACATGGAATGAAATTAAAGATCGCATTGCGGCCGAAGCAAAGAAAGCGCTTCCAAAAAATAACCCTGCCTATACGATGATTGAGTCCGGAGCCCGTGGATCTTGGGGACAGATGACGCAGATGGTGGGTATGAAAGGACTCGTGGCCAACCCTTCCGGAGAAATTATCGAATTGCCTGTGAAATCTTCCTTCAAAGAAGGATACGACGTGTTGGAATTCTTTATTTCTTCTCACGGTGTGCGTAAAGGATTGACCGATACGGCTTTGCGTACGGCAAACGCTGGATATCTCACTCGACGTCTCGTGGACGTGGCTCAAGACGTGATCGTGCGCCAAGAAGACTGTGGCGACGATGTAGGAGTGGTATTGACCCATGAAGAGTCAGAAGAAATTGGAGAACCATTGATCGTGCGTATTCTGGGACGTGTTGCCCTTTCAGAAATCAAAAAACCAGGAGGACGCAAAGCGATCGTGGAGCCTGGACAATTGATTACGGAATCTCACGTGCGTGAAATTGAAGCGACAGGAAAAGAGTTATCCCAAGCGCATGTCCGTTCTGTGATGACGTGCAAGCTCCGTCGAGGCGTGTGTCAGAAATGTTATGGATACGATCTTGCCTATAACAAAATCGTGAAAATGGGAACGAGCGTGGGAATCATGGCTGCCCAATCCATCGGTGAACCTGGTACCCAGCTCACCATGCGTACCTTCCATACGGGAGGTGTGGCAGGAAAAGATATCACCCAAGGTCTTCCTCGTGTGGAAGAATTGTTCGAAGCTCGAAATCCAAAACAGAAAGCGATCATGTCAGAAGTTTCAGGAAAAGCGTCCCTTGAGTCTGCCCAGCGCGAGATTGTCCAAGCAGGAACAGGCAAGCAAATTCTGGATATGCGTCCTGGACAAAAAACCGTCAAGATTACCTATCAGGGAATTGAAGAAGATACGCAACTGTATGGCAAATCAGGCGAGTTGCTTGTTAAAGAAGGAGATAAAGTCAAAGAAGGACAAGTGATTGCGCGTAAATCCACAGGAAAAGAAATTTTGGCTCCGGGAACAGGAATTGTGGCAATCAAAAAGGAATCAACGGTCACGGTATTGTACGAAGCGACGAAAATTCGCGAATACATTATTCCACCTGGATTCACTCTGTATGTAAAAGAGGGGGATGAAGTTCAGGCGGGTGATGCTCTTACGGACGGCCACCTTGATCTGCAAGTCCTCTTTAAGTACAAGGGACAGGATGCGGTTCAAAAGTATCTCTCAAAAGAAATTCAGTTTATTTATTCCAGCCAAGGACAGAAACTCAACAATAAACATATCGAGATTATCATCCGCCAGATGTTCTCTCGTATTCGTGTCGTGGATCCGGGAGATACAGATCTCTTGCCGGGCGAGATTATTGAGAAAGCGACGTTTGAAGATGCAAATGATTTTGTTGAAAAAGCACAGAAGTCAGCAACCTCTAAATCCTTGTTCTTAGGAATCACAAAAATTTCTCTTTCTACCGATTCTTGGCTTTCAAGCGCTTCCTTCCAAGAGACAGCCCGTGTACTGATCAATGCCGCTGTCACAGGAAAGGTGGATCGTCTTGAGGGGCTCAAGGAGAACGTCATCATCGGACGTCTCATTCCAGCGGGAACCGGTTTTGAGGATATGCAATATGAACTTATTGGAGACGTTGGAGAACACCGTTCAACGCGTGCCATACCCAAGGAGATTGCACAGGAAATTGATGAAACTTTTGTGAATAACAGAGCCGTTTCCGAAGGATTCGAATCTGAACGCGAACTGTAAATAACCGAAACGGATTAAAAAGAAAACCACCCTACGTTTGTCTGCGCTGAGCAGATCGAACCGTCCAAGGGTGGTTTTTTGTTGGATTACAAGGGTTTAGAAATTTCCCAAGCCATTTGAAATAATGAAGCCATGGATTCTTTCATGTGACGATGGTTGATTCTCACAGCAAACGTATGAGTTCCAGAGAATAGTACAAGTGAATTTTTAAACATCCAAAAAGAGGATTCGACAAGTATTCCTGGTGGAAGTGTTCGGACTTGAATGTTGTATTCAAGAACATTTGGTCGAATAAATGATTCTTGACCTGCAGGGATAAGTGATTTGGTATAAATTCCTTTACGTACTTTTTGTTTTGATAAGACGTTAAATAGTTCTTCTGTAATAATCGCTTGATAATGTTGGGCACTAGGAGATTCAAACGTGAAAAGTTGATCTCCTTTTTCAAGTTCTTCAATAACTTTTACCATTAAATGTTCGAGTGTTTCATGCGTATCGTAGATTTCTGCGGTTGGTTTTTTATCTGCTTGATGGTATTCACTATGGAGTCTTCCGACAAGCTGTTCTATGACTTCTAGTTGAGCTTTACTCTGTTCAACCAGAACATGAGGGTCTTCAATCCAAAAGATTTTTTTGCCTTTACTTATGTGAGAGGTGACAAGGCCTTTGATTTTTAGACGATCTAAAATACTTGCAACCGTTGTGCGCGATGCTTTCGTTATATGAGCTATTTCCGCTACGCTGGCTTCTCCTAACCGAATCGAAGCAAGATAGACTCGTGTTTCAATCTCAGAAAGGCCAATGTGTTTTAAGAGAATTTTTAGAGGAGCTGGCATAGGGTGATTGATATGATGACGAATAATTTCGTCACGTCTCTCTTAGAGAGAACCAAAATTTGTCTCTCAATTAAGAACAGAATACCATTTTTTATCCCATTCTCCCATTAAGAATAATGATTTTTCACACGGATCATTCTTTTTTCGGTAGTATGATTTTAGTTCTTTACAGATCAACGCTTATCCTTTTTTGGGAGAATAGGTTATGGATCTTTTTATCTTATGGCGACACATGATGAAGATGTTGAATTGTTCTCAACATCAAGATCTATTTAGTGAACTCATGTTGCGTTATCAAGAATCTCAACGCCACTATCACACGATCACGCATTTGATGAGCTGCTTTTCTTACTGGCAGGAATGTGAACAGAGGTTCCAAGATTCATTCGCTGTTGCGTTAGCTCTTTTTTATCATGATGCGATTTATGACGTTTATCGATCAGATAACGAAGAGTTGAGCGCAAATTTATGGCGTTCTCATGGGAGGAAGATGGGTTTATCAACGCTGTTTATTGAAAAAGTTGCGGGAATGGTTCTTGCGACGAAACTTCATAAGACGGAAGATGCAGATACACAGATTTTTTTAGATATTGATTTATCGATTCTAGGGGAACAAGAGGAAGCATTTGATCAGTTTGAATGTGCCATTCGTTCTGAATATCAGTGGGTTCCAGAAGACATGTTTCGAAATCGGCGTGAACAGATTCTTCGAGAATTTCTTGAACGCGATCAGATTTTTTACACCCCTTCTTTTCATTCATTCGAACGACAAGCGCGTAAGAATCTATCGCGTCGCATTGTTGAGCTGGAGAGAACACCAGCATAACGACAAAAACCGTTGACAAAATCGTTAAAATAGTCCATTATTTAATGTTTTGTCGTTCTTTACATCGGTTGAAAAACTTTGCAATGAGAGGTGTTCCATGTCTGACGAATTGTTTGATCGCGGCCTTGTGCCCATTTCGGGCGATCCGGTCACCAATGGCCATGTTGATTTGATCGCTCGGGCTTCCAGAAAATGCAAAACATTGCTTGTCTTGGTTGCCAACAATAAGACAAAGACTGATAAATATCTCTTTTCACTTGAAGAGCGTCTGGAGATCGCTCGACGAGCTCTTTCGCATCTGCCAAATGTAGAGGTGGTTGCCAGTAGCGGGCTTCTTGTGGATGTTTTTATGGAGCAGGGATGCGACCGGGTGTTCCGAGGGATCAGGAACGAGGAAGATCGCGCGTATGAACTTCATCTTGCTTCTCTTAACAACACCCTGTTTCCTGGGTTAGGGGAGAAGTTTGAGTTTTTGTTGGCGCCTCCGGAACTGACACATGTTTCGAGTTCCTTGGTAAAAGAACTCGTCCTTCAGAGGGTCGATGTTTCTCGCTTCGTTCCTATCTTCATTAAAGCTCTGCTTGAGGTGAGGTTGCGAGGACAGACGATGATCGGGATTACTGGTGGAATTGCCAGCGGTAAGACGTGGGTTGGAAAACAGCTTGCTTATAGGCTCGGAGGAACTTACCTCAATTTTGATGATTTGATCAGGGAGCTCTATGAGGAATCCTCTCGTGGGGCTCAAATGGTTCGCAATGAATTGGCAAAACTCTTCGGATCAGATGTGTTGAGTGGTGACGGAATTCACGTTGATCGAGACGTTCTCAAGAGACGTATTTTCACTCATTCGTCTTCCGACGAAATGATGAAAAAGGTTGTTGAACTGACGTCTCCGCATGTGATGCGGCTCTACCGACAAAAACTGACCCAAGCAAAAGGGTTTGTGATCGTCGAGTGGGCGCAGATGGCGCAGATGGAAATGAGTTATCTCGTTAACCATCAAGTCATCGTCGTTGAGGCCGCTGATCGAGAAGTGTTTCTTCAGAAACGCGGTATCGATCAGGAAGCGTTTACTCGCGTTTCTTCTCATCAATGGGGTGCTCAACGACAGGTAGAAGCACTTCAAACAGTGATTGATCGTGACGGGTATGGCAAGGTTTTGTCATATGAAAACCACTATGATCCCGTTCAATCAGATGAGGGTTTGGCAGGACTAGTAGATGCGATTAGAGGTCTTGTTGTTTTCTAATTTTTTCTCCCCGATGAAACGCATCGGGGATTTTGTTTTGAAAAATACTGCCGGATTGATCCGGCAGTATTTTTATCCTACCTCCCTTTGTTCTTCTTGTGTTAAGTCATTCATTCGTTGTCTGAGGTTAATCAAACCCTGGTGGGTTTCTATTTGGTTCTCTAACGTTCGAATGTTTTTTCTTAAGCTTTTCTCCAAAAAAGATTCTTTTTCTTTTTTGGCTTGCTTTAAAGCATCTTTTGCTTCCTGGAGTTCTTGTTTTTCCCGTTGAATTTGTTTCTTATAAATATCGAACGCTCTTTCTGACAAAGCAGACATTTCCGCTTCACGTTTAGGATTTTGTTCTCTCAAAGCTTCCGGTGTCCATTCACTTTCATATTTGGTTCTTACCAAACGAAGCGCTGTGCCGCGTTCTTTATTTTCACTCTGTATTTGTTTGGCCCGCTCCAGTTTTGCTTGCGCAAGTCTTAATTTTGTTGTGTTTATTTCGGGTTCTTTTTTCAAAGCTTCTATCTCTTGTTCTATTTTTTGAATCAGTGCGTCTACATCAGGGTTTGCTTCTAATTGGGCTCGTACAATTTCTGCAGCTCCTATTTTAATTTTAGAATCTCTGACTCTGTTATCAAATTCTTTTGCTTTTTGAGGATAGATTCTATCGCTTTTGCCTTTTCCTCGGCTATATTCTGTCTCAGAACCCCCACTCTTTTCAGGATGAGAGGGTATTTCCGTATGTAAATTCATACACATTAGTGGATATGTTTAGATAACATTAGTATAAGCCATTTTTCTCTCGAGTAAAAATATTTAGACGTTTGATGAAAGAGTCTTGTTTTGTTACGCTTTCTTCATATGGCTCGACATTCACATTGGCACAATATTCAATTGACCAAGGGAAAAGCGGATGCCAAACGCGCACAATCCTTTGCGAAATTAGCAAAGTCTCTTACCGCTGCCGCAAAAGAAGGAGGAAGCGATCCTGCATTTAATGTGTCTTTACGGATGGCCATGGATGCCGCGCGTGCGGCGAACATGCCTAAGGACAATATTGATCGTGCGATTGCTTGCGCAACAGGGGAGGGTGCGGAAGGGGTTTCCATTGAAGAGATTTTGTATGAAGGATTTGGACCGGGCGGATCGGCCCTTCTGATACAATGTCTGACAGATAATCGAAATCGATCCGTCACAGAGGTCCGCACTATCATGAATAAAAATGGAGGAACGATGGCAAGTCCCGGGTCTGTGAAATGGCTTTTTGAGAAAAAGGGAGTGGTGATTATTCAAGATATTTTTTTGATTCCAGATCGTGAAGCATTTGAACTGGCTCTTATTGAGGCAGGAGCAGAAGATTTTATTCAAGTCAATTTCGGATTAGAGATAAGAACTCCTCTGACTGATTTTAAATCCGTTCTTGATACCCTCGAGACATTTGGTATTTATCCCGGAGTCGCCGCTATCGAGCATCTTGCCAAAGATCCTGTCGAATTAGCCAAAGGCGATCGAGAGCTCCTTCATCGTCTGGTTGATAAGTTAGAAGAATTAGATGATGTAGAGACTGTTTTTACCAATGAAGAATAAGAGACATCTCCAAAACTCGCGATCTTGCCTTTCACGGGCGCCCGCCCGCCCGACTGAACGACGATCAATCCTGTTCAGTCGTTTGGGCGGGCAGCCTCCGCCAGAGGCGGATCTGCCTTCGGCATGACGTTCAAGGCAATCTCATCGAGTTTTGGAGATGTCTCTCAAGATAATTTTCTGTGAAGAACGATTAACACTATGGAAGGACATCTTATTTTAGGGCTTGATCCGGGATATGGACGTATGGGGTTTGGGGTCATTCATGTACAAGGAACGATGATTCAGCTCATTGATTACGGTGTGGCGACAACGACCTCTGGTGATCGTTTTGAGAATAGATTGTTAAGTTTGGCAAACGACTTACAAGATTTATTCGTTCATCATCAGCCTCATGTGGTAGCGATTGAAAAACTTTTTTTTGGAAAAAGTTCTACTACAGCGATGAACGTGGCCCATGCTCGGGGAGTGGCTTTACTTATGGCCGCCCAAGCAGGAGTTCCTGTGTTTGAATTTACCCCTGCACAAGTGAAGAAAGCGTTGACTGGAGATGGGAAAGCAGGGAAAGCGGCTATGCAGCAGATGATCAAGAAACTCTTGGATTTGTCCAATATTCCAAAACCTGACGATGCAGCAGATGCCCTAGCTATTGCGATTACCGCCAGTACAAAAAAATGGTAGGAATTCTCTTGATCGGAGCTATTGCACCAAAAGAGGAAATACGTTAGTATTTTGAGGCAAATTAGGACTGCTCCCGAATGAGATTGCAACGTTCGGACTGGCAGCCTCTGAAAACGACCTGAGTCGGTCGTTGAAGAGGTGTCAGGGTGCCTGAACGTTGCAAGATCGCTCATTAGTGAACAGTCCTGATCCGCGGGTGTCGTATAGTGGCTCATTATGTCAGCCTTCCAAGCTGAAGAGGAGGGTTCGATTCCCTTCACCCGCTCCAACAAAAAACTGATGAAATTCATCAGTTTTTTGTTGGAGTATTTTTATGAGATCAATTTTTGTGTGCCTATTTTCGCCGCCATGCCTTCAGACGGGATACTGACGACAAACGTGGATCCTTCTCCTATTTTGGAGTTGAAGCGAATAGTGCCTCCGGTATGGTTTAAGATGGATTTGACGAGATAGAGTCCAAGGCCTGTACCATCCACATCTATTTCTTTGGCATTATCCGCTCGGAAGAGTTTTTTAAAAATATGTTCCTGTTGCATTTTGGGAATCCCTATTCCCGTATCTGTGACGCGAATAAAAAAGTCTTTTTCGTCTTTTCGAATTTCACATTCTATTTTTCCATCGTGAGGGGTATATTTTACAGCATTCGAGAGGAGGTTTTGGAAGATGATCATCGTGAGTTTCGGATCAACAGAGACCAAAGGGATGGTTTCATCAAACATGGTTTGTATGACCAGATGCTTTTCTTTGATGATTGGATCGAGTTCTTGAAGAATGGTCTGTGCTATGGAATTAAGATTCGTTGGCTGCGGTTCAACCGTAAAGGTTCCTAATTCAATTTTTGATACGTCCAGAAGAGCATTGATGAGCAAGGTCATTCGTTGGGTGCTCGCGTAGATTTCTTGGATGGTTGTTTTTTGTTCTTCTCCCAAATTTCCTTTATCACCTGCAAGAAGCATTTCCGCATTCCATTTGATAGAAGTAAGAGGTGTGCGCATTTGATGGCTGGCTAAAGAGACAAATTGCGATTTTGCGCGATCTATCTCATCTTCCTTTGTGATATCCATACATATTCCAAACATTTTTAGAGCCTCCCTTTGTTCGTTGCGTTGAATATGTCCTATGGCCCGTATCGTGACCGTTTCTTGGTTTCGAAGGATTCTAAATTTTATATCCATTTTTTTTTGCGGTTGTTCTATCGCGTCTTGGACTTGATGCACCAGACGATCGCGATCATCCGGATGCAGGATAGAGATCCAAGTTTGAAAAACCCCTTTCTCTCCCTTTTTTAAGTCTATGCCAAAAAGTTCTTCCAATAAATTGTCGTTTAAGAGAGTGTCTGTCAGCACATTCCATTCCCATGTCGCGATATTGGCTGACGTTGTCGCTAAAATAAAATGCTCATTGAGCTCTTCAAATTTGTTCTGCTGGTATTTGATTTCCGTTATATCTTCTTCTGAAGCAATAAACCCGATCATATTTTGGTTTTCGTCAAAGATCGGACTATTGTGCACGATCGCGTAATAGATTTCACCGTTTTTTTTTCGATTGGTGATTTCTGTCGTGCTTGGGATGCCGCCGGTTTTCATGCGCCAAAAATTTTCATAGAATTCAACAGGCATGAGTCCGCCCCAGAGCCTGGGTGTATTGCCGATCATTTCATCTAACGTAAATCCTGTAATCTTTTCGGCCGCCTTATTGGCATAGTAGATCGTTCCATGTATGTCCGTGATCATGGTATGGCTGCTTGAACTATCCAACGCTGTTCGAAAAATATCATTTTCTGTCATGGGCAGCGTCTTTTTTTGCGCGTCGTCGTTTTTAGTGAGAGCTTTAAAAAAATCCGCATTTTTTATGGAAGGATAATGTTCTTCAAAAACGCATTGCGAAGGATTGATGTGATGTTGCATCAGTATGCGATAGGCGTGGTCGATGAATTTTTGCGGTCCGCTTATGAGAAAGAGGGAATGGGCAAGATTATGTATCTGTGAAAGATCTGAGAATTGGAATAAACTAGTAGAGACTGATGCGGTATTTCCTTTTTGATTGAAAAGTTCTATTTCTTCTTCGTAAGGGGTCCGGTTTTTATTACGGTCGTAATGATAGAAATGGATCGGTTCAGCATAGGTTGAAAGGGCGCGCGTGCGCATGATGCATAGGAAAGGCGCCATCGCCACGCCTCCGGAAAGAAGGACGAGAGGATATTGGAATTCTTTTTTAAGTTGGAAGGAAATTCCAAATGGACCGATAATCGTGACAGGGCTTTCTGGAGCAAGAGCAAGAAGCGTCTGTTTAAATCCACTCTCGCTTTTTCGGAAAAGAATTTGAATCGTTGTTTGTCCGATTTTAGGAGGATTGATGATAGAAAAAGCGCGACGGGATCCTTTTGGATCGGGAGCTATCAAACGAGGAAGATCCAACCACACGTATTGTCCAGCCAGATAGCTTATCGGATGTTCTAATTTGAACGTCGCTTCAAACGTATCCTCGGCCACTTCGATGCATTTTTTGAATCGGGCCGCAACATGTCTGTTGTCGTGCGTAAGCGTTATCATAAAAAGAAAATAAAAATCCATTATTGTATCCACTATAGCATTTTTATTTTTAACTCATCAGTTTTTATGTCTCAACATTCGCTGCTGCTCCTTATTGAAGATGATTCTTTTATTCTTCAAATTTATAAAACGAAATTAGCCAAAGAGTCGTTTCAGGTATTGGTGGCCAAAGACGGGAAGGAAGCAATGACTATTCTTAAGGATCAAACGCCTTCTTTGGTGTTGCTTGATCTTATTATGCCGAACATGGACGGATTTGAAGTGCTGCAGAGAATGAAGCAAGATGATCGGCTCAAGCATATTCCCGTCATCGTGTTATCTAATCTTAGTCAGGAGTCTGATAAGAAACGCGTTATGGATTTAGGGGCAAAAGCATTTCTTGTGAAATCGGACACAACGCTCGCTTCCATTGTCGATTTGATTAATGAATTCACGAAACCCACCTAGTTTTTTTGAAGTTTTTTGATTTTGGTCCCAAAAAAACTGATGGAATGTATTCCATCAGTTTTTTTGTTTGTCTATTTTTTGAGAATACTAGGTTCTAGAATCTAGAGTCTAGTAACTAGATTCTAGTCCCGCCTTTGGCGGGCTGGTCGGGATGACAGGGCTCGAACCTGCGGCCTCTTGGTCCCAAACCAAGCGCTCTAAGCCTACTGAGCTACATCCCGATTCGTGGCTATCCTCAAATTCGCGATCTTGCCTTTCACGGGCGCCCAGGCACCCCGGAAGTCGTACGTTTGGGTACGTCTTCCGGGGCTGCCAGCCCGTTCAAGGCAATCTCATCGAATTGGAGAATAGCCCACATGCGGGACGACTATAACAAGATTTTCTTTTTTGAGCAAGCCCAAGCGTCATTTTTGGGGGATTCTGGAAAGAGAGTATAATTGATTCCAATATGGCAAGTCGGAGGATTCGATTTAAATTGATCGCGACATTCTTTTTTATTTCTCTTTTCTCTGTTTCCATTATTGGTATTTTAGTTTTTTTTGCCGATCGATCCAGTTTGTTATCCGAAACAGAAGTCTCTTTGCAGGTTATTGCCAATACCCAATCTCAGGACATTCAACATTTTTTTTCTCAGCTTGAAACACGGGCGATCGATTTTTCTTCGGATGGATTTATCCGAGAGTCGACAAAGACTCTGACTCAGGAATCAAATGAAAAGGTAAAGGAAGAATTGGTCCAACATTTACGCAATAATAAGTTGCCTCTGGATGCTTCTCTTTTTGTTATCGAAGTGTTTGATTTAAAAGGTTCTTTGCTTGCGACGACCGGATCTTATCAGGCAGCTTCTTTTGATGTTTCCAAACAGATACTTGAAAATCTTTCTCCGGACACGGCTGTTCTTTCCCCTTATCTTACACACGAATCTCCTCGGGGTCTCCAGAAGGTTCTTGTCGCTCTGGCGCCTATTGTCGATAAAGAAACAAATCAACGATTGGGGTATATTGCCAATCATTATTTTTTAGATTCCCTTACAGACATTTTAAGGATGAAAAAAACGAATCCTTCCTTCGATCAATTACTTGGTTGGAAAACATTGGAATCCAATCTCGTGTCTTCAGGGGATGTGTTGATTGCCGTTTCCGATCCTGAAGACGAAAATTTTTTAAACAAAACAACAGACTTGCACGTCTTCGGAACGGTCTGCGGCAACACTGCCTCAGTACGCCAGTATATCAGTCATAATGGAAAGGAAGCGACCGGTATTGCCCATTGCGTAAATGCGAAAAACTACCTCATTGTCGAAGTTGAATCTCAAGAAATTTTTACGCGTTTGTTCGAGACGGTCAGAAACATGGTTGCCGTAGCCATAGTAACCGTTGTTCTTATGACGGTTCTGTCACTTTTTCCTGTTCGTAAGATCATCTATCCGTTGGAAGAACTCCGCGGAGCCGTAAGGTATTTCGGGGAAGGGAAGGGATTGAGGAGTTTCGTTTATGATAAAAAAGATGAAATTGGAGAATTGTTCCAATCATTCAAACAGATGACAGAGAATATTCAGATGGTTGAACAGCGACGTCGGGATTTTATTTCCATTGTTTCGCATCAGATGCGCACGCCATTGACGAGTATTCGTCTGTATATGGAATTGTTGAGGAATTCTTTGAAACGGCCAAAGGTCGTCCAGAAAGAATTTATGGATAGTATCGACATTTCGGTCGATCAGATGACGCATCTGATTAGTGATTTATTAAACGTATCGCGTATTGAAGCTGGAAAACTCCGTATCCATCCAGTTCTCGTAGACCTCTCCGAGATCATTGGACAGGTTCTTGAGGAGATCTCTCCGTTGGCGCAACAAAGTCGCTGTACGATACATGTTACTTCAAAAAATCCTCTTGCTTCTGTGGTTCTTGATCGAGATTTTTTTCATCAAATTTTGCGTAATTTAATCGTTAACGCCATCAAATATAGTCGTGAAGATGTCTGTGAAGTTTCACTATTTGTCGATGAAATAAAAGAAAATAAACGTTCTTTCTTAAGGATTCGAGTTCAAGATGCAGGAATCGGCATTAAGCGCGAAGATCAAGCTCATATTTTTGAAAAATTTTTTCGTTCGGAAACGGCGAGGAAACGGAACACGGAAGGAACGGGTTTGGGGTTGTATGTGGCGAAAATGATCCTGGATCAGACAGGAGGTTTCATTTCATTTAAATCGGAGGAGGGAATCGGAACGGTGTTTACAGTCCTGATTCCAAAGACCGGCATGTCTTCTCAAAAATAGGACTTTCTCACTTGGTGCATAGCTTTGCCTGCCTACCGGCAGGTAGGCAGGCGCTCTGCATCCAATTGAGAAAGTCCTAAAGAATAAAATTTTTTTATGAAACAGCAACGTCTTTTACTCGTGGAAGATGAAAAGTTGATCGCTCGCGCGTATCAGCTCGCTTTGGAAAAAGAAGGATACCTCGTAGATCTTGTCTATGACGGCCAACAGGCTCTTTCGGCCATGGATACATGCACCTATGATCTGATTCTTTTGGATCTCATTCTTCCTCACATCGACGGATTCGAGCTGATGCAGCGAAAGAATACGCAAGGAGCCTGTAAGAACACACCAATCATCGTTCTTTCAAATCTCGGACAAGAAACGGATATTGCCAAAGCGAAAGAGCTTGGTGCTGTTAATTATTTGGTAAAAGCAGATCATTCATTGAATGATGTTCTTCGGATCGTGAAGCGTACGCTAGAAAAACATCAAGACCGTGGAAACGAATGAATGCATCTATGACACTCACTTACCAAGCATTACAAGAGATTTTTGTGGATTCAGGAGCTGTTTCCCAAGAACAGTTCAATACATTACAAGCCACGAAAGAGGCGAAGGAATTGGGTTTAGAGAGAGTTCTTGTTTCTCGCGGATTTTTATCAGAAAAGGAAGTGGGACAGCTGATGAGTTTTTGGTATCGCGTGCCCTTTGTCGAACTTTCGAAAAAAGACATTCGTCCTCAAGACGTTGTGCTTTTGCCTGAAGCGTTTGCTCGCGCGCATCATGTGCTGGTGATCAGCCAGCAACCGGAACGAGTGATCGTGGCAAGTTCCACGCCGAAAGATACCGTATTACGCTCATCCTTAGAGAAATATTTTCGTACAGAGGTTCAATTCCAGTATGCGACAGAACACGATCTGCGCCAGCATTTTTTCTTGTACCAAGAAGATCCCGATATCCGTATCCAATCCATTTTAAAAAGAAGTCCTGTCCCCCAAGAGCAGACGGATACGCGGGTGATCGATCTGATCGATGCGATTATCGATATGGGTTATCAACGCGGCGTTTCAGATATCCATCTGGAACCAGAAGAAGCTTATCTGGTCATTCGGTATCGTCAGGACGGACTTCTTCATGATGTTGCCCGCATTCCAGAAGCCTTTCACGAGCGGATCATGGCTCGATTAAAAGTCCTTTCGCGCTTGGCAACCGATGAGCATCGCAAAGCGCAGGACGGAAAGATTTCCCATAAAACCCCTTGGGGAAGCGATGTGGAAATTCGCTTGTCTATTCTTCCTACTACACAAAAGGAGAAGGCCGTTATGCGTCTGCTCTCTGAGCAGGCACAGGCGTATTCGCTGGTTGAGCTAGGTTTGCAAACGGGTGATTATCAGAAAATAGCAGATGCAATGGAGAAACCATGGGGAATGATTCTGGCAACCGGTCCCACGGGATGCGGAAAGACCACCACGCTTTATGCCATGCTTCAGGTGCTCAATCGACGGGAAGTCAATATCACCACCATCGAAGATCCGGTGGAGGTCGATCTGGAGGGAATCAATCAGATTCAAGTGGATGAAAAGACCGGACTCACCTTTGCAAAAGGATTGCGTTCTATCGTGCGGCAGGATCCGGATATCATCATGGTGGGAGAGATCCGGGACAGCGAAACGGCTAGTATCGCGATCAACGCGGCGATGACAGGACATCTGGTTCTTTCGACCCTCCATACCAATGACGCGGCAACGGCGTTCGTACGACTATTAGACATGGGAATCGAACCGTTCCTTCTCTCTTCGACCGTCAATGTTGTGGTCGCTCAGCGTTTGGTACGCAAAGTCTGTATGAATTGCATCGAATCCGTGACGTTTAATGGGACCCAGAAAAAACTATTAGAAAAGACTCCCCAAATCCAGCCTCTGCTTCTTCGGCTTGCCCAGAAGGCAACCGTACGCGGGTTGAGGGTGTTTCACGGAAAAGGATGTAAGGTATGCCACGGGAGCGGATATAAGGGACGCATAGGGGTTTTTGAAACATTGGTTGTGACAGATGAAATCCGTGAAGCGGTGATGACGAAAAAACACGCAGACGAAATTGAGCAAATAGCCATCAGAGAAGGGATGGATTCCATGCTTACGGATGGTTTGCGCAAAGCCTTATTAGGACAAACAACGCTTGAGGAGGTTTTACGTGTGGTTTATGAAGAAGTTTTATGAAAAAACATGATCAACCTTGGTATAAACGCCAGATCGATTTGTTTCCGGTGCCGCAGACGCAGATCGTTTCCTTGGTAAAAAATTTTTCTATTATGCTCGAGGCGGGAATTGCTGTGCCGGAAGCGATTGAGGTTCTCGTTGACCAGTCGTCTGGTACGCTCAAGAGCGTCATGAAAACGGTTTCTGTGCGGCTTTCGTCAGGAGAGCGTCTTTGGGAGGCATTTTCTCATGCGCAACGAGTTTTTTCTCCGATTTTTTTAAGCGCGGTACAGGCAGGAGAGGCTTCTGGAACGCTCGCGGGAAATCTGTCTCATGTTGCCGCGCAGATGGAACAAGACTCGTCTCTTAGGCGTTCTATTGAAGGGGCTCTTTTGTATCCCGGCGTCGTGGTGTCCGCCACGCTTATTCTCGGATTATTATTGGCAACATTCGTTTTGCCCGAACTCGCTTCCGTTTTCGCTTCGTTGAATATGCCCCTTCCTTGGAGCACAAAAACGCTTCTGTGGCTTGCCGGCATGTTTGCCCAAGACGGCTATTGGCTGACTCCGCTGCTTATTTTTTCTCTCTTCGGTTTGGTTGTTTTATGGCGCCAGCGCTTTTTGTCGCCTGTTACAGATGTTATCATTTTGCGTTTACCGGGATTAGGTCTTTTTTTTTCACAATATCGCTCGGGCGCATTTTTGCCGAGGCATGGGCACGTTGCTTGAATCCGGAATTCCACTACAAGAAGCATTGCAGATTCAGGTCCAATCGATAGAGAATCATGCCTATCAACGGTCAGTGCTATCGATGGTTGACCAGGTTGCCTCCGGAGAAGGATTCGCGCAAGCGCTCGCCCGATATCCCCGTCTTTTTCCTCTTTTGATCCAGCGGATGGTTTTTGTCGGAGAACATTCAGGCAGACTCGACCAGCTCTTCTTTTTTCTCGCCCGATTTTATGAAGAAGATGTATCGTTGCGGGCAAAAAATCTTTCTTCGGTTATTGAGCCTCTCTTGCTAATGGTGATCGGTCTTGGGGTCGCGTTTGTCGCTTTTTCTATTTTTACGCCTATTTATTCCATTACCAGCGGTCTGGGCTTATGAGAGCTCAAGGAGGATTTACCATGATCGAACTTCTGATGAGTCTGGCGATCGCAGGCATTGTTTTGGCAGTTTCGCCTCTGACGTTTGGTTCTTTTCAGGAACAACACCAGATAGAGTTCGCTGTGCAGGCAAGCGCACAGGCATTGAGAAGAGCTCAGATACAGGCTCAAGCAGTGGCAAACGACCAAACATGGGGAGTCTTTTTTCAAAATGGAAGTGTGACGATTTTTCAGGGTTCAAGCTATGCAGCGCGCAACAGCGCTTTTGATGAGGATCAACAGATTGCGCCGGAGGTGACCCTGGGAGGTGTTGCGGAGGTAGTCTACAGTAAACTGACCGGCGAACCTCAAACAACAGGAGTCATCACATTTGAAACCCTGCATGAAACACGAACGTTGACGCTCCTTGAAAAAGGGGCTTTATCCTATGACTAATCAAGGATTTTCTCTTGTGGAGGTGATAGTGGCGATCGCCTTGCTAGGCATTGTTGCTCTTGGATTTGTCCGGTGGTTGGTTGTCGCCCAGGAGAACGTGGTTTTTTCCGGACAACGCACTCGCGCACTGTTTCTTGCAGAAGAAGGTTTAGAGGCCGTGCGGAATATGCGAGATGACGATTTTTCTTTGTTGACAAACGGAACTCACGGGTTGGCTGTAAGCGGTTGGCAATGGATTTTTTCCGGATCGTCCGATACAACAGATCTTTTTACGCGAGAAGTGACGGTTTTCCCTGTGGATGCGGATCGTAAAGAAGTGATGTCACAAATTACTTGGAATCAAACACCTTATCGTTTAGCTTCATTAGAACTCGTGACGTATCTCACCAACTGGCAGGCGGGCAATGCTCAGCCTATTCCGATTACGCCGGACGCAACGTTGAATCTTGCCGGCCCTGCGAATGGGACGGAAGTCGCTCTTTATACGGATGGAGGAACGACTTATATTTTGCTCGGACGCGTTTCTTCTAGCGAAAAGGAGTTTTATGTGATCAATGTGTCAGATCCTTCCAATCCGGTTGTTACAGCCGAACTTGAAATTGGAAGCGATGTGAATGGTGTGGCGGTTGTCGGGTCTTATGCGTTTCTTGCCACGTCAAGCAATACGGCTGAACTTCAGGTCGTCAATCTTACGAATCCTGCGAGCCCCACCTTTGCAGGAAGTTCGAATTTAGCTGGAAACGCAGATGCAATCACTGTTGTCGGACAAGGATCAAATCTTTATGTAGGGCGCGCGTCCAATAGCAGCGGGCCAGAAATTTTTTCCCTTTCGATTGCCACACCATCGTCTCCGAGCGTGCTTTCGAGTTTGGAAGTGGGGGATAGTGTTTGGAAAATGGTTTTGGATCAAAGCGCAAGTTTTGTGTACGCGGCAACAGGAAGCACGACAGCAGAATTACTTATTGTGAATACAACGACACCATCCTCGATTGTTCAAGAAGGTGCATTAAATATTTCTGGAACGACAGACGCAACCGCGATCGCCGTTTTTTCAACATACACAGCACTTGGAATGGACGATGGAAATTTTTATGTGGTTGATACGTCCACACCCGCCTCTCCCTTCCTTGCAAGTAGCGCGCTTGATATTGGAATCAAAATAAACGATATGGCCATGGGGGTGGACGATGACTATCTTTTTGCTGGAAGCGGAACCGTTAATACGGAAGTGGCGGTCATCAATGTCAGCGATCCCTCATCGCCGACCATCTATTTTTCTGTTGATCTTGCAGGTAATGAAGCGAAAGGATTGATTTGGGATCAGACATTGAATCGAGTTTTCGGAGGCGGAACGGGGAATACGGAAGAATTTTTCGTGCTTATTCCTTGATATGAGTATTTTTGAACATAACAAGGGATTTACTCTCGTGGAGCTTGTGGTGTATATCGGTTTGGCTTCGATCGTCTTTCTTGCCGTTATCGGCCAACAGATGACGTTTTTACAGATGAGAGTGAAGCATCAGACGATTGCCCAAGTGGAACAGGAAGGACAGTTTGTGATGCAGCTCATCACGCAAACGCTCAGGAATGCGCAAGCGATCAATAGTCCGCCTGCTGGATCGAGTGCCAGCATCCTTTCCATAGACGTGTTTGACGCAGTAGATGATCCTACGGTGTTTGATGTTTCCGGCGGACAGATTCGATTGACTCAAGGGAGTGCTGCAGCCGTTGAGATAACTTCCGGATTATTAAGCGTTGCGTCTTTTACTATTGAGAACGTATCCCGTCTTGATACTCCTGGGTCTGTACGAATCCAATTTACTCTTTCACGGATCAATGCCGGGGGGGTGATTCCGTATGCGTATGAAAAAACTTTTTATGGTACAGCGTCTTTACGGCCATAGAAGATGGAGAGGAACGAATCAGCAGGGATTCGTTGTATTGTTGAGCATGCTTATGTTAACAGTTGTCGGGATGGCGCTATTGAGCTCTCTGCTGTTGTTTGGGATCATGGATGTGCAGTCAAGTTTTTCTCTTGAGCAATCAGGCCAGGCGCGCGCTCTTGCAAATGCCTGCGCAGAAGAAGCGTTGCAACAGATCAACGACGCCGTTTCTTTTTCAGGATCGAGCAGTCTTTCGTTAAGCACAGGAACCTGTAATTATACGGTTATCAGTTTATCCGGTTCTCAACGAGAGATTGAATCTGTAGGGACGGTAGGATCTAGCGTCCGCAAGGTATTGGTAACACTCGACCAGATTAACCCAAATATTCACGTTACCTCTTGGCAGGAAGTGAGCGATTTTTAAATCAGATATGCCTATTTTTCCTATCGGAATCGGTATCGATCTCTCGGACACGTATGTACATGTGGCCAAGGTGTCTTATTTTGGTCGGATCATAGAGGTACAGGAAAGAGAAATCCCTTCGGGATGGGTGGTCGATGAGAAGGTGGTTGAATCTGAAAAACTCAAGTTTTTCTTACAAAAGAATTGTTTTTCACAAGAACAGATTCTCAGATCGCGCGTGGCAATCCTTATTCCTGAATCGAGAATGTTCCGGTGTTCACTTCGACTCCCTAAAGACAAGAAAAAGCCGCTGAGAAGTGCTGTTGTAGATTTAGCCCAAAGAGAGATTCCGTTCCCTTTGTCGTCAGCTGATGTTCTTATGAATTTTTCTCAACAGAAAAATGAGATGTTCGCTGACGTGGAGGCTGTTGAAGGCGAGGTGATCAAGAATCTCGTTGCCGCTGTTCCGCAGGAACATAACCACCTGAAGGTGGTGGAACCCCGTTCCCGGGCATTGTTGGATATGGCGAACATGCGCGGTTTATTACCTAGTGGTTTTGTTGGGTTTGTTGATGCCAATGAAAGATGGGTCACGATCACGATATTCAACAAAGGACAGGTCGTGTATTCCCGCGCGATCCGTCAGCCGATTTCTTTTGATCAAAACCAAAAAAAGGTCCCTTCCGTTTTCGTTGATTTTTTAAACGATCTCTTAGACGAAATCGTGTTATACTATCAAGAGGATCATAAGATGATTGACCGTTTTATTCTTTCAGGTCTTTTTTTTACCGATCAGCGTTTCCGAGGACCATTCAAGACAAGTCATGGGGAGGTGAGAATAGAATTTATCGACGATCTTTTTTCTCTGAAAGAGAAAAAAATACCACATCTTTTTTTTGGCATGGCGGCTATAGGAGCTGCATTTTCCGCTACGCGGTTCACAACGTTTTCTCGTCCATGTAATTTTTTTCGTCTATGAGTACGAACACTAATTTTAAGCAAGGTTTTACCCTTGTCGAGCTTCTTATCGTGATTGCGATCGTGGCTATTTTGGTCGCCGTGATCTTTGTGGCGTTGGATCCTGCCACGCGTTTTTCCCAAGCGCGCGATGCTGTCCGTCAAAATGACGTCGGTGAAATTCTTTCCGCAATCAAACTTTACCAGGTCGATAACGGAGGCGATCATCTGGCCAGTATTGCTGCTCTGACGCCGGGAGACGTTTATATGGCAGTCAACGGTGCTGTTATGACAACAGGTTGCGATGATGGTAATCTCAGTTGTGATACAGATGTCACAACTGATACGGCTTGTGTGAATATTGCCGGTCTTGTGACAGGGGGGTATTTAGCATCCATGCCTGTGAGTCCTTCGGGTGATGTCGCGTGGGATGATGGAAGCGGCGCTGCAGATGATGGAAGCGGATATACTCTTTCTATTGATGCCAATGGTATCGTAGCTGTTCGTGCGTGTGAGAGTGAATATGCAAATAATTCTGAAATTCAAATCTCACGATAAGTTCGTATGCCTTACGTTAAGAAATTAGGTTTCACGCTTGTTGAATTGCTGATCGTGATTGCCATCATTGGCGTTCTGGTTGCTGTGATTTTTGTGGCGCTGGATCCTGCTACGCGCCTTGCGCAAGCACGTGACGCGGTGCGTCAAAACGATGTTGGAGAAATCCTTTCAGCGATCAAGTTGTATCAGGTAGATCATGGAGGACAGTCGTTAGATACGATCGCAAATCTTTCTCAGCTTGATGTCTATATGGCCGTCGATGGTGGCGGGATGAATGAAGGGTGTGATGACAATAATGTTTCTTGTACGACTCCTGTAACGCACGATACGCATTGCGTAAATATTCATGAATTAATTCAAGAAGGATATTTGGCTGATATGCCCGTGAGTCCTTCCGGAGAGGTGATATGGGATGTTGGGGATAACACAGGTGATAACGGATCAGGGTATACGATTTCTCTTGATACTGAGGGAATCGTGACCGTTCGTGCTTGTGAAAATGAGGCAACAAGTGTCGAAATTCAAGCTTCGAGATAAAAAAGAAGGGTTCCAACAGTCCTTCTTTTTTATCATCAAGTCCTTGACCTTGGAGCGGCTTTTCAGTAAACTACTCCCGTATTTATGGGCGTGTAGCTCAGGTGGTTACCCGCCCGACTGAACGACGAGGACTCCTATTCAGTCGTTCGGGCGGGGAGCGCTTTACAATACGGAAGAAAAAAGAAAAATAAACAAGATACTCATTAAGGGCGTGTAGCTCAGGTGGTTAGAGCGCAACACTGATAATGTTGAGGTCGGAGGTTCGAGTCCTCCCACGCCCACCACCCTACACTCTGGCTGTGTTCATCAGGGCCAGAGTGTAGGGTGGTCACCCATAGCCTCCCAGGCGACGGGTGACGTAAATCGTCGCCAGAGTTTCGGGTGGCCTTCGGCCAGATAGAATAGGAAAGATACATCTTGCCGAGGTAGCTCAGTGGTAGAGCAGAGGACTGAAAATCCTTGTGTCGCCAGTTCAATCCTGGCCCTCGGCACCAGAAACACAGTCACCTTTTTGGTGACTGTGTTTCATTTTGATCAGAAGACAGATGTTTCCAACAAAGTTGGAAACAAAAAAGAACCAGTGTTTGAATGGTTCTTTTTTGTTCACGCGAATTAGTAGAGCTCATCAATGCTGTCGGTTGTCTTTTTTGCATTTTCTGATGAGTAGTCTGTACTGCTATGAATCGTACTACCGATTTCGTAGCTTCCGTAAAATACGTCGTTGACTCCATCGATGCTGTTTGTCCAGTCTGTTCCAAATAAGGTTTCAGCGATTTCGCCATTGGCAATGGCGCGTAGCACGCCACCATAGGAGACAGCGTAGACCGTATTTGAGAGGAATTGAACCAGTTTTACTCCAGGTCGATGAGTCACGTTGCTTCCCAAGGGAATTTCAGACATTGCCGTACTAGAGAGAATGACGAGATCGTCGAAATCTGAAAACCAGGTATAAAAAATAGATTCGGTAGGGAATGCATGGCGTTTTCCGTCGGCTCCGTAGTAGTAGACAGGGGTACAAGGGTCATTCACATAGACATCTCCCTCGCAACCTATTTTAATCAAATCACCTCGCGACGCATGGTTTGAACCTGAACTTACGGTTACGATTGTATTTTTTCCTGTTGTTTTATTTCCGTCATCGTCGGTACAGCGAGCGTAGAGTTCTTTGGTTCCATTTGAAGTAAATGTATGAGTGAGAGAGGCGATGTCCAAGAGAATCGTCATAGTCCCAACGTTTTCATCATCGATATACAGATCACACGATTCTATTGACCCATCGTCACTAATTCTTACAGAGTATGTGACGCTTTCATTTTTAAGCGCCGTGGTAGGTAAGATCGCTTTTACCACAGGGGCACTGCTTGAGGCTGAATCAGCGTCTACGGTAAAATTAATGCTTACAGATGTGCTTATATTTCCAACAAGGTCAATCGCATAGAGGGAAGCCGTGTGACTTCCATTTGTTAGAGTTATCGTAGGAGTGTAGGCCGTTGTTTTTCCAATGTTCGCATAAGAAGCAGAGTCTAGCTTAAATGCATAACTTGCTATCGAAGATTCGTTATCGACTGCTGCCGTCCATGTGAAAGTAGGGGTTGTGTCCGTTAATGCGCTTGAGTCTCCTGTTACACTGAATGAAGTTGGTTTTTCTGGAGAAGTCGCATCGTAGCGGAAGATATCTCCATTAATACCCACGCCCCAACGCACATCTGAAGAAACATAAGAAAGATCGAAAAGGGCTGTTGATTGAGAGGAAGAAATACTGGTCCAGGTTGTTCCGCCATCGGATGTTTGGAGTAATGTCCCGTTTAGTCCCGCCAGAATTCCATTTGATTTATCTCGAAAAGCAATGTCATTAATCGTTTCATTTGTTTCAAGACCAGATACGCTACTTACGCTCCATGTGCTTCCGCCATTGGTTGTTTTTAAAAGTGTTCTATTTTCTCCACCAATCCATCCATTTGATGAATCGACAAAAGACATAGCATTCAAGAGTTGTGTGGTTCCCGATGTAGAGGTCGTCCATGTTGTCCCCGTATCTGAACTTGAATAGATGGCACCACCTTCTCCAGCAATAATAATTTTTGTAGAACTGATTGCTCGTGCCGTGTATAAATCTGTTGTTGAGAGTTCTGCGATGGAAATATTTATTTGATTCCAACTGACACCGCCATCTGTTGTTTTAAGGACGGTTCCACTTTGACCTACAGCAAATCCAATAGAGGAACTGGCCATCGTAATCGTATAAAGACTGGGTGAGGAATTAGTATTTGATGAAAGTAAAGAAGGAGAGATACTTTTCCATGTTTTTCCTCCATCTGTTGTTCGTCTGATGGTAGCGGAGTTTCCTACGGCTACAGCCGTACTCTCACTTAAGGCGTACACATCATTTAATTCAAAAGACGTTCCGCTTGATCCTTGGGACCAGGTTTTTCCGCTATCGTTGCTATAAAGAATCGTTCCTTCAGTTCCTACGGCGAAGAGCGTGTTTCCCGATAAGCTAATTCCTATAAGGGTGCTATTTACCGAAGAGTTATTGAGAGCCCATCCAGAAGCCCAAGTGATAGAAGGAAAAAAAAGAATGGTTACAAAGAGTGATAAAATAAAAAGAAAAGAACGATGGTATTTTTTCATAGAGTTTCTTTATTTTAACATAAAAAAACACTCGCCTTGTGGCGAGTGTTTTTTGCTCTTACTTATCTCCTATATGATTGCAATGTTTATACCAGTTGTTCGGCCTAAATGCCCGAACGATTGATCAATGCAAGATTGATCTCGACCTAGAATCAATGTTCCAGACTTGCTGGAAAAAGTCCCTAGAAAGGAGGTGATCCACCCACAGCTTCCGCTACGGGTGCCTTGTTACGACTTCGTCCCTGTTATCGATCCCACCTTCCGCCGCCCTACGGCGACGTTCGGGTGTTACCAACTCCCTTGACGTGACGGGCGGTGAGTACAAGACCCGAGAACGTATTCACGGCCACGTGGCTGATTGGCCGTTACTAGCGATTCCGGCTTCATGAAGTCGAGTTGCAGACTTCAATCCGAATTGAGATAGGCTTTATGGGATTCGCTCCGGATTACTCCTTGGCTGCCCATTGTACCTACCATTGTAGCGCGCGTGTCGCCCTGGACGTAAGGGCCATGCTGATTTGACGTCATCCTCACCTTCCTCCCGGTTGCCCGGGCAGTATCCTGCGACACTTGTAACGCAGGACGAGGGTTGCGCTCGTTACCCCACTTAAGGGAACAGTTCACACCACGAGCTGACGACAACCATGCAGCACCTAAACAGCACCTTCGAAAGCGGCCATCCTTTCGGACGGCTTGCAGCTGTTTTTCAAGCCCAGGTAAGGTTCCTCGCTTAGTATCGAATTAAACCGCACGCTCCACCGCTTGTGCGGGTCCCCGTCTATTCCTTTAGGTTTTAAGCTTGCGCTCGTACTACCCAGGCGGAGTGCTTAACGCGTTAGCTTGGTTCAACGGCTCCGAGAGGGTCGATACTCCCGAAACCTAGCACTCATCGTTTACGGCGTGGACTACTCGGGTATCTAATCCGATTCGCTACCCACGCTTTCGTCCCTCAGTGTCAGGAATGTTCCAGTAGATTGCTTTCGCCTTTGGTGTTCTTGCTGATATTAACGCATTTTACCGCTACACCAGCAATTCCATCTACCTTTCCCATCCTCTAGTCTTACAGTATCACCCGCAGCCTCCAGGTTGAGCCTGAAGATTTAACGAATGACTTACAAAACCACCTACGGACCCTTTACGCCCAATAAATCCGGATAACGCTTGAGGTCTCTGTATTACCGCTGCTGCTGGCACAGAGTTAGCAACCTCTTATTCATAAGGTACCGTCATTTGTTCGTCCCTTATAAAAGCTCTTTACGACCCGAAGGCCTTCTTCGAGCACGCGGCATTGCTCCGTCACACTTTCGTGCATTGCGGAAGATTCTTGACTGCAGCCTCCCGTAGGAGTCTGGGCAGTGTCTCAGTCCCAGTGAGCCGGGCCACGCTCTCACGCCCGGTACCCGTCGTAGCCTTGGTGAGCCATTACCTCACCAACTAGCTGATAGGACATAGGCCCCTCTCGAACCGGCGGACCTTTCAATGAAATGACCGAGGTTACTTCATCAATATCGTGTATTAGCCATCGTTTCCAATGGTTGTTCACGAGTTCGAGGTAGGTTACCAATGTGTTCCGCTCCCGTTTGCCACTAATTATTTTTCCGAAGATTAATAATCCGTTCGACTTGCATGCCTTAGACATGCCGCCAGCGTTCATCCTGAGCCAGGATCAAACTCTCAATAAAATACCGTTCTGCGTGCAAGCACGTCAGAAGGTTCTGATGTTTTGACACAACTTAAATGTGTCTGGAATAAACGTTGCAATCACATAGTAGACAAGATCCAGTAACCTCTATCTGTGATAGAATGGTTACACATCTGATCTCCATGTGATTTGGAGATATTTATTTGTAATGAGCGGGGGCATTGTATAAAAGGCCGTGGAACCTGTCAATAGCTCCTGGTAATGGATGGGGACAAATAAAAATCCGCACGTATGTTGTGCGGGAAGAGGAAGAATAAATTAGCCTTTCTTGTCAGAATTGAGCAAGAATTTGAGCATGGCAGTAAAGTATCTGTATGAGATTTCGTAGTCCTCTTTGAATCGAGCCGTTTCTCTGAAGGGTTCCAGACAGGTGGTAAAGATTGGACAGCGCTTACAAGCATCATCGTTTTGTTCACTGCTACCCATATAAGCGCAAATGGGACACAGATCATAACGATAACTTACCCGACCGCTTCTTCCATAATTATTGAGTTTTACGTTGAGTCCTTGAATGACCACTTCGAGATCTTTTCCAACAAGTCGTAACAGTTCTTTTTTGGTTTCATTTTTGAAATGAATACCGTCATCGATAATCGGAAGTTTAAACACTTTTAGACAACCGATGAATTCTGGATATAGGTCTTGATAGACCTCAATTGCCACTCTTTCCTCCTGGTCGATTTCATTTTTGTTATATGAATAGGCTTTAAACCCTTCATTCTTAAGAAATTTCCCAAAAGAGAACGCTTCTCCTTGCTGCTGTACATCAAGATAGACAGAACTTTTTAAGAACATCAACCTAATATCGGCTGGTTTTTGTCCAGTTGCCATCAGGTTTTTATGATGGTCGATACCGATGCGTGTTAGTTCACTCATTAACATCCGCGAAACACCACAACCTCGAAAGTGAGGGTGAACGGCAAATCCACGAAATTTTAAGTAGTAAACCTGTTTTTGAAAAGACACCCAACCAGCAACTCGACCATTTATTTCACAGATGAGCACCTCTTCATTTTCTGAGAGAAGAGAACTTTGTTCCCACACTCGTTTCCATTGTTGAGAAAAAACGTCCTGAAAGTGATGTCGTTTAAACTCAATCATTTCTTCTGGTAGATGTTCAGCGTTGGTAACTAGTCGTAGTTGCATTGCATACTCCTCTCAATGAGAAAAGAACGATAAAGGTTCTCCAAATGTGCGATAACAAGACCTTTCTTTAAGAAAAAATAACAGATGTGTTTTAAATATGGAACAGATGTTTATAAACGTCTATGAACATCCGAATTTTATCGTTGACTTTTGAGTCGATTTGACCTATCATTTTAAGTGTTCTGAAGCCGTGTCTGAGCAGGCTCCATGCTGCCCTGGTCGACAGGCAAGACGGTTTCAAAACACTTGCTCGATTTAAACGTTGTAACAGCTATGGCTGACAAGTATTTCGATCAGGAGTTTGTTGAGTACATTATTCGCGGAATTGTGAATAATCCAAATGACGTTCGAACAGAACGTATTGTGGATGAACGCGGAGTTCTCATTACTCTCCACATCAACCCAGAAGACATGGGTTATGTCATTGGTCGACAGGGTCAGACAGCTCGTGCCGTTCGAACATTGCTCAAGATTGTTGGCGCCAAGGAAAATGCCCGCGTCAATCTCAAGATCTATGAGCCAGAAGGTTCTCGCCGTCCACGTCGCGAAGATCGCGATGCAGCACCAGCGGCAGACTTCAGTAGTTCCGATGACGATGCGTCTGTAGATGATCTTGGAATTTAACTAGATCAAACAAAGAAAACCAGCTACTGTAAAGGTAGTTGGTTTTTTCTTTTTTCTCTATATGTTTGCAACGAAACTTCAGCGTTTGGGATACCGTCATCTTTGTAAACCGTTCTTTTTTCATCGGGATCCTGAATGGACTCACGATACGGTTTGTACAGTGGGAGAATATCTTGGTCGTTATAAAACCACTCGTGCATTTGCTCGTAAGATGTGCGCCTACGAACATTCTTGTTTACAGCAAACTCTTTTGGGAATTTTTTTCCCTAACCCGATAGGTCTCACAGAAGGATTTGATAAAAATGCACGTCTCACTCGTATTCTTCCAGATGTTGGTTTTGGCTATGAAATGATTGGGTCTGTAACAGCAGAACCTTGTGAGGGAAATGCAAAACCTCGCTTATGGCGTTTGCCCAAGTCTCGGGCGCTTGTCGTCTATTATGGTTTAAAGAACGATGGAGCCGACGAGATCCATCATCGTTTAGAAAAAGAGCGGTTTCATATTCCTGTGGGGGTGAGTATTGCCAAAACAAACGGTCCTCAGACGGTTGAGATGTCCGCTGGTATTCAAGATTATAAAAAGGGATTTACGACCATGTTGGATATCGGTCATTTTTTTGTGATCAATATTAGCTGTCCAAATGCCTTTGGTGGAGAACCTTTCAGTGATCCTGTGCGCCTGGACGCACTTCTTACTGAGCTGGATACGGTAGAGACAAAGAAACCTCTTTTGTTAAAGATCGCCGCTGATCTTTCTTTTGAAGAGCTTGATAGGTTAATTGCTGTCATGGATAATCATCGGGTACATGGAATGATTTTGGCTAATTTGACAAAAAAATACGACCGTCCTGAAATTGTGCAAACAGAATTACAATCTTTTATGAAAGGAGGTATCAGTGGTCGTCCTACATCTGAGCTTTCCAATAGCCTCATTGCTCATGCTTATTTGGAGGTAGGCGATCGTTATCTGATTATTGGAGCAGGAGGAATTTTTACCGCAGAAGATGCTTACGAGAAGATCTGCCAGGGTGCCTCGTTGGTGCAGTTAGCTACAGGAATGATTTTTGAAGGTCCTCAATTGATTGGGGAGTTAAACAAAGGGTTGGCAGAGCTGATGCAACGCGATGGATTTAAACATATTCAAGAGGCTGTTGGGAGCGCTCATAAAAAACAGTATGCCTAAACAGAAGAAAAAACAGTTCGATCTCATCACTATTTTCCCAGGCGTTGTGGAACCTTATGTCCATGCCTCCATTCTTGGGCGAGCTCAAAAAACAGGGTTGATTGAGGTACACGCTCATGATTTGCGAGACTGGACGACAGATAAACATCATACCGTTGACGACACTCCTTACGGAGGTGGGGCCGGAATGGTGATGAAAGTCGAGCCTTTTGAAAAAGCTCTCAAAAAGATTAAACGCCGATTAAAAAAAACGCGAGTCATTATCACATCTGCTTCAGGAAAGACATTTACCCAAGCAGATGCACAACGGCTTTCTCAATACGATCAAGTTATTTTTCTGTGCGGACGTTATGAGGGGATTGATCATCGGGTAGAGGAACATCTTGCAGACGAATCTTTTTCTATTGGAAATTATGTTCTTACCGGAGGAGAGCTTCCAGCCTTGGTAATGACCGATGCGATTGCGCGTCTTATTCCGGGGGTCATAGAAGCTCAGTCATTGGAAACAGAATCCCATAGTGAAGAAGGATATCTGGAATATCCTCAGTATACGAAACCTGAGGAGTACAAAGGATGGAAGGTTCCGGAGGTATTGCTTTCAGGTAATCATAAAAAAATAGAAGAATGGCGAAAGCAGCAGGGCAAATAAAAAAACGTTGTCACATGTGACAACGTTTTCGTTTTCGTCGGATACGAAATTATCGAATGGGAATTCCGAAACTGATCGTTGGCTGCAGAACCACCCCTGCTTCAGGATGGCCAAAGATTCCAGAAGCTTGGATAGTTCCGCTCAATGTCATCCCATTGAAAAAAGCGAACGTGGTACCTGGACCCACGGACCAGGAGACTGTCGTTGTTCCGTCGGACGCAGTGTCTTGACTGATGGACGGTACCAGATCAATCGCAAAAGGCCCCTTGGGCAGAAGCAATTCGAGCGTTCCTGTTGCGACAAAACCCCAGTTGCCAGCTCCGGGCGCTACTTCAAAGGTCACGCTCGGAATAAATGCCATATTCTCCCTGAGAGAAATATAGGCACTGGGTCCGGCATACACGTACTGTCCGATCCAGGAACCCTGTGCGATGAGACCTGTGAATCCTCCGTTCATCGAGAAGGTAATCTGTGAATCCGTATCACTGGTCTCATGGGCAGAGACTGGGGTTGAAATCGTACTCAGACCGATCATCACAGCGAGCAAAAGAAATTTCATTCGCGTCGTCACTTCCATCATTTCTTCATCACTCCTTTGTTGTTCATCTCCCTCTCCTTTATGATCAGGAGGTTCAGATTTAAGCAACTTGATCTTTGTTCGTCAATACAATCAACTGTCCGCAGGCGGCTGCGATGTCGTCTCCCATTGTGCGACGAGTCGTTACAATACATCCAGAACTGTGAAGAATACTCATGAAATATTCAATGGCAGATGGGGTGCTGCATTCAAATTCCATGCCTGTAAGGTTATAAGGAATAAGATTTATGCGGATGCGGCCGATTCTTCGCACAAATGTGGCGAGAGCTTTTGCATGCTCAGGGGTATCATTTACTCCTTTGAGCATAACGTATTCAAACGTAAGATGGTGTCTGCGATTTCCAAACACGGACAGATAATTTTTTGCCCACACTTCCAGTTTTGGAAGAAACTCATCGTAAGAGGTTGGGACAATTTTTTTACGCGTTTCTGCTATGGCACTATGAAGTGAGACGGCAAGGCGTACATGTGGCCATTCTTTATCTGTGAGAATTTGTTCCAGTCGTGGAAGAACCCCTACGGTTGAAACCGTAATGCGGGTGCGGCCAATATCGGTGTAGGTTAGGATGGTATTAAGCGTCTTTTTTACTTCTTCGTAGTTAGCCAAAGGTTCACCCATCCCCATGAAAACGATATTGGAAATACGGCTTCCTAACGTTGGATTGTGTTGTAAATACTGTTGCCAAAATCGGTACTGATCGATGATTTCATCTGCTAAGAGGCTTCGGGTGAGTCCCATTTTTCCTGTAGCACAAAATCCACAGCGCATGGCGCATCCTACTTGAGAGGAAACACAGATTGTCCATGCATCACGGTTATTTTTCATGAGAACCGTTTCAATCTGTTTCCCGCCCTCAACATTCAAAAGAGCTTTGTGTGTATCGCCATTTTTACTCGTTTGAACCGTTTGAGGCACAACGGACATCCAAGGAATTTGGGTGAGACCCTCACGCATTATTTTTGAGAGGGAGGTTACTTCGCTCCAAGATTCGGCAGACGAAAAAAGACCTTGTTCGATTTGTTTCCATCGAAAGGCTGGTTCATGTGGAAAAAGCGCTTCAAATTGTTCTCGTCGAGATGTCATAATATTCGTATTCTATCAAAAATGAGCCAATTGGCTCATTTTATTTTTTTACTCGGTTTTTTCTTCAGGAGTGGCTTTTGTTGCTTCTTCCGCTGCTTTGGCTTTGGCAGCGGCTTCTTCGGCTTTTGCCGTTGCTTCCTTTGCTTTTGTTTCTAGTTTACCTTGGCGTTTCTTTGAAAGATGAGTCGCACCGCGCTTTTTGCCTTCAACGATTTTTTCGTCGATAAGAAGGTTCCAGACGGTATTTGTGACTTCAGCCCCTTGTTCAATCCAATGTTTCAAGCGATCTTTTTTGATAACAAGTTCGCGTGGATTTTGTCGTGGATTGTAATGCCCTAAGATTTCAGTGGTTTTAGCCCAAGGATCGCGGTGTTTTGGCATCACCACAATACGATAGACCGGGGCGCGTTTTGTTCCGATACGGGAAAGTCGAATAGATTGCATAATTTGATGAGTTTTGAAGGGATCTATTGTCTAAACATGAGCGTGTTTGACGGATGAACCGAAGAATAGAGGAATAAAGGGTATTGGTCAAGGTTTAGTCCTTATAATCTTCTATAGCTTGCCTCGTATCTATTACTGCCTGAGTCTGCTTGCCGTGAGCCTGTCGAACGGTCGAAGGCCGTATATACACCCTTCGACTCCGGTTCGTCGCAACGTTCCTCCGCTCAGGGAATATACAGTTGATACCTCGTCAGCTCGCGTGTAAGTTTATTATTTTTTTGTCAAAATATATTATTAAAATTATCTTTTGTTCTATATTTTTACAATAAATTAAACTTAATTTAGCTAATTAGTTGTTTGTTACTCTTGACAAAGTTGTCAAAATCTGGTAAACTCGTTTTTGTAAATGATCAATTAAGGCATGCCCTTTATAGTCATGTCATCTCAGAAATCCGGAGGAATACTCTGTCCGTCGTGGTAGTCCCTGAGGGGAGCCTACCAAGGAGGAGAGAGACAACCTTTCCATCGAACTTCGCAAGGGGGACGAAGGGAGGGGAGATCAAGTGGTGTAACTGGGCCTTGGCTCACTTACTCCACACACCCGATCTCCACGATCTACATTCGGGCTTGCCCAAATCACTGGATCACACTTCTCCGGATTTCTGGGATGAATAGAGAAACCAAAAAAGAAGGAACATAAAATGAGAGTTGCTGCCGGTTTTGCTTTTATTGTGTGTATGGGCGTCATTTTTGTTGTCCTTACTTCACAAATTCGCCACGCCCAGGAGAGGGCGGCGGAATGGATATGTGATATGAAAACCTCCGACCTTTCCACTGTCGATGTGCAGGTGAAAGGGAGGAGGTGGCAGGTTACCGCCATGAGAAGTGAAAACGGGGAATGTGTCCTTGAGGCGCGTCCCTAAAAAAAGACGAAGGAGGCAAGAACATGAAGCCTTTTTACTAAGGCTCGGTCTACTCTACGCCTTCCCTGTCGGCTTGACAGGGCGGTCTGGTCACCCAGATTGACGTATAGTTTTCCAAACCCGAGGTGGCGCGGGGGACATGGAGGGTTCATGTATCCATAATAGGAAGTCTCTGGGGGACGTAAGTCCAAGTCATCGACCAGAGATGGATTCATACATTGATGACCCGGCGTATCATGCGTGGGTTCCAAAGCGGAGCGTGGGGAAAGCGGACTATAGGGACTGACAGAGGTTCTACCCTATGGAAAGCAAGTACGTAGCAATTCCCGTTTCAAGGAACTCTCTCGAGCAGCACACGAAAGTCTTGTTTGCTCGAGACGTCGGCGGGTGTGAAAAACACGCCTGAAGGGTCGCGCCAAAGCATGGGAGCTCTAACAGGGACCTGAGAGCTCAGAGGCCTGGCAAGCCATCAGTATCCCAACAGGCTTTCTCTTATTTGAGCCTGCTCCGCTTTGATGGGTGGAGAAATCGAATCAGAAAAAACAGGTCTTAAGAGTTGGACCTCCTACCTTGGGTAGGTTAATCCGAATTCTACTACGGGTCGTGGGGTGGAAAAGCCACCATGGGAACGACCATTTTAACCCACGTTTAAGAAAACGGGGCGGGTAGATATCAGACGTACTGATATCCTCTGTCCATTGAGATAAAATGGACAGCTTATCACAAAAAGATGAGCAACAGGTCAGATGACTCCTGAATGGAAAAGTCATCATCATGAATACGGAGATTCATGAAAGACTATAAATCGTGGTTTGGGTAACTCCAGGCCATACTCGCACGAGGCCCCTGGCCCGACCTTCAACGAAGGCATCCGGGGGCCCGTTGTACTTACCCCGGTTCGCCAATACGTTGTCGGCCCGGGGTCCTCAATTGAACGCTTAACTCAGACTTGAGAATTCGATTGAGGAAAACAACAGGAGGTCTTATGTCTTATCCGACGGACTGGGGATTCATTGACGAGCTCGTCGATGAAAGGGACCTTTTGCGTCCCGAAGATTATGGATTGGATGAAGACGAGGATTCCACTGATGTTCAGTGGGGTCTCGGAGATTTCTCTGATGTTGAATGGGATCGACATCAGGAAGAGACTCAGACGCGCCTGAAACAAAGGCGCGAATGGGAGGCGGGTTTGAAAAAACTCGCTCGAGACGAAGCCCGTGCTGAGGCTCGTCAGGCACGGGAAAATCGCTGACCACCACGACCTCAAACGCGAGACGAGACTAAGGATCTCGTCTTCAAACAAAAACACACCTGGATTCAGGTGTGTTTTTGTTTTTTTAGAGTAGTTTTTTAAATTCTTCAGAAGTGATTCCGGCATCACGGATAAATCGGTACATCAATCCAACACCAATTTCTTTATGTAATGGAATAGTGATTGGTCTACGGTTTGGATCGTCTTTGTGTTTAAGTCGTACATGACTTCCTTTTTGTCTTACGACTGTATAACCAATTTTTGTAAATGCACGCACAACCTGTTTCCCTGAAATTCCTGCTAGATCAGTCATATCTATGCGCGGATAAAATGGAGACTAATGTTGTGTTTGGATTTTTGGTGTGCGCGTTTTGGGGTATCTTCTAAACAAAGTTGAATGGCTTCTTGAATATTTTCAAGGGCTTTATCCATCGTTTTTCCTTGGCTGTAACATCCTTCAAAAACAGGACATTCCACCCAATATCCAACAGAATCATCCTTATGAACTATAACAGGATAGTCGTTTACAATATGTTTGCTTAGCATATGCCTTAAAGATAACACACAACGTTTATCAAAAACAAAAACACACCTGAATTCAGGTGTGTTTTTTTTAAAATTCCAGTGGAATGTTTGCGTGTCTGGCGAGTTGTTTTACAAACCCTTCGAGTCTATCGTACTTGGCTCGCAAGGCAACCAATTCTGTATCCAGTTTTTGATGCAATACAACAAAACCATCTACATGTGTCATGATTTCCGTTTTTGTTTCTAAAAGAGTTTGTTGAAATTCATCTCTGGTGACCATTCTCTCTTTGAGAAACTCAACAATGTTTAAGATGTCATTCATGGTTTGTTCTTGGTTCATACATTCAAAGCTTAGCATGTTTCCAGTTATATTCAAAAACCAATTTTTCTACTACTTTATGACTCTATTTTTTTATCTTCTCGCCGTTGCTCCGCTTGTCACGTCTTCCAAGTGAATAGACAGAAGGTTTGAGATCCCTTCTTCACCCATGGTCACTCCGTACAGAACATCGGCTTGTTCCATAGTCGCACGGTTGTGAGTAATGATGATGAACTGGGAGTTCTTGGAGAGTTCTTGAAGGATCGAGGCAAAACGGATGGTGTTGGATTCGTCCAGTGCCGCGTCTACTTCATCCAAGAGTACAAATGGAGAGGGATTTACGGCCATGATCGCGCTGATGAGGGCGATAGAGGTCAACGCACGTTCTCCTCCAGAGAGAAGATTGAGTGCTTTGAGTTTTTTGCCGGGAGGCGTGGCTTGAATTTCTACACCGATGATTGGATCTTGATGTTTTTCAAGTTTTTCTTCTATGAGTTCCTCTTTTCCTCGAGCTTCCTCACCCGTGTCTGAGAACGCACGCTCTGCGGAAACTTCCGTTTCTGGTTCAGGGAGAAGTTCTTCGCGCGTAAGTTTTACCAAAGCGCAAGATCCTCCTCCGAAAAGCATTTTGAAATACCGTTCGAATTCTTTGTTGATTTTTTGAAAGATCGTCTTAGATTGCTTATCGATTTGTTCGTCTAATTCTTCGATTACCTGTTCGGTCGCTTTGATTCCTTTTTTTAAATCGTCGATCTGTCCATCTAAGAATTCGTAGCGTTCACGGGTCTCTTCATATTCTTTCATGATTTCCGGATCGATTCCCCCGATGATTTCAAGTTTATAACGCAGTCGTTGGATTTCGCTGTAGACATCGGCGGGTTGGGGCGAAGCCTGTTCCTGGGTTGGACGGTTGGATCGAATCACGACCGCGCGTTCTTTCAGAAATTCATTCATTTCTCGGATGAGTCCTTGCTGGCGTTCCTCAAATCGCGCTAGGTTGATCTGCATGTCATTACGGCGATTTTCAAATAAATGGATTTGTCGTTGTTTTTCGCGCAACGCCCGTTGGGTTTCAATGAATTCCGTGCGTTCGGTTTTTTCCTGCTTGGCGTAAGCGTCTATCTGTGTTTCCAAGACTTTTTGTTCCTGTTCAGCGACTCGTTCTTGTTCTTTGAGATCTTTCAATTTTTGTACAAGGATAGGATCCGGTTTGATGTCTTCTGGATTGGGACGTTGAAGATTTTTAGAAAGCTTACCGGAGCGTTCCAAGAGGGCGTCGATTTTTTCAAGAATTTCAGAGAGTTCTTTTTTGTCTTTAAGTTGGCGTAATTCTTCTACGAGCCAATCGACTTCTTGCACGATTTTTAACAGCGGCAATGGAGCCCAATTGGATTGCGCCCGCACACGTGCGAGTTCGATGTTTTTTTCGGTTTGGAATTGTTCATTGCGGAGGTTGCTGTGCTTTTGCTGCGCTGCGCGATAGGCTTGCTGCAGCTTGATCAACCCCTCGTCTGGCGCCTGATCGACCTGTTCGAGCTTATCGACGGCAGCTTCCAGCTCCGTGAGTGCTTTTCTTTCCAGTTTGATCGCATCGTTGCTTTGTTCAAACTGATGTTTTGCCTGTTCTAATTGATCGATTAATGTCCACCATTGGTCTCCATAATAGAGAGTTTCCAGTGTATGAAGTTGTGTTTGTACTTCTTCCCGCTGCTCAAGCCGGCTTACTTGTCTTTTGAGCGAACGCAATCGCGGTTCGATTTCGCGCAATAACATCTCGACGTCGATTAAGTTTTCATGCGTGCGTTTGAGTTTTAAAATCGCTTCATGCCGTTTGATCTGAAAGGGCTTAACGCCTGTGGCATCATCAAAAAAAGCTTTGCGTTCCTCAGGGGTGGAGACCAAAATGTGATCAATCATGCCTTGACCTACGACCGAATACGAACGTTGACCGACATTGGCTTGAGCTAAAAGCAAATGGATATCCTGTAGACGCGCGTGCGTTTCGTTGAGAAGATATTCAGACGTTCCATCTCGAAACAAGCGGCGAGTAATCGTGACATGGGGATATTCAATCGGCATGGACGAGTCTTCGTTATTGAGACAGATGCTGACTTCTGCAAAACCGGCTCGTCCTTTTCCTTCAGAACCCGAAAAGATGACATCTTCAGAATTTTTTCCACGCAGCAATTTGAGACTCTGTTCCCCCAAAACCCACCGGATGGCATCAGCAAGATTGGATTTTCCCGACCCGTTGGGTCCCACAATCGCGGTAATGGGTGTTCGATCCTCGGTGGGTGGCAGGAAAGAAAGAGCTGTTTTTTTTGCAAAGGTTTTAAACCCCTGGAGTTCGATTTTCGTCAGATGCATACGCGTTGATTATAGCATGGGCGTTGACCATTTTTTGAGGCTAGGGTAGCTTACGATGTTTTCTTCTTATGGAATCGTATCTTCACCATCAAATCCACAACCATCTGTTAAACGCACGGCATCCCGTGTTTATTTCCGATGAACGGATCGACGGAGACAGTTTAGGATCCGCACTGGCTTTGGCCGATTATTTGGCTCAACAAGGCAAAATCGTTCCTGTGTATGTTGCCTCACCCATCCCAGAGCAATACCAGCGTCTTCCGCGTATCCATCAGTGCACGACAGATTTGTCGATTTTCGAACATCCGAATATTGATGTGGTCGTCGTCTTCGATTGTTCTGATGCGTCTTTTATTCAAAAGATTTTGGAACGGGTTTCCTCCGATCCGATCGTTATCAACATTGATCATCATAAGACCAATAGCCGCTACGGACAGGTGAACCAGGTCATTGTGGATGCTCCGGCGACAGCTGCGGTGATCCATCAGTTTTTTGAAACCAATCATATTCTTCCGTCTCGGGACGCTGCGACGTGTTTACTGACAGGATTATGTTTTGATACAACGGCCTTTTCTAATTCTGCCACAAATGAACGCGCTTTGGATGCCGCTTCTAAGCTTTTGTTACAAGGAGCGCGTATTCAAGACGTAATCCAAGCCATGTTTCATAATCGTTCGATTTCCGCTTTGCGCGTCTGGGGTTTGGCATTGGAACGATTAGAAGAGGATTCTAAGCAAGGGATGATTACCACCTATTTAACGCGTAAAGATATTGAGCAGAATCATGTAAGCGATGATGAAATAGATGGGCTTTCTAATTTCTTAAATCTTGTGACAGACATGGATACTCTTCAGGTCTTGCGTGAAACACCCGAGGGTCACGTGAAAGTTTCTTTGCGCTCCCTTACGAAGGATGTTTCTAAGATCGCTCAGGCTTATGGGGGAGGCGGACATATGCGCGCGGCCGGTTATGTTATTTCCAACGCCCGTTTAGTCTGCGATGCTCATCAGTGTTGGAGGGTGGAACATCAATAAAAAACCGTGTAGACTTGGATCGTATGAATAACCTTGATATTCGTTCTCAATTTGAGGACCCCACCGATTCTATTCTTATTCCAACCGTGATCGAAAAGACCCATGCAGGAGAAAGAGCGTATGATATTTATTCCCGTCTGCTTAAAGATCGCATTATTTTTCTTGGAACAGAGATTGACGACACGGTCGCCAATCTGATTATCGCTCAAATGCTTTTTTTGGAGAGCCAAGATAAGACAAAAGATATTAAGTTGTATATTAATTCTCCTGGTGGGTCCGTCACGTCCGGTTTGGCCATTTACGATGCGATGCAATACGTAAAGCCCGACGTCTCAACCATTTGTGTGGGTATGGCCGCCTCTATGGGAGCTGTCTTATTGGCCGCAGGAGCCAAAGGGAAGCGTTTTGTTCTCCCAAATTCAGAAGTGATGATTCATCAAGTCTTGGGAGGAGTTCAGGGCCAAGCCACGGATATTAAGATTCACGCTGAGCGTATTCTTAAGATGAAGGATCAACTTAATAGTATTTTGGCTAAACATACAGGAAAGAAAAAAGCCATTGTTGAACAAGATACAGAGCGCGATTATTTCTTAGACGCTGCCGAGGCTGTGAAGTACGGACTCGTTGATAAGTTGATTAAGTAATTAAACGATAGATCACAAACCGTTTAAGAAAGGGTATATCGCGTGGATAAAAGGGGGACATGTAGCGTCAAAATAAAAAATGGGCTTTTTAGCCCATTTTTTTTGATATAAATTGAAACTTGTCACGCTATTTTGAATGCGGTATGATGACTCATGTCCAGATACTTGACATTTTTTTCAGATCTGTGTAGTCTTAACCGTTACCTGAGTTTTCTTTTCGCTCTCGGGTAAATATTGTATAGAGTGATCTGCGGGCACGACAAGCATGGGATTTCAATGTGTGGATACATCAGGCTTTGCGCTCGATCTATCCTTACATGAAATTTCTTGCCTGCAGATCACTCTGTGGAATGAACAATGATTCGCCTTGTGCGGATCATTTTTTATTTCTCAACATTCATCCAGTGAACATATCGATTTTACGACTGACGTGAGGCGAGTGCAAGCAAATTACTGTGGATAGATACAATCCATTCTCTCTTCTTTAAGATTCTTCTGGTTTTTTTTCCGTATCCGTTGGAACAGATGTTTCACTATTCTCTCCTGTTTCTTCTTCTACAACGGGTTCTACTCCAACCAGACAAATTTCTGGAAGAGGTCGATAGTGGGATTCAAATAGTGTCTCTTCTTTTTCTCCGTCGGGTCCAATGACGGTGTAGACAAACGATGTATCTGCTCCTATATGAGCGCTCTGACACTTTTGTTTTCCTGGTTCAAGATCTGTCGTTTCGATTCGTTTTGTTTCTCCTACCGGTATCCATCGTGAAACCACGGGAGGGGTGTAGGAACCCACACGTCCATCGGATGTTCCCCAGAGAGTGAATTCTAATTCTTGAGTATCGGTAAGGTTTTTTGCTTGAAAAAGAATATAGTGCCCTGTGTCGTTGGTAAATTTAAAATCTGGAGAAGGTTCGTAGATGGTTGCATCTGTTCCAGGATTTCCATTGCCGGGGTCATTGTAATAGGAGACAACTAAAGAATGGTTCCTGCGCTCTACCACAGGAAGTCCAGAGTTCATGACGGAGCGAAAGGTGGTGGTTCCAATTTGGCACAGACCGCCTCCCATTTCTGGTTCGATTTTTTCTCCTTTAATGACCAGTTCTGGTAAGTAACCATTGGCTGAGGTAAACGGGGCGAGAGCCTTGATCAAGGAAAAAGTTTCTCCAGGAGCAATTAAAAGACCGTCAAGCAGACTGACTCCATTCTGGATATTTCCGCGTCGATTCACGGGGCTTCCTCGATAGCTTGAAGTTCCTGTTCCCAATATTTGTGTAATACCCAGATTATTCACGTCTTGAGTTTTTACTTCTGGTTCTTCTATTTGAAGCGCGAGTTCTATGGGTTGTGAAGAGGCTGATTGAACCGCTTGCGTCAGGAGTTCTTTCATTATTGTTACATCCACTCTTTTCCCTTCTTTGCTTTCAACAAAATCAACAACACGTCCGTTTTCAATGTTCAGACGAGCGTTTTGTGCTGGATGATCGGTTTGATCTGCGATTGGCTGGATCCAGGCCTCAAGCTGTTCTTCCGAAAGTTGAATCTGTTGTGCTCCTGGTTCAAGCATTTGCGAGAGTGTTTCGGCAGTGAGTTCCCATGTGGTTTCTTCTTGTGGCAAAACAACGGTATAAGGTGCGGTATTGAGTGCAGCAAGCGCTTCTGTTTTTTGACCGGAAGCTTTTCCTTTGGAAACCGTTGGCAACTGATTTTCCAAAGAGAGTTCGATCGTAGACGTGTCTAATAGAGAAAGATGTTGAGAGAGGGTTTCAAAAAACGCATTCCATTTAAAAACCCCTCCCGTTGTTCCTGCTTGAACCGTGACTTCCCATTGGTTATTTGGGCGGGTAAATAAAAATCCCGCGTTTTTCGCAAGGTGTTCAGCGTCAGGATAAAGAGAAGAAATATTTGTTTTGAGCCGGTCTTCTTGGAGAGAAAGAGGGATGGCTATCTCTGTTTTTTGAGTGAGCTGAATAAACATGTTCCAAGCATCTGCCAGGACGTTTCGTGCATGGGGACGCATGGCTGTTGAGAGTGCGGTATCTAAATCAAATATGACGTCTTCTCTGGCATCTGAAGAAGCAAGTGTTGCCAGATCAAGTGTTTTTTTATGATCCCGGAACGTCACTTGGATTCCTTGTGTCAATACCGTATCTATTTTTTCTTGAAGTTTTTGACGTACGTCTTCAGGATCCATACCACTGACATGCATTTGAGCAATGGATGTATTTGGAGGAATGCGCCCCTCAAATGATTGAGCCCACAGGTACAGACCCGTGGTAAAAAAAAGGATTCCGGATAAGACCGAAACCAACATGACTTTGGTGATAATCCAAAAAGTTCCCGAAAATGTATTCGAGGCGGCGTGTTTATCTTCAGGACGATGTTCGTGCATATACTGAGGACGGAAGGGGATATTAAAGATCTTCTATTTCTAAGACAGAAATTTTTTTGTCTTTTTCTTTCTTTTTCATTTTGATTGTCAGGATTCCTTGTTTGAGCGTTGCTTGCACGTTATCCGCATCTACTTGACTAGGAAGAATAATCGTACGGGAGAAAGATCCCCAGTGACATTCTTGCACATGGATTTGGTCAGATGACCGTTGTTCATATTCATGACTGCGAATGCCACGAATCGTCAGTGTGTCGTCTAAAAGACTAATATCCAGATTTTGGGTTTTTACGCCGGCAATGGCTGAGCGGACGATCAGTTCCTCTCGTGTTTCAATCACATCAACCGAAAGCTTGCCTTCTTGTGTAGAAAGCCAATCGCTCAAACCTAAAGAAAGATCCTTCTGAGACATAGATGGCATTATTGTACCTTATCAAGTTTAGATTCTACTAATGTTTCCATTGTCGCGGAGATACTCCAGAGCAATTCGAAGAGTTGTTGATAGGTTTCTCGTAAGGTTCGGCTTTCTACCGCCCAATGGATCCCTTCTCCTGTGGTGGTGAAAAAAGCGACGGTATCATCCCAAAAAGAGATGCTTGTACGAAAGGTTAATTCAGGAGGAAGGAATCGTGCCTCACGAAGTTCTCGTCCATGAACCGCCCGATTATACTTTTTTATTTCATGTTCGCGTATGCGTAAACTTTTGAGTTTTACACCAGCTTTCACCCTTCGACGGGAATAATGATATTTTTCCCCGATGATTTCTTGAAAATCTTTTGCGGAAACGATTTCATAAACGATCTTATTTTTGCACGCAAGACTCATGTTGAAGAGTTCTGTTACTCGTTCTCGCTGAAAGACACGAAGCTTGGGTGTCAGAGGCGAATCGGTTTTAAGTTTTTCCAGCAATGGAAGGATTCCAGCTACTCCGTTGGCTTGCTCTTTTAAGATCATGCGAAACACATCAGGATCACTCGCTTCAAAAAGACTGCGAGTTTTTTGTTTTGTGACCTCAACGACTCCTCGTTCAACCAATCGATTCATGGACGATTGGACCGTGCTTACAGGTAACCGAAGTCTTCTTGAGAGTGGGGTCAGGCTTGTTTTGCCTTGTGCCAAGAGTCCCAAATAGACCTCCTGGTCCTTTGGATTAAAGCCAAAAGAGGTAAGAACCTCGGTGATTTCTTTTTGTTCTGTGAAGCTAAGATTCATATCTACGAGATTTTTCGTAAATAAATTTAACGATCATTTTGCTAAATGATAACACTTTTTAATTTTCTGTCTACTTTATCACGAATATTTATAGAGAAAAAAACAAGATATCGGCATGATGGTCTTGCAAGTGAGGAGATTGCAACAAACAGATTTCAAACGTTCATTCAAAAATAAGGAGACCATCATGAAAGTGATTACTGAAGGTCGGGCACAGAAGGGTTGGGCTAAAGAGTTTGTCTGTACGGGCGAGGGCAATGGCGGCGGAGGATGCGCCGCCGTGCTCTTGGTCGAATTTAATGACCTCTATATTACCCATCGGTACTGTTACAACGAACACGATACATTCACCACATTTCGGTGTGTGGCGTGTGGAGTAGAAACAGATATTAAACACTATACAGGCCCCTCTGTTACGCGGGGTCGGTCATAAAGGAGAATGATATGTCGAAGGTGATCGATACGGTTGACGGAGTGTTGGTGTGCGATGGCCGTGTGCTCTTGATCGAGCGAACAAAGCCTCCGTTTGAAGACAAGTATGTCTTCCCAGGAGGTCATGTGGAAGAAGGGGAATCGTTCACAGAGGCGGCGGTACGAGAGCTTCAGGAAGAGGTCGGGGTGGAAGTCTCCGCATCTGACCTCAATTATCTGATGAAGCTTGATGCCCCAGGTCGCGATCCTCGGCCAGGCGAACGTGTCGCTCATGTGTTCTGGATGCGAGTTTGTGCGAGCGTATTTGAAACTGCCGCAGCCGGATCTGACGCACGGGCGATTCACATTCTTTCTTTGAGCGAGATCTCTGCTGAAATGATGGGGTTTGATCACTATCTGGCTATTGAACGATTGCGGGAGGTGCTACTGTGATGGTCCATAGCCGTCCTGAACTTCCTACGTGGAGTCTCACTCTGCACTGCACCAATCCGTGGTGTTGGATCCGAATGATTGTAGAACAGAAAGATGTTCGCTTTGGTTCTTACCCGGATGATAAACCTCTTAAAGGACAAGGCTTTTACTTTCACTGTCCTAACTGTAGGAAAGTGTTCGCTGTCCATGAAAGCATGCTCTTTACTCCTCATGTCGAGAAACTTCTGAGCGAATAAAAAACGCAAAACCCAGGAACGCATCCTGGGTTTTTTGTTATTTCAATTGATATCTTCTTAACCATTCGTAGAGCGGGCCGATCGTAAATCCGACCACGGCTGCCCAGAGAATTTCTTCCAAGGGGATTCCGCCGATGACAAAAGAAGAGAGAATATCGAATTTCCAAAAAGATGCCGCCTCAAGAGGAAATAAACGTACAAAGAATAGTTGTTCAACGATAAATATCAGCGCCGCCATAAAGAATCCTGAGAGAAGGGCGTTCATCGTGAGGTCGTGACGATCTGCAATGACATACATCCCCACAAGCAGACCGCCCACAATGACCGCTTGAATGCTGATGAGATGAAAAACAGAAATCATCAATAAAGACACGAAGATCCATAAACCCAATACGAGAATAAGGTGTCCAACCCAATGTCCAAGATGTTTGATCTCATAACGGCTTCCACGGAATTTGTGGACATGTTTTCCAATCAATACCTGATAGATCACGGCGGAGATTCCAAAAAAAGAAAAGGTGAAGAGCAGATCCTCAATGCCGATTGCTGAGATCGTGTCTGAAATGATATTTCGAAAATCATGGATCGCAATCAGGAGAATTCCCGGTGAAAGAATAAGTCCCACAATACTCATGATGAACTGTTCTTTGCGCGTTTCATTTGAAAACAGAAAAAACAAAAGCCACAGAACAAAAAAGATTAACGACACTAAAAGAAAAGGAGTCATAGTGAGGGTATTGTACCTCAAAATGAAACGATTTTGGATAATCGACGATTGACATAGGCCTAGAATCTGGTAGAGTCTCGCGAGGGTTTTTATTCAGAACCCTCCACATTCTAACCTTCAGCTGTTTGAGGAGTTGTGTATGACAGTGGGGTCCAAAAGCTCGCCAGAATGGATTAAGGAGGTGTTGGGGTGGATTGAGGAAGAGCTTATTTCTCCTTCTCCTCAGTCTCTTTCCTCTACCTCTTCTTGCCAGAGGAATGTACAGCGTATCCCTGTGGAAGAGCAGGGACGTTCTTCTGTGGAATCTGGACAGGTTTTTTCTGATGGATTCCAACAGCTTTCTGTTCAAAGGTCGAAAGTGGGTGCCATGAACACCTACTGACCTTGTTCGTTCTTGCCGCCATATCCGATTGCTTCGGAATGGCGGTTTTTTATATGAGTCCTATTTGAAATAAAAAAACCTGCATCAGTATTGATACAGGATTTGTGTCTGGGTATCGTTTCTATTTTTTTACCATGCAGGAGGGTTCATCTGCTGCGCAGCTCCATCGGAACTTCCAGCCAGGATTTTTTCTCCTTATTTCCTGAAACACGAACGCGTTATCGGTTTTGCTTTGAGTGCAGAGGAAACCATTGTCACTTTTCCATTCGTTTCCGTCCGGCAATCGAACGCGCTTGCCTTTCTCGCACCACACCTGAGAGGTCGTGGTGATAAGCGCCTGTATCCACACAGGCTTTGAGTCCTGTCCTCGCGGAACCGCTACGATGAGATCCGGAAGTTTTAGGGCGTCCTCATAGCTTCGCACGATCAACGTCTTATTTGCCGCGCAAGACGTCGCACAGATGAAGAAAGACAGACACATGAGCTGGACCAAGCGACATTTGAGATCATTCATCCGTTCACTCCTCCTATCCACAAAAGACAATCCAACGTAAGAGCTTTTAAGAAGCTAACATAAAGGCTCAATAAATCAAGACTCCCAGATACGTCCTATTCTTCGCTCCTTTTTTTTCTGTTGTTCTTTTTGTCGGTCTTGTTGTTCTCTTTTTTTCATTCCTTTTGATTTTTTTGTTTCTACGCGTTCTTTTTCTGGCGTTAGGGCATCACGAACCAAATGGTTAAGCCGATCCATGGCTTCCTGTTTATTTTGGCGCTGTGATCGTTCGCTTTGGCACGTGAAAATGAGCTCGTCTGCACGCGTGAGCTGACTCGCTACTTTTTGTCGTAAGAGGTTTTTTTGCTCTTCAGAGAGCGTTTTGGATGTATCAATACACCATCGTATCTCCATGTTATTGGAAGTAGTGTTGATGGCCTGTCCGCCTGGTCCTCCTCCACGTATTGCTTTTACCTGGATCTCTTCTGTTGGAATTTCTCCTTTTTCCCAATCAAATTCTTTTGTAGATCGTTTGCACTCCTGAGTTATTTCTGGAGGCGGACCTTCTCTAAATTCTTTTGACATAGTGCATTTATCATAACATAGGAAAAAATATTCTTGGCAATTCTCGCTATTTCCGGCAAGCTGGAAGGACTATCAACTCATAATGAGTTTTATCCTCATATTCCCTGAGCGAGGAGTCCTCGACGAGTCGAAGGGTGCAGACGTGTTTACCCCTTCGACTCCGGTTCGTCGAACGAACCTCCGCTCAGGGGGTATACTTTTTGATACCTCCTCAGTTTGTTGCGGGGAGTGTTGTTGCCAATTTAAAGATTACGTGCAGTCAAAATGAGATTTATGTATACAGGCATTATCCAAGCATTGTGTCCGGTTCTCTCTCTTGTAAGCAAACCCGGCCTTACATCCTTTACTGTGGAGTTTCCACAGAACCTTCTGTTAGGACTCCAAACCGGCGCGAGCGTGGCCATTGACGGGGTTTGTTTTACCGCGACCCTGATCCAAGATGATCAAGTGAGCTTTGATGCCATGCAGGAGACGCTCCAAAAGACAACGATTGGAGTATTGAAGCAGGGGGATGTGGTGAATATCGAACGATCTGCAAAAATGGGAGACGAGATCGGTGGACATCCTATGAGCGGTCATGTTTCCACCATGGCAGAAATCATTGACGTACAGGTATCAGAGAATAATAAGATGATGACGTTTCAGGTTGATCCAGCTTGGATGAGATTTATTTTCTCCAAAGGATTTATCGGGCTCGACGGTGCAAGCCTTACGGTTGTCGATGCTGATAAAGAGAAAGGGACATTTAAGATTTGGTTTATTCCAGAGACTTTGCGTATGACGAGATTTGGAAATAAACAGGTGAGGGATCAGGTGAACGTTGAAATAGATTCACAGACGCAGGTTATTGTAGAAACGGTAGAGAGGGTGATGGAGAATAAGTTAAAAAAAGATTTATAGTATAGATATGTCTAAAAATATCGCCATCGTTTTAGGTTCCTTCCACAAACAAGAGGTTACTCAAATGCTTGAGTGTGCTCGCGTGACCGCTCGGGAACAGGGACTTACGATTGTTGAGGAGGTCTGGGTTCATGGGTCCATGGAGAAACCTCTCGCGTTGAAACGTCTGTTAATGCGAGATGATGTTGATGGCGCTGTTGCATTGGGAATTATTGAACGAGGACAAACCAAACACGGTCTTGTCATGGGTGAGGTTGTCTATGACGCCATCGTCCGTCTCCAGTTAGAATTCATGAAACCGATCGGTCTGGGCATTTTAGGCCCGGAGATTCTTCCAGAACAAATTCCTCCGCGTTTAGATCCTTATGCAAGAGAGGCTGTGATCGCCACAGCCCAGATGCTTAAATAGGATTCCTGATAATAATATTCCCTGAGCGAAGCGACCCAAGGGAGCGGAGTCGAAGGGGCATAAACGGAAGTTTTGCTTCCGTTTTTATAATCCACTTGTAACAAAAAATCCTCACGTCACACACATGAGGATGAAGAGTCAGTGGAGCCAGGTTTGAAGATCGTGATAGGTCACGAAGACCGTCACAGCAAACAGGATCAACACACTCGCGATGACACAACCGTCCACTATCGCTTCCGGGAGGGCGTAGCGTCTACCAAACAGGGCAGGGATGGTCAAAAGGATTCGTCCTCCGTCCAGCACCGGAATCGGCAACAAATTGAAGAAAATGAGGGAAAGAGACAGTCCCCATCCGTATAGAAGCAGATCCGCGATCCCTTTTTCCGCTTCCTTCATGCCGATGCGGACGATTTCCACAGGCCCTCCTACTGTATTTTTGGAATCTTTTCGGAACAGGTCCGAGATAATTTCTGGAAGCTGCTGCGTGACGATCACCATGGTGCCAAGTGTAAATAGGCTGGCGGCGGGGACCGTCCATACGCTCGTCACCTTCCACGCCTGATCTTGTTTCATCGCAAAAGCGATGTTCGTACCCTTGGGCACACGAATGATGATCGGCTCCGGTTCGTTTTCTCTCCGGAACTGTATAGCGAGCTCGGCAGAAGACACCTGTTCCAGAAGACGGAGAGTTTCTTTGGAAGTTGTGCAGGAATGATCGTTTACATGTTCCAGAACGTCTCCTGGGCGGATTCCTTGTGTGTAAAGCCACGAAACTTCTTTCATTTCCGAGACAAATACTTTCGGATCTGTGACCTGCACCATGTTCCGAAGTTCCGGGTGCTGTTCCAGAACCGCCTCGGCGTCGTGACGACCTCCAAGGGAGAGAAAGATCGTCATGATCATAATGGCACCGACCAGATTTCCCACGACCCCGCTAATCAAAATAACGATCTGTTTGAAGGCGGATGCCTCGACAAAAGCACCTGTCGGGTCTTCTCCCTGTTCCAGTTCCATTCGGTGCATCCCTTTCAGCGTGACAAATCCTCCCAGCCAAAAGAGCCGCAGAACCCACCGAGTGTTTCGCCCTTGGTATGACCAAAGAGCGGGACCCATCCCAAGGGAAAATTCTTTGACCTGGACGCCGCAGATTCGTGCGGCAAGAAAATGTCCGAGTTCATGGATGAAAATCAGGCAGGCCAACAAGGCCAGAATCGCGATAAAATCGTTCATTGTGAGCCACCTTTTTGTTTTGTAGGTGTATAAAGGACGAAGAAGAACCTTGGTGAGATTGTATGAAATTCGCTGTCCTGTCAATGGACTTGACAGAGGGTTAAGAGGAGAGTAACTTAGTGTGTGTAAGACACTATAAAGCGTTTTACCCCATAAAATAAGGAGACTTTTGGGTAACTTTGACACGTTCTATTGACAAAAACACTGAAATCGGGTATAGTGCTCTCTTCGTTCATTGGCAAAGTCTGGCTTGCCACGCCTTAAATACTCTTACATCAAAGTATTTAGAGCGCGGTAAGTCAGTAATAAAAAAAGTAGTTGATAGTCACCGGCATGGTTGTTGGTGGCTCAGAAATCCAATCCCGAAAGGGAAGGAGAAAGCAAATGTTGAATGAACAGTTCAAGGTCGCTCTGGTTGCCGAAGGTGTCAACGAGGAGAATCTCAAGCTCCTCGAGTCTCAGGAGCTGTGTGATGTCAGCGATTTCGCGACCCTGCAGCCTGCGGATCTGACTGTCGTCGGAATGAAGCTCGGTGGGATCAATAAGGTCTTCAGGGTTGTTCGAAGACTGGCGGCTCCCGTGGCCTCCACTCCGGCTCCGGAAGTTCAGATTCCCGTGACTCAGGTGACCCCGGTGTCCCTTCCTCCGGTCGTTCCGGTTCAGGTGGCTCCCGTGGCCCATGCTCCGGTTTCCTCCGGTGGGGGAGATCTGGGTACGCTGTTTTCGACGCTGATTCCGCCCCAGACCCCGCAGGAAGCGGCCGAAAGGCTCTGTCGTGCCCCGAGTGACGCAAAGAGCCAGGAGTACTGGAGGCAGTTCTTCGGTCAGGAGACCCTGATCGTCTCCTCGACTCCGGGCTCCATCGATCGCGACAAGACCATGGAAGCGGTCGAAATCTGGGTGACCTCCGGTGAGGCTCCTTCGGAGCTCGATGGAGTGCCTCTGCTGAGCATCAGCGAGTTCCTCCAGTCCACCTTCGGTGCGTGCCCCTTCACCGGGGACCGTATCATCCGAGGTGGGATGTCGCTGAAGACCAACGTTCACTACGGGTTCTTGCTCGGGAATGATGTTTCGCTCTCGGCGATCCAGAATAGCCCCGGAATGAACTTCGTGGCGTTCGCCGCCGAAACCGGCAAGATCACCCGCGACCTTCAGACCTGGAAGACGCGGATGCTCGAGCTTCGCAGCATGGTCCAGGGCAAGGATATCTCCAGCCCCACGGCCATCAAGGCGGCCGTCGCCGGATCCGCGTGGGATGAAGTCGCGACCGACTACATCCGTGACGCCAATTCCGGTGGTGTCGTCGCCATGCGCGCTCGGGCACGGCTGGTGACCCAGGCCAAGCGACGGACCGTTCGGGCCCGCAACGACCTGTCGGGAATCGGAGAGGCTCTGACCTCCGGTTTCGACAAGGTCACCCGCCAGGACGGCTCCGTCCCCCGTCGGGATTTCGAATCCCGCGGCTGATAGATCGATCAACTCCGTCGGTTCCGACCATGACGGCGCAAGGGTAGCACTCAGTGCCCGGTGTCTGGTTGGACCTTCGGCCATTACTCTATTACCCCTACGAAGGGAGTCCCCTGGACTCCCTTTTTCACTAGGCGATTTATTTTCAAAATGAATCGTGTAGCGAAAGCATGTAGGCTTTCAATCAGTATTTTAGATCGGTCCTTTTGGATCGATTGTGTTCACAACAAAGGAGAGAATTCAATGTCCAAACCCAATGAACTCAGACATGACAACCTAGTAATCGGGGTGAATTTTCCGGTCAAGTCGACTAACGCCGGGACAGGGTTGGTGGGTGGCTTCCCCTGGCCGGTACACAATGCGGCCGACTATAAGGACCGTGTTCCTGCCGCGTGGTTATCGGCCATGGGGCCTCGTCATGTGATCTTTTTCCTGGGTGCACCTGACCCGACCCGTCATTTTGATGAACAGGGTCTTGCCGAGCACGAGGTGGAACTGGATCAGAACGGCTGTCCCCGCGATCGTGAGATGTGGTTTGATTTTCAGGGGATGAATACCCTTGATCGTCACGTTGCTGTTGTGCTCGGTGTCCAGGGACTCAATGCTCTGACCGGACTTCCGACTTCTTCGGAACACAAGAGAGGACTGTACAACGGTCCCGGGTGTCCGAAACCCGAGCAGTATCCGGATGTTTGTCCGGTGCACGGTACCCCGTTCGAAGATCATCGGCGGATGTGTTCGGACTGTGGGTTCGAGTGGCCGTATCAGAATTACGTCACCAACTCCGTGACCGATCCAATGTTCCGCTTCTGGTGGGATGGGTGGCGCGGGGCGGACGGCAAGATCCAGCAATTCGCCATGCGTCCGGCTTCGGCTGGTGTCGGCGTGGCCCAGCAGGTGCTGGGCGAGGATCGTGCGCTGGGACTGAGTCTGGCTGTGTTTCTCAAGAAGCGACCCAAGCCGGCTCCGGTTTCCTCCTATCGTCACTCCGATTTCCTCGAGTCTGACATCGTTTCCAAAGGGTTTTTGGGAGGTGGTGGAAAGAAGGTCTATTCTTTTGGAATGGGCGGAGAAGAGGAGGAAGAGGTGTATCGTTCGCCCACCCTCGGAACCACACGCGAGGCCACTCGTGGAGACACTACTCGAGGTGGTGTCCTGGGCGGCCGTCCTTCCGTTTCTCGGATCGGTGCTCCGTCTCGGATGGAGTTCGTCGCCGGTCGAACGGTCTTTCAGAAACTCTATTCCGATAATTCCACCCTGGACGAGTGGAGGGATGAACCCGAGGTGACCTTCACCTTGATTCCCGTGGACATGGCGTGGGCGGCCGAGGTAACCAAGTACGGTCCCACCACGCGACAAGTTGCCACCGGACCGTTCGCGGGTCTCAAGAGCGTCGGCTGATTTCCGACGTAACACGGTCAAGATCGATTCCCACGGAGTCGGCCCTTGACCCTTTTCTTGGGAAGAGAAGAGGAGTAATCCTTTGGCTCTTCTGAAGAGAAGAAATTTGCTTTCGACCTTTACAAATGAAGTTGAGATAAGGAGGTTTAGATGAAAGGCAATAACACAGAGGCGACCTACTATCCTGGTAAGTCAGTGGCGAAAACCCCGCATTATGAGCTGTTTTACTGTGAGACCGAGAACGGTCGGCAGTGTCTCATGCAGATCGCTAAAGCACCGGAACACAACGGGGTACTCGATCGGTTCGCATATGTGCTGCGCGAGCTCAAGCATAAGGCAGACGAGCTCGAAGAAGAACATGAAGAGAAGAAAAAGGATCCTGCTAATGGGATTCCTGCTCACGTGTTCTTGAATTACGATCTTGGTTTCCCCCAGGTCGTCGACAGTTTCATCAGTTCCGAACAGGGTGGATGTCGAATCAATATCTTGGCCTTTAGGGAAGTTGAGCGCGTGTCTGACATGCACCCTCTGGCAAAGTATATTCGAGTGGCCAATGAGCGGTGCGATCTGCGAACCAGTATCTGGATCATGGGCAGGACGCTCAAGTTGATCGATCTGGTGCATATGATGGGATTTTCTCTTCAGGAGATGAAGACAGGTAATATTCTCATTCAGCCTGAAGAACATCACGTTGTGCTGTTTAATCCTGGCATTCAAATGTGTCCGGGAGAAGTTCCTTTGGAACAGCGGCGCAAGGAGATTGCTCAGGCGACCACGTCGGTTATTCAGTTGTTGGGCGGCAATATTCTTACACGAGAATTCCCCCAAGATCTCAAGTCGGAGATTGGGTGTAAGGAATATACGGATCATCTCCTCATGCTGGCCGCCGGAGGAGAATACGACGCCCATGCGGCGTATCGTCGTTTCTATCAGCTTATTGATCGGTTTTGGGAGCGGAAGTTTCATCGTGCTCAGTTTTTGGCACGCTGAAAATAGACGAAACATGAACGAAAAGGGAGAGAAAAAATGGGAAATCGTACCCCGTCTCGTGATACGTATGAAGAGGCAAAATCGACATATGTTCCGGATTCTGGACCTGCTACAGCTCGCGCTGAACAACAAGCGCGAAGGACAGGAAAACTTCATCCGCTGGTTGATCCGGCGGAATTCGGAGTGATCCGCCCTTCGCATATGCGAATGAAACAGCTTCTAAACGGGCTTTGGTCTGTGAATGTAGGAACACCATTGCCACGTCAGCGGCGCGTAGATACGACGGCCAGTATGGGTAATAACGTCGATGTGGTTCTTGGTGTCTTGCAGGATGCGTACGAGCTGGCTATGCAGGTTCTGCCTGTTGGGTATGACCTGCAGGAAGCCAATGAGATCTTCGGAGATATACAAGATAGGTTTGTGCTTTGCCGTTCGCAGTTTGAGATGCTCTCTGAGCGGATCGTGGAGCAGCTGACCTTGATGGTTCCTGAGCGTGATGGCGGAGATGTTCCAGAAGACCCTCACTACGGGTTGTTTGGAGCAGCCTACTTGACCGATGCCTATATTAATCGCATCGGTCTTAAGGGTTACGACTTCACCGTCTCTGATGCAGAGGCTCGATACGAGTTGGAGGCACGACATCTTCGTCGAATTTTCGGAGATCAGGTCTTCGATAAGACGAAGGAAAACGGTTACGATATTGATCCTCGGCATCTTCCCAGCACCAAAGAGGTGGTTCGTGAGCTTGCCAAACGATCTCATTATTTCTTCCTTCAGATCAAGTCCTCTTCACAGGCGACTCGTTTCTGGACGGATGTGTTCGGTTCTGAACGGGTCGTGCTGGTACCAGATGCCAAATATGTCCCTCATATTGAAGCCGTGATCATGGGTCTGACCGAAGGGACCCTGAGTCTGTCGGACGTCACTCCGTTTCTCATGAAGAATGGCGTCGATCGCAATGACGCTCAACGAATCGTCCGGGCTGTGGGACATATTCCGATCGGCGCGCAGGCTGCTTTGCCCAACGTTGCCCGGCGTCCCAAAGCAGGTGACCTGTTTCGAGAGAAGCCTGTCGGTACGCAGACCAGTCCTTGGCCGCTGACCCCCGAGGAAATCGCCGCGTTTAATCTCGACTCTTCGGCAGAGCAGGACGAAGGCGAGATCAGCTGGGTCTGAGGTAACAACCCGCCCGACTGAACGACGAGGAGTTCTGTTCAGTCGTTCGGGCAAGCGCGGTCGAAGTGATTCCATAGGGAGTCATTTCGACCTTTTTTTGAAGAGAGAAAAGAATAGAGAATAGTCTTTTTACTCTCTTGAAAAGAAGGAAGTGTTGAATCGATACGGCCTTCGATAGGCTCAGGCAATAATGAGGTTTTTCAACATTTTTCATTGAGGAGATGATCCATGGTCAGTAATGTTATTGTCCCCACCGACCATGGTCCTGGGGACGGTGGCAAGGGCGGAGTCGTTCATCGACTTTGTTGCGATCGTCGAGTCCATACCGTTTTGAAAGAAGGGATGTTTTGCGGTAATCATGGGATCTGTACGGCTACAGGGCAGCGTTATGCCTTTAGTTTGTGGGGATGCGGAACGTTGGGAGGCGTGAGGACTCACTTTACTCAGCGATTTGTTGCCTCGGCCGTTGGGCTCCTTAATGAAGCGCGAGATTTGCGATATTTATTTGGAATTCATGATCCCTTTGAGTTGCTTACGATAGACGAACGCACCCTGTTTGCCACGTCTTATCACGGCTTCATGTCGCGTCTGAAGGAACTTGCTCTGGGGAAGAATCCGCGCGGGACCGTTGGCACAGGAGCAGGCGCTGGTTATCGCGATGCGCAGCGAGTTCCGGAACTGGCTCTTTATGCTCGAGATTTGTCACGACCGGATTTGAGAGATCGTCTCGCTGCTGTTCGTGAACAGGTTATTCGTGATCTGGAGCCGATCATTCAGAATGGGTTTCTTCCGGAGGATCAGGAAGCAGCCGATCAAGAGATCAGTCATCTGTATGATGATGGATTTCTCGAGTATGTTGTGGATCAATTCCGGCAGGTAGCACGTCTGGTCAAAGTCGTGGGGCCTGAATATCTGGGTCAAGAGATTCTTTCCAAAGACGGCGTTGTCGTCGTGGAAAAGTCTCACGGCATTCTGACGGACCATTATCAGGGTTTCCATCCGCACACCAGTGCGATTCGGACATTGCCGTCTTTCACGCGCTCAATGCTCGAAGAGGCTGAGTACCGCGGACGGATCACGGATATTGCGGTGCATCGGGCGTATCAAATCCGTCACGGTGCAGGACCCATGCCAACGCATGATCCTGCCATGGGCGAGCACTTGTTGCCTGGCAGCAACAAGGATGAAAATCGCTACCAGGGCAAGGTCCGCGTGGGACCGCTTGATCTGGTGATGCTACGCTACGCCCTTGCCTGTGCGGGCCCTATGAACGGCCTCGCCCTCACTTGGTTTGATCAGGTTCAGCTCAACGGCGAGTGGAACATTTGTCACCGTTACCGTGGGGCAGATGATCCACGATTCTTTACACCAGAGGGCGAGATCAAGGTTCGACAGGGGGATGACGAAGATCAGCTTGCTCACCAAGAAGCTCTTGGCAAAGCGTTGCTGGAAGTCACTCCTGAGATCACGACCTACCCAATCTCCAAGAACGCTTCGCGCGAAGAGCTGTACAAACTGTGTACGGACATCCTTCAGGAACATCTTGGAATCCCCGTAAGAATGATTTCGTTTGGCCCTACCGAACGAGACAAACTTTGCAAATAAAAACGACCCGAGCAGTCACGACGACCGCTCGGGTTTTTCTTTTTTCTTCATCCCTTTACTACTCTACTACTTTGCTACTCACTACCTTTTTCTTTGGATACTTTCGGCAGAAAAACATTTCTTACAAATAATTTCGTTGCTGTCTGTCGATATCCGGAATCCCAGAACATGCTTTGCCCATCAATCTGATCGGCATGGGGTGTTTGGATGCCTCCATACGAAGGAAAAAAGCGTTCATATCCTTTGTGCATCAAACGGTATTGCAGGGTGTCGCGTTCTAATTCTTCCAAGTAGAGACCTCTGGCTTGGCGGCCATGAATGGCGTTTGTCGGATCATCCGTCAAATAAGGCACCAGCAGTTTTTTACGCATGTCTTGTATGGCCCGCGTGTTACCTTCCCAAGCTGCTCCAAAAAGAACATGCGTCCAGGAACGTTCGCCCATGAACGGTTCAGATGTTTTTAGATCATTGCGAATCGTGAGCGTGTCTCCAGAGGTTTCAAGCCAAAATTGCACAGCATCTCCTTCGATTCGTTCGTGAATAAATATGCGTTTCAGAAGATTTCGTATCTCTTCTTTTTGTTCCATCGGCGTTCCGGGTTTAACAAACACCGCGACATCGATGTCGGAGTTTTGTGAACCGTATTTAAGCCTTGATCCAAATAAGAGAATAATAGGATAAACATATTTGGACAGTTCAGGATCTTTTTCTATGGCATGCGCGATATCGTTTATCTCGCGCAATTCTTTTTTCATCAGTTTGAGATTTTCAGAAAATGGTCCCTCGAGTGTGGGTAGAGAGATGTCTAACACACGAAGTTCTTTTTCATCCACCACATCTAGGCGATAGAGCCGGCGGAATGTTTTAGAAAGAGACTCTCGCAGATCAAAGGTTTCCTGTTCCTTCCAAAGATTTATGAGGGTTCCATGGAACTGTTCGTACATTCTTTTTGCTTTTTCTGTATCCGTGTGCGCGATTTCTTCGATGGCTTTTCGGATTCCTTCAACGAGCGCTTTCTGGGTTTCAAGATGTACGTCTGGCGCAAGAAAGGCCTTTGCTGTTTCTTCACCAAACGTTTGGGTGACGACGACTGTTTTGATTCCCTCGCTCACTGCTTCGATAGATTTTCGTTTTTTTTCCTGTCTCATCCATGCCGTACGTTTTTTTGTTTCATATTCTTCTGTATCAATTTGCGCAAAGTCTCGTCCTAGACGCGCTTGGATTGATTCTAAGGTGATGGGTTTGATTTCCGGGATTTCTTTTTTTAGTGATTGAGTCTCTTGGGGAAAAAATCCTAGATCTGCCAACACAGGGAGTGTCTCTGTAATACTTTGTTTTAAGATGTTGTCTTCCGTCGTCTCTTTGAGGTCTGACACTTCCTGTGTTGTCATGAGACCTTTTTCAACAAGTTTTGGAATCAGGTGCGCCGCTTTCACGACCCGCGGAAGATCTCCGGTGCGCAGTTCTACTTCCATCACGTCACCATCCACAAAATTCGCACGAACATCCTGGATACTCAACAATCGTTTCCACGTGTTCATGTAGACGTCTTTGAATCGTTCCATGGCGGGACGAAGAGTATCTGATGCAGGTTTCCAACTTGAATCAGGAAGAAATTCAAAAGGGAGATACAAAAGGATTCGTCTATATTCAGGATAGGTTTCAAGAAGATCACTTACTGAAGTATAGAGATCCTCGATTTGGCCTTCTGTCAGGCAATGCTGTTCGACGGCTTCTTGAAGCGAAACATCGGGTCGTGGAAGACGATCTATCACAACCGTTAGCCGTTCATTGAGAACTCTGCGCGATTCTAATTCCCCTAGAAATTCTTTGTTGTGTGAGAGCTCTTTAGCCCAGGTGTTTTCAAGCCCTGTTGGACGCAAAAAGGTCTCAATCGCCGGAGAAACCACAGGGATTTTAGGTTCCATTTCAGCTCTTTGTTCTAAATTTTCTTTCATAAGTACCTTAAAAATACTCTAAATACGGATCTTTTTCAATAAAAACACCCCGAAACACGTCGGGGTTTTTCTATTGACAAAATGGCTATTTTATGGTACTTTATATCGTCTTTTGGGAGGTTTTTGGATCGATTGGTCCTTTAACTCTCTTTATGACGCAATAAGTTTTTCGTTTTCGTTTCAGTTTTTTCAACGCACAATCTGGAGGAAGTACCCATGGATCCACGAGAACTCACAGACAACGAACGCCGTCTCGCCGTACCCGAAGAGAAGCGAACCGGGATTATCCTGCTCATCAAGCAGGTATTGCTCCTGGATACTCTGGAGCAAGCAGCTTCTTTCTTCGTTGCTCTGCGCGGTCGCGCCGAAGGGCGAGTTGTGCTGACCTTCGGAGAACTTCGCACCTTGGCCAACACCGCCAAGATCGTTCAGGCGGGTGCGAAAGCGGGTATCGAGGATGTGGAGAGCCAGGCAGTGGATTTTGCCGACGTCCTGGCCTCTATCGCTGATCCCAACATGCCCATCTGCGAGAAATGTCACCGCTATGCGGTTGACGTGGAAGGCAGTGTTGTCACCCTTATCAAGGGAGTTCGTTGCCCCCGGTCTTTACGAGATCAGTGACCTGGTTCGCGACGCTCTGGAACAGGAGGGACTCAAGACCGAGGAAGGGGAGATTAATGTGGCTCACTTCCTCATGTATCTGGCCCATGATCCTTCCGTCGCTTCCCGTTTCCGAGGCAAGGACGAGGTGCTCGTATCATTGGGTAGGCCGAGTATGTTCGGAGCCTATGATCTGACCTCGGTTCGCGCCGAAGTGAGGAAGGGGTGGAAGCCCACCTTTGGCAACGAGACGCCGCCTCCCGTTCAGAAGAAGGCGAGTTCCGGTGCTCCTCTTTCTCTGACTCGGGAACAGATAAAGATTTTGAGGAAGATCCTCGGTGAGCTAATCTATGATCCCTCTGCCATCAGAATGGTCGTCGAAGACGCAGGTCTTATCGTATGGAGGATTGAGATAAGCGGAGTGCCAGAAATAATTTGGGAGAACATCATCAAGGAGGCAGACAAAGAGGTGCGTCTGCGTGCTTTGATCGAGACGCTCAGTGAGCGTTACCCCGCCAATCAGACGCTGAAGTCTTTTCTCAACTGAGGGAGACTTCACGATACGAGCAGGATCTACGAAGATCCTGCTTTTTTATTCTCACATTTTTTTACGATTTTTCCTTTGGTCAAAATGCCTGATTTGTAGAGTTCAAGAAGTCCTAACAATGCGGCTAAAATGGTTGGGCCGGCGATGGAGCCGACGGCACCGAACGAGGCGAGGCCTCCCAGGACGCTCAAAAGGACCAGAAAGGAATTCATGTGCGCTTTGCCGCCGATCAGGTGCGGACCCACGACGTTGTCGATGGTACTGACAAAGACAAGAGACCAAATCAAAAGACCAAGAGCGGCTCCTGTTGAACCGGTAAAAAAGAGATAGGCAATGGCGGGGATCAATACGATCGATGTTCCCAGAAGTGGGACAAGACCAACCAGTGCTGTGAGGGCTCCCCAAATAAGCGAACCGGGAACTCCGAAGATGGTCATTCCAAGTCCGGCGATGAATCCTTGGATGATCGCCACAAGCATGACGCCAAACACCACAGAGCGAATGGTGTTCACGATACGTTTGAGGAGTTTTTCATCCGCTCCATCTTCTAACGGTGAGAGAGCGAGAACGTCTTTATAGAGTTTGTCTCGATTCACCAGAATGTAATAGAGCGATAAGAAGAAAATAAACGCGTGCAAAATGAGTTTGGTCGTGCTTGAAAAAAGATTACCGACATTTTCAAACGCCCAGGAGGCGATAGATTTCCCCATCTGCGCTAGATCGATTTCCATCAGTTCTTTTTGTACAGGAGCAGGAAGGGCTTGAATCAACGGGGAAGTCGCGGGATTGAGTTTTTCAAGCCAGCTTGTGTCATCAAAAGATGTCTTAATCAGATCAGAGGCTTGTGTGACCATGAGAAAAAGGGTGATAAGCAATGGAATGAAGATTAAGAAAAATGTTCCAAGCACAAGCAGGATCGCTGAAAAACGAGGACGTTTCAGCCAGACTCGAAGTTTCCGGTCAATCGGTGACAAAATAACGGCTACCACTCCGGCAATCAGCAGAACTAAGATAAATGGCTGAATGACTCGCCAAAATAAATAAAGCACGACGGCGGTTACCAGAAGAAAAAACCATTTTTCAATCGTCATGTGCTCAGGAAGTTGTTTTGTCATAGTCATTCTAGTTTACCTTTTTTAAAGGAATCAAAAAACCCGTACGTGTGTACGGGTTTGCGTAGGAACTTTAAGGTTGTGTACTTGCACCCATAAGGTGTGATTGTGTGTTGGTACAGGAATTTTGCCAGAGCATCTGAATCTGCGCGCACATGTTTTCAATCTCGGTAGACGTAGTTTGGGTTGTCTGGATTTTTTCCCCTCGCAACCAAGCGAACGTCTGTTCTCGAGTTTCAAACGGTCCGTATACCTGATTGGTGCCAGAGTCGACGAACACCGTTGCCACCACCCTGGCATAATCAGCTGGTGTGATGGAGAGCATCCAGAAGAGATGATCCTGACCGTCTGGGGTCACTGGACGCGGTTCAATAATGCGATAGGTTCCGCTGGAGTTTGCTCCTTCCCCTTCATGCCAGACGTAGTTGGGAAGAGCTTTCACGTACGAGATCACCTTTTTGGGTCCTTGCAGATTGCTCGGACGCCCTTCTTTGTCATAGCGATAGACTTGTCGCTTGCCGGTTTTGCTGTTGATCAGATACACCCGCATGAGGGAGAACGCCTCCCCGTCGGGTTCTACGGTGGCAAGATAACTGTAACTGCCATTTTCCATGGGAAGGAAGAACGGCATTTGCTCTTTTCCCGGAAGATCCGGAATTTCGATTTTCCCCGGACGTCGGATAAACCCGTACCACATTTGTTCCAAGAAGCTTTCGCCGACATCGTATCGTTCTGAGTAGATGTAGGTTTCCGCTAATTTTTCAGGGAACAGTCGTTGTGTACGAGACAGACGATCATCGGATGCTGCTTTTGTGGGAGACAGATTTTCTACCGAGCCGTCTGCATGGAAGATCGCCACCCCGCCCCATTGCGGGATCATCAGACCCCACCAAAAACGATAAGAGATATACGGAACCACACCAAGGATTTCCTGGACAGATCCATCTGTCTTATACACCGGGGCATAATAGATTTCAGGATAACTGTTGAGAAATCCAACCTTTCGTATCAATTGGCGGTAGACGTCGTCTAGAACCTCCATTCCCTCGCCCCATTGGAACGGGGCGCTGGAGAGCGTCTTTACTCGTTGGGCAGCTTCGTCTGTCCCGCCATCATCGTAGTACATAAACCCTGTGTTGTGTTCAAACAGAGCATTGTACAAACCTTGGGGAACCAGAGGGGCGATATAGGCCACGCCCGTGCTGCTTCCAATAGGTCTGGTTTTTCCTGGGGTGAACTGGGAAGTTTGTGTGCGGCGCACGATTTCTTCTGCTGCCACTTGCGCAGGAGTGTAACGGACAAGTGCATTTGAAACACGAGGAAGTGTATCGATTTCCTCAAATTGGGCATCTTTGTGGATCTGCACCCAACGCGCACCGCCTGAAAAGGCAATGACGAGAGCTGCGGCTAGCACAGAAGCCAATATCGAACTTCCGACGATAGGACTGAAGTAACCTCTCCACCCTTCTTCGGGAAAGATATATCTACGCAGAAAGCGGAAGGCCACATACAGCGTGAGCAACCCTGCAATCCACATCGGGGCTTTGAGAAAAGCGATTTCAAACACCCAGTGGTGCACCCATACCGGAGCTATTTGATAGATCAGGAACAGACACACGCTCAACGGGATCATCATCCCTACATAATTAGCGAACAGAAATCGCATGAGACGATGAAACGTCGTTTTTTGCGTGTAGTGCTTCTCGACGTCTTTCTTGATACGTCTCATGATTTGCCACAGATCAAACGGACTCATGGTTCTCCTCCCTCAGTTGATTGAGCATGTTGATTCGTTTAGACATGTCCGGATGACTCAAGAGAAGTTCATCCATTCTGTTTCTCTGCAGATGGTCCAAAAGGGTTTTCTTTCTTTTGGGTTCATTGGTTTCATGCCAAGTCCTCATTTTTTTGAAGGCACTAATCATCGGTTCAACATCTTCTGTGAGATACGCACTGTAGGCATCGGCGGCATATTCTCGCAGTTGGGTAATGCCTGCGGCAATCACGCGTGGAAAGTAAGCGATCACTTCGATCAAGAGACCTCCCACCAGAGCCAGTCTGCCGATATTGCTCATCCCACGCGTCATGTTATTGAGTACCGTCAGGGTGATTGAAATCATGGTCATGAGTGCTGTATCGCGCGAGACAATGTGGCCTAGCTCATGAGCCAGAACAGACCCCAGCTCGCGATCGTCTAAAATCTCGAGAATGGGTTTTGTCACGGCAATTCCAGACCCACCCATCAGACCTGTCCCAAACGCAAAGGCGTTGGGTACCTCCATAGCTGCAATAAACAAGGCAGGCATGTAACTCAAACCGCTTTTTTCTACGAGTCTGTTCAAGATCGGTTGCAGACGCGCCTGCTGTTGGGCATCGGGTGGTTGGCAACCCATCAAGAGAATGACGATCCTTCCGGAATTCAAGAAGATGAGGGTTTGGACCAGCGTGACACTGATCAACAAGCTGATCACAGCCGGTGGTTTCAAGAAACGGACACCTACGGCGGAAAGCAGTAGTGTGACAACCACCAATAAGATAAAAAACAGCCAGGAATTGTGTTTGTGCTCTTGCCAGAATTTTCTGGCACGCTGAGGGTTTACTCTCACATGAGACTCCTTTTTATGATGTTTGATTGGAAAGAACGAAGGGAGAACTTAGCTTTTTTAAGTGTTTTTGTCAATAAATCTGTCGTCAAAAATCTGTCGTCAATTGTCGTCAAAATCTATACAGAAATCTATACAGAAAATCTATCCAGAATAAAAAAAGGAACGGGTCGTACCGTTCCTTTCAAGGACTGATCACGGGAGAAGACTTCCTGTTAAGTGTTTGGGCGGATCAAGAAGAACCAGAGACGCTTCTTCCTGTACGACCGTCCATCCGCGCGATCGGTAGTAGTCTATGACGTGGCAGGCTCGGTCTGCCTTTACGCGCAATCCTCTTTTTTCGACCTGCTGTACCAGACGTTCGCCATAGCCTTTTCCGCGATGGTCTGGATGCAGATAACACGACACCCACTGTTCTTGGGTGTGCGACGCAACGAGTCCTATGACGCGTGCATGATTGAACACGGGAAATAACGAGAGTTCACCAACCCGGTGGAGATATCCGACCTGCGTCAGATGAGTCAGGTAATGAGTTTTCATCTTTTCCCAGTCTTGGACCAAGCGCAGAGATCCATGTTCTGGAAGTGCTAAGAGATATCCATGATAGGGAAGAATGATCGCTAAACCCTCTGAATAGGGAAGGTCTTGGAATGCTTGTGCCATTTCCTCCGCCTCTTCTTGCGTTCCGCAAGGATAGGGGAATTGTGTAGAAGCGTCTTCTAGCACAAATCCTGTATGGAAATGCAGAAGTCCCTGAATCCAAGGGAACGTTTTATACAGAATGCCTTGCACCGCGCTGTCGATGGAGGGTTTGCGTTCTCCTTCATAGACAATACGTTGCGCTGTTGCATCTGTGACCGTAGATACGAGATCTTCCAGTTTCAACGAGTTTTTGAGAACTTTGCAAGGAGAAACCCAGAACCGTTCAGGATCTTTTGCTCGCCAAGAAAGATTTCCTTCGACGGTTTGGAATATCTGCGCATCCTTGGTGAATTTGAGCAACGAGCACAGATGCTCATGAGCGACCGAATCATCGCTTAAGAGATGTGCCACTGCTGTTTGTTCGTTTATGCTCCAGCGTACGGATTGCCGGCGTTTGATAAAATCAACCAGTTGTTGAGCGACAGAGTCTCGTAGGCCATGGATGGGAATTTCCCCTCCTTCAGGAGTCACGACGGTGATTGGATGGTTTCCGTCTCGAATTTGGCTCAGATCGTTGGCGATCGTAAGGTTCAGGCGGTTTTTTGTGACCTGAGCATGAGCTTTGTTCATCAGCTCTGTCGCACAGGCGCCAGAGAGAAGTTTAAACCCCACAAGGAATGTCTTGATGCCCGTTGCTTCACGCACTCTTGCGATAAGCTTGGGGGCGCGTACGAACGTCAGAGTCAATTTATCTTCGTGAGAACTGATTTTTCCCTGCTGGGCATCTTTACACAACCAGTCACTCACGGCAGCTGCCATAAGAATGATGTCAGGCTGTTCGTCTTTGATGATTTGAAAGAGTGCTTGTTCGTATTCCTCAAACCACTGGTAGGCAACCAGGCGTGCATATCCTTGGGTTTGATTTTGATCCTGCAGTCTCTGGATCAGATCCTCGCTCCCCAGAAGAGTGACGCGTGCTCCGGTCTGGATGAAGGCTTGCCCGATCGCGTTGGCGAATCCGCCTCTGGAAAAGTTGCTCAGATGTCGCACGTCATCGATACGAACTTTTGTGCCGCCACCTGTGATGAGTACGTGCAGACGCTTGGTTTCCATATGATCTCCTTTGTGTTTTGGATCCGATACCAACCTATCTTTTTACTGATTATTGTTAAATAGATGTTTATAATCGTATATAAACAGTTGACAAAATGATCTAAATTAAGTATTTTTTTTGGTATAAACATATTTTGACACTATGACTGAACTTGAAAGCCAGCTTATGACTGTTGGTCTTTCCTCTACGGAGGCACGTTTGTATTTGGCTGGGCTTGCTCATACGGGTGTAGGGGTTCATCAGCTGGCTAAAGAAACCGCTATCAAGCGTCCGACCGTGTATCACGCATTGGAAACACTGATTCAAAAAGGACTTGTTTCCAAATCTGGAACAGGCGCTCGAAGATTGTTTCATATGTCTCATCCTGAACACGTCAAACAGCTTTTGGATCAGAAAATAACGCAGCTTCAAGAGCATAAAAAAGGAATTGATGTGCTGTTGCCTTTGCTTCTTCAGCGCGTAAGTCATCCTCAGGGACAAGCAATGGAGGTGATGCAATACGAGGGAATCGAAGGGATAAAAATGGTGGTGGAAGAGGCGCTTTATTGCAAAAGTCGCCACTGGGACATCATGGCTCCGCGGAAAAATTTTTTTTCTGAGTTTGATAAGGCCTATGCCCACTATTATGTCTCTTCGCGCAAGCAGAGAAAGATCACGTCCAGATCTTTGTGGGAAAAAACAATAGGGCAGAAGAACGATTCTTCCACACAAAAACCTCCGCTTGAAACCCTTAAGGAGCGTAACCCGCGCTTTCTTCCGCAGGTCATGCAAGGGAAGTTTACATCGGTGATGATTTTATTTGATGATAAGGTCGCTTTTATTTCTTCGTATGAAACGCTTTCCGCGGTCTTGATCCATTCCAAAGAAATCCATCAGTTCATGGCAAATATGTTTGAAGGGATCTGGAGTATTTCCGAGCCTGTTTAAGAAGAATTTTCATTGACAGGGTTGTACATCTGACATAAAAAAGGGACGAGGAGGAAGGTAAATGACGCATCAGCAAAGGGTTGCAAGAAATCCACGCTTATTGTTTTGGGCTCGGGCGTTTATTGAAATCAAAGCGCTATCAGCAGTCATTGTGTTGTTTTATCTGCACCGAGGATTGGTTTTAGATCAGATCTTTTGGTTGAGTATCGTCTGGTCCCTCACCGCGCTTGTGACCGAGATCCCCTCTGGGTATTTGGCGGATCGAATCGGTCGCAAGGCCACACTACTTATCGGCGCTGGGCTTCTGGCGTTGGTACATGTGGGGGATTGGTTTGCTCACGGTTTTTGGCAATTTAGTTTGGTCTTCGTACTCATGAGCGCTGCGTTTTCGTTTTTTTCTGGAACCGAAGAAGCCATGCTGTACGAAAGTTTATTGGAGTTGGGCAAAGAGAGGGACACGACTCAAAAGAGCAGTCATCTGTTCTGTGCCCGTTCGCTCTTTAAAATAGCGATGCCCTTTATCGGAGTCTGGGTTGCACAGGATCTTTTAGAATGGCAGTTTCGCATTTTGATTAGCATGAACGCTCTGGCCCTTTTCCTCGCGTGTCTGTGTCTTGTACAGCTGCGCGAACCTCGTCACCGGATAGATATTTCAGAAATGGAAATCGGTATTTTTCAACAGAGTTTGCAGACCATTGCTCATCATCCGTGGCTTATACGTCTTTGTTTGAATAGACTCCTGGTATTTGTGGGAGTGTTTATTGCCTGGCGCATTTCGCAACCGCTTTTAATGTCTGAAGGTTTAAGCGTTGGGTGGTTAGGGGTGTTTGATGCCGGAGGTTATCTCTTTTTATTTTTGGGATCTTGGCTTGTAGGAAAAACAGCACATCGTTGGAGAGTGAGTAAAGTCATTTTTCTGACGGCTCTGCTGACCTCAGGTTGTTTGGCTATTGCTGCTGTCAGCCATATCCCATGGATTCTGTTTATTGCTCTTTGGTCTGCGATTGCCGTTGGAAGTGTTCGCGAACCTCTGTTTTCTCAGATGGTGAATGCACGCGTTCAGTCACGTAGCCGTGCCACAACTCTTTCAAACCTCAACGTACTGAAGAGTTTGATGGACATTCCCGTATTATTGTTTACTGGATATCTGGCCATGCAAGATTTGCATTATCCTCTCATCATGAGTTTCTTTCTTTGTCTATCAGCGATCATTTTTTTTCCTGTTCGAGAAAATCAACCTGTATTCCGTGTGGAAACGTCTTAGAACCGCATCTTCGTAAGGGGCGGTTTTTCTACGTGTCTACTGATTTAATAATCTAACCCATGAGGGTATCGTTGTTGGATGTAATAATCTAACCGTGAGGTTTGGATTTCTTCCGTGAGGCAGCGATCTGTTTTTTAATGATGGTGAGTTTCCTAAGAATGGTTCGTCTGAG
>JACPHU010000007.1 GCA_016188495.1 Candidatus Uhrbacteria bacterium
CTTGCGAACAAACAGGTTACCAAACCAGCGATCGACCATCCTTGGAGAAAACAAATCGCCAAAGACTGTACCCTCTCACAACTCACTCACTAGGACATTTCTAAATCCCTGGAAGTAGGACATTTCTATTTCCCGTTGACACGGTTTTTGTCTTGTGTTTTTGTCTTGGTGCCGTACCAATTCCCTGGTTGGTAAACAATGGTATTTGCCTCTAGGTTCAGCGAAAAAAGAACAAACTTTCGGAAATGTAATGGAGTAAATGCGCAGAAAAGCCAACGGACGATTTTATGATAAAATAAAAATGAACATTAAATGAAAAATTTTTTATGAAACGAAACGCTTTTTTCTCTTTTTTGGGCACACCTATGCTTATCGTGTTTTTAGGCGCTGGATGTGCCACCCCCTCCGCACAAACAACGAGAACAGACGAAGAACTCATCACCGTAAAAGAGGAACCGTTCTTGGAGGAAGAACCCGACACAAGCAATGAAGGCAGTCGCATGGCTGCCCCTGAGGCGTGTGAAGAGGGATATAATCGTTATACCAACGATGAGCTTGGATTCACCTTCTGCTATAGTCCCATAATGTTCACCAATGGAGGATACACTTCAGAAATTCTTTTAGAAGAAAAGGAGGAAACGCTTATTCTCTATCCAAAAGATCTTCCAGATTTCCAACACACCATTACTCGCCTGCGTTTTGACGAAACCCTCAATCCAAAAGAAGCGATTGAAACGCTGTATATGAAAGATGCTGATAAAAGCGTGTGTACCGTTATGGAAATAAATAAAACAGATGAATACACAGAATACCTTGTGGCTGGCGGAGATCTTGAAAACCAAGAAAAATGTGGAACGTATAAAATCGGTTCCTTCCGTGCCTACGAAAATACTCCCGGCTCTCTTTTCTACATCACGATCGGACAAGATACATTTATGGCAGATGACGTGTGGTTAAAAACACTAGAACCACGTGCACAAGATCCGAATAGCTAAAAAATCACCATTATAAAAAACCACCCTGAGTTTACCTGCGGTGAGCAGGTCGAACCGTCAAAGGGTGATTTTTTTCTTTACTCAATATTTTGTATTTGATCTTCTTCTATAGGTTCAGGCATTTGATCACCTTGTCCAAAACGACTATGCATTCCACCACGTGGGCCTGGGTGGAGATAATAGAAAGGGATATCGTTTTCCTCTGCCCATTGTTTGAGCTCATCCATCTGAGTTTTCATCGCTTCGTGACGTGCCTCTTTATCTAAAGAGGCTAAGCTCTCCATAAACGTTTTTATCTCTTGGCGCTTTGCGACAATACTGTCTGCTTGGGCTTGAGTGAGTTTGCCGTTTGAAACAGCCTCTTCCAACATCTTACTCTCCCGTTGTGCGCGACGCGTTTCTATTTGCTCGCGATGCTCATCAAATACCTCTTGAACATCTTCCACGTTCAAATGAAAGGTCGTAGCGATGGTATCTACAAGATCGTTCGGATTATCTGTAGACTCGGCGGCAAAAAGCGTTCTCACGCCAACAGCGCTCATTCCCACCACAGCCACAACGGCTGCAGCGGCAAGAAAAGGATGCTGAGTAAATTTCTTCATAAAAATGGTTCGTAATGAATTAGAGATGTTTTATAAATCAACGATTTAACACATTGATTACATAAAAACAGTAACAGAACGACCATGAAGAAATGATGAAGTCTTGTGGATATGAATTACGAAACTCGCGATCTTGCGGCTTACGGGCGCCCGTCGACTCCACTCTCCCTATGTGAATATGGTTCGTGCAGATCGACAGCCCGTGCACCGCAATCTCATCGAGTTTCGTAATTCATAGCTTGTGGATAGGCAAAACGATACGAACGGTTGTGCCTTCATTTAATTGAGATGATAACGAAATTACTCCTCCCAAAGAAGAAATGATGGATTGAACAATAGACAAACCCAAACCACTGCCTCCGGTTTGTCGGGAACGACTTTTTTCTACGCGATAAAAACGATCAAAAACTTTTTGAAGGTCTTCTTGAGCAATACCAATTCCCGTATCTTTAACCACGATCGTCGCCGTATCCTCTTGGGTACTCACACATACATCCACCCGTCCATCTTTCTTATTGTATTGAATGGCATTATGAATGACGTTCGTGATCGCCTGCTCCAAAAATTCTTTTGACGTAGCAATAGGAATCTCAACAGAGGTACTTGGAAAAAAAGACAGCGTGATCTGGTGCTTTTGGGCAAGAGGAGTTAAACGATCAATCGTTTTATGAAGAACCAACTGAAGATCAACCACTTCGTCTTTGGTTTCAAGAGTACCCGCCTGTCCACCATCAAGACGAGATAACATAAGGAGACTTGTAACCAAACGACTCATACGACTCACTTCCTCTAAATGACTTTGAAGGGCTTGGCGCGAATGTTGAGTGTTGGCTGTTTCAAGCTCATTTTCTAAATCCGTCTGAAGAATCGCCAACGGCGTACGTAGCTCGTGAGAAACATCACTTAAAAAATGTTTTTGCTTGCTATAAGCCTCCTGAATAGGACGGAGGGTTTTCCCTGCCAACCAATAACTCAACAGACCTGCAATAAATAAAAGAAGTGTGTTCACGATAAGAGTGACATGAAGAAGATCTGCTCGTACATCATCGGCAAGAGGAAGCATGACAGAGATCGGTTTTGGTCGTTGATCCAGGTACGCATTAAATCGATGGAATCGATCGTCCAATCTTTGTGAAAAAAAGGATCGCGTCACCCCACCAGAAATAAACAACACCACAGCCAAAACCAACAGATACATCAGCGTAAGAGTGAGTCGAGATCTCCGGAATTCTTTGTTAAACGAGTCGATATCCTTTCCCCCAGACCGTTTGGATACGTTTGGCATAAGCGGGTGGAAGTTTTTTACGGAGATTTTTTAGATGAACATCAACGACATTACTGAAAGAATCAAAAAATCGATCCCAGACGTGGGTTAACAAATCCTCACGCGTAACAAGATTGTTTTTATTTCGTAATAGGTATTCAAGGATCCCATATTCACGCAATGTTAGATCAAGCTGTTTATCTTTTATTTTAACGGTCTGAGAACGAGTATCTAGTTGTAAATCGTCTAGCAGCAAAAGGTCTGATTCAGTTTGTATAGGACGACGCAAGAGACTGCGAATACGCGCCACTAACTCTTCAAACGAAAAAGGCTTTACCAGATAATCATCCGCCCCCAAATCTAAACCCATCACCTTATCCTCGACACTATCACGAGCGGTAAGAAAGAGAACGGGTGTTTGCACTCCAAAAGCGCGTAAGCTTCGACACACTTCCAGTCCATCACGTTTTGGCATCATGACATCGAGAATAATAACATCATACTCATTCACCCGAGCTAATTTCTCCCCTTCTTCTCCATCAAAAGCAAAATCTACGGCGTATCCACGATTCTGCAGACCCGTCACAAGACCCTTATTCAATTTTGGCTCATCCTCTACGACGAGAATTTTCATAATAAATCTTTAAACACCGTGTTCACTATTCACTTCGATCAGTATAACGCTAAACGGATAAACCCCACCACATTTTTATAAAAAAAAGAGGAGTAAGAACTCCTCAAGATTACGCGCGAATCACATCTGTATTTTGCAATCTTTCTAGCTCACGAAAGAGAGCGTTTCCTTCTCGTAGCTGAGCATGCGTTCCCTGTGCAACGACCCGCGACCTATCCATGACCACAACGTAATCAGCACGTTGAATAGTCGAGAATCGATGAGCAATCACGATGGTCGTACGTCCACGACGAAGTGTTTCAAGCGCTTCCTGAATCTTGCGTTCGCTCAACACATCCAGACTGCTTGTCGCTTCATCAAAAATGAGCACTTTTGGATTGCGCAAAATAGCACGAGCAATTCCGATACGCTGCCGTTCACCACCCGAGAGATCCAAACCTCGCTCGCCAACAATGGATTGATAGCCATTGGGTTTGCTGACAATAAAGTCATGCGCCCCTGCAAGCGTGGCGGAGGCAATCACTTCTTCCTGGCTTGCGTCAGATTTTCCGTAAGCAATATTTTCCTCAATGGAGACGGAAAAAATCTCGACCTGCTGAGGCACAATCCCTAACTGAGCGCGGTAAGTTTCAAGATCAAGGACGCGCAGGTCACGCCCGTCGATAAGGATAGCGCCTTCTTGCGGATCGTACGCTCGCAACAAGAGACTGACCAGCGTCGATTTGCCAGATCCTGAAGGCCCCACCAACGCCATCATCTGTCCAGGCTTGATGATGAAGTTAATATGTTTTACCGCTGGGTCGTTGTGATCGTAAGAGAATGTTACGTCATCAAAATGGATGCCTCCTTCAATCGACCCAACAGTCAAAGCTGTGGGCAGAGAAATAATCTCTGGGACCGTATCCAACAAATCCATCAAAGGGATAAGGGATTCCTGATACCGGCCAATCTCCAACCATTCCTGAGTCATATTCCGACACGAACGAATGAGCCGGTCGCTTAGCTGAAGGAGCATGACCAGCGTTCCAAGAGTGAGCGTCTGAGCCTCCAACCCCAAAAGCCCTATCAAAATGACTAAAACGCCACAAATATTTGTCATTCCTTCACGCAAGTATCCGCCCTTCATGGTACGGGTACACTGAATCAACTCAACCTGCCGAATCTCCGAAAGAGCTGTGGCAATACGATGATGTTCGTGGCTCTCACGACCAAAGGCTTGAACGGTCGCGATATTGCTGAGGGCTTCGTAGGAAATGGTAGTGGACTGCTGGTACAGGCTCTCCATTTTTTTCCGATGAGGAGTTAGCGACCGGTGGTCGTAAAGCGACCACCAGATACCCAAAGCTCCCAAGACAAGACTTAGCAACCCCACTCGCCACTCCAGAATCATCAACACGATGATATACGCAGGAATGACGAACATCTCAGGAAGCAATCTGCTAAACACCCGATCGGTGAGCTCGCTTGCCGCATTCACCCCGCGATCAATTTTCGCAATTTGCTTGCTCGTATTTTCTTTGAGGTGATGCCCCATGGAAAGTTTGAGAAGGTGGCTCATGGTCAATATTGGCATACGCTCACTCATCAGCAGCAATAGTTTCAGCCAAGAGCGCTGCCTAAATAACCCGCTCGTACTTGCCAGTACCTCCGTCAGCATTTTTCCCAGAAGAATAAAGCCGGCTAGCCACCAGAGCGTATGCGTCTGCGGCATCATCGTTTGTAACATGTTGATGATGACCGATTGAGAATGAATGCTAGGCAAACCCCAAACAGACACGAGATCAAACACTAATTTATTCATGTAGGGAGTTGCCAGCCCCATGATCGTCACGATCACCACCCAAACCAAAGACCAATAGATGTCATGTTTGAAAGAACGAATAATCATCCAATACCGTTTCCAGAATCGCACAGATGCTCCTTTCGCAAAAGTTGGATGAACAAGAAAACCTAATGTATTTAGGACTTTATGTCAATGGAATCCCCTCGACATGAACTCTATAGCATGTTAATTTGCGTTCGGTTCAAACAATCATAAGACCGTTCTTCACAACTTCTCTTTCCAAGAGGAATAACATGCAAACTCAACAGGAACGTCATGAAGCTCAAATGGCGTCGGTCATGCCATTTGCAAACATGGAAGATCTCCCTGAGAGTGTCCTTGATGAAATAGCACGGCTAAGCCCGCATCTGCCCGTTGTGTTTATTCTCTACTACGGAGGAACCATCGGGATGAAAAAAAGCAAAGACGCATTCAATCGAATTGTCTATGGTCCTACCGATGATGCTCAGAAGCTTCTTGAACCTCTCGAGATTAAGGGACTCAAAGAAAAAATTCAGGTTGTTTGGATTCCCGTGTATAAAAAAGCGATCGACTCGACCAATGGACGGTGGGTTCACTGGGTGTCGATCGCAAATGTCATCAAGTTGTTGTACGACAAAGCGACTGGGTTCGTCGTGTGTGGTGGGACGGACACCATGGCACACATGATCGCCGCTATGCGTTTTATGTTTCCAAACATCGGCAAACCGATTATCGCAACCGGGTCACAAGTTGCGATGGTTGATCTGGGAGATGACGGAACGAACAATTTATATTTTGCCATCACCGCCGCGGCAAGCGATCTTTCTGGTCCGTTCCTCATGTTTGGCGATGATCTAATGGACGGAATGCGTGTCCACAAAGTCAAAGACAAACGACGTCAGGCATTTAGCTGTCCCGCCCAATATGTGGTTGGCCACTACGACGACCAGCTGCGAATCTATCCGCATGCCATGCGACGTAACCCGATCATCACTTCCAAACGATTAATCTACAAACCTTATTTCCGCGAAGGAATAAAGCTCGTAAAGATTAGTCCAGCGACTCCATCCGAGTCCCTTCTGCACGACGCCAATGATCCAACCTGCAGTGCAATGCTCCTGATCACTTTTGGTGCAGGCAATGTCCGGGACGAAGATATTGTTGAAGAGGTACCCAGTCACATTGATTGCCTCTGGCAACTGTATCAACGTCGTTATCCGGTCGTTCTGGGAAGCTCTATGATGGATGGTGTTGTAGACAGCCATTACGAAACAGGCACAAAAGCTGTTTCTAATCAGAAAGGTCAGGGCAACGCCATCTCTGCTGGCTCAACCACCGGACCTCTGCTTGAAGTGAAGTGTATGGTCGCTCTGGCAGAAGCCTGGGATGAAACAACGCAAACACTTAACTATGATACATTCCGTGCCTCTATGGAACGTGATCATGTTGGCGAATTGACCTAGTCACAAAAACTCATTCTCTCAAAAAAAACGACACACCTATAAAAGGTGTGTTTTTATTTCATCGGACTTTGTTCCTTATGCTCGTTCTCGTTCTTTTGCTTTTTGATGGCGTCCGTAAATAAACAGGCCGGCCAGGGAAACGACTTCGCCGCCTCCTATCAAACCTGCGGCTAACTCTTGTCCGCGAAGTCCCAAACAACCAGAAAGAAAAAGACCGATGACCGCGATCATAAAAGCAAAAAGTGGGCCTCGTTCGGATTTCTTTACATCTGAATCAATCACGCTTTTTTCAAGAGTCCTGCGATGGGTCGCTTGCTGTTCGGCCATCACGAGAATACGCTCGGCAGCTCCCGGCACGGTTTAATCATAACGTTCAAGAATCGCAAATATTTACCCTTTCTTTTGTTCTTGTTCATACGCTGAAATAGCCACCTGTAAATCAGCTCCCACCATCATCCAATCATTGAGTGTTACGTGTGCGTCCGCCTGCGAAGGAATCGCTGAATCATTGTATGAATCAAAATACCGCCCAAGTCCAGAGCACGGGCTGCTCCTTCTAAAAAGGAAGGTCGAGCAAAGAAATAATAAGAAAGGCTTCTCATATCAGTTATATCTTACCGTTTTTTATCGTTGATTCAATCTACAACTTAAAAACAGTCATATTTTCTAACGTTCTTGATTCCTCAACCGTATCCTCATTTACGATAGATAAAACAATTTCTGAGATACTTCCCTTACCGTTGTACTGATTATCTCGTTCATCTAAGGCCTTCGTATAAGCCTCTCTATTTAAATCCTGCTCAATGGTGATATGCGGTCGAAATGATTCTTCGTATGCTTTTGTTTCTTGATTACAGTAATTTGTATAATCACCCAAAAGAGAAACAAGGTTCTTTTGGAGATCCATGAACGTCTTGTTCTCAACAGCGCCGATCATCAAACAATATTTTTCACTGCTCGTTTGTTCTGGAATCAAAGTATTGAAGATCAAATCGATACGATGATTTGGAATATGAACGCTTTCAAAAAAAGAAGACACAACGCGTTTAAGATCAGGAATATCTTCTTCCGAAATAAAACGCGACTGTACCAATGTGATGTGGGAGTTATAAAGATCGTGATCTTTCTGACGAAAAACATTCGATCTAAAATCTTCATCTAAAACAACTCTCGCATAGATCGCGAATAATTTCATATGATTTCTTTTATCAACTCTTCAAATCTATCAACAGAGACCGTTATAGAATAGACCTATTGTTGAAAAAATAAAATCTTTTTTCAAAGAGTGAAGATCATGGATGGAACGAAACAATTGACAATCATAACGTATTGCGTTATTAATATGTTATACACTTATGGTTCTTTATAGTTCTTTATGATTCAACATTTCAGTGATAAAGAGACGGAAAAGATTTTTCATCGTGAGATGTCAAAAAAAATTCCAGAGAACATTCAACAAAGAGCCTATCGAAAACTTCTTATGCTCCACGCGTCTATTTCCATAAATGATCTTCGATCTCCACCCAGTAATCATCTGGAAAAACTCACAGGCAATCGCAAAAATGAATACAGTATTCGAATCAACGATCAATGGCGTATCTGTTTCGTGTGGAAAACCAACCATTCTTATAACGTGAAAATAGAAGACTACCATTGAGATCTCATATCTCTCATAACTAAATCTATGACATCGAATCAACTTTTTCCTATTCATCCTGGAGAAATTCTCTTAGAAGAATTTTTAGACCCTCTTCATCTTTCACAATATCGTCTGGCAAAAAGCATCAATGTACCTCCTCGTCGTATCAATGAAATTATTCTAGGCAAGCGATCGGTAACGGCAGATACCGCGTTGCGTCTGGCACGTTACTTTAAAACATCTCCACAATTTTGGATGAATTTACAATCGCAGTACGATCTAGAAAAACAAAGCGAACTCTTAGGCCGTGAACCCATAAATTCAAATTCCCAACAATTTCATCACTTGGTAACCTAAAAGAACCATCGCGTAATGGACGAGGTATCCGTAAACAGATCTTGGAAAAGAAGTGACCAGATGAAGATGCTCTTTGAGATAGTCGA
>JACPHU010000009.1 GCA_016188495.1 Candidatus Uhrbacteria bacterium
AGAGTACGAACCATCCGGTTTCTTGTTTCTCTTCAGTTCCCGGCTAATCACTCCATGGTTCCTTTTCAACGCTCTGCCTATATCCCTTAGGCTCCAGTGTCCCTTGAGATACCACTGGATCCTCTCTCTTTCCAAAGATGTAAGCTCTTTGCCTCTCATAGATCCTAAATATGGATCTAGTTGACGTTCCTTGGCAAAACATGCCGTTTTGGAGAAAGAAGCGATGGGTGGTGCATTGAGTTTAGAACTTGGGTAAAAGACATCAGCATTGACAAATTCGTAAAATGATGATTTACTGTGCAGTTCATTTTTGTTGTGACAGTGTTTTTTCCATTGAACGGAGGAATGAACGATGTTGTTTGTGCTTTTGATCGCTCTTACTTGGGCTACTGCCCGCGTTGGGGTTACCACGGCTTACTTTGATCAGTACAACACCTTCGGAAAGATTTACATGATCTTGACGGGGATTGTGCAATTCGGTTTTTTGGCAATCAACCACGAAGTAACCTTGCTTTATATCGGTTGTTTCCATGTCGCCACCTTGGGTTTGTATCAAGTGATTCGTAGTCGCTCTGGACTCCGAACGTTTGAGAGCATGCCTTGGCAGGGACGGACCATGCTGGGGATCGTCAAGATTTTCATTGACCTGGTTTCCTACAGTATCATTCACATGGTGGTCGCCTAAAAGCCACCTGTGACTCTACAATCTTAAAGCGACACTCTGGTGAGTGTCGCTTTTTACGTTTTTATTTGTGCTGCTTTTTTATTTTTACAATTTCGTCTGCAAATAAGCAATCAAGACGATTTGAGCCAGGATGGCGTAATAGAGAGGGACATCGCCTTTGCGCTTGGTAAAGAAATCATGGAAGAAGAAATGCAATTTGTTGAACCATAGAAGCAACGGAGTTTTCGTGATTTCGTAAAGCCCTACGATAAGATCTGGTAAGACTCCTCCCACAATTCCCCAACTAAACGTTCGCACTGATTCGATGTCACGAGTATTCGCCAACAGCAGGACAAAAAAGATAGCAAAGACGGCATCAACCATCACGTAGGCAACGGCCTGTTTGCGTCGGCGCTTGTGAACACGAAAATTGTCAGAAATGCCTGTATCTCCATGAGGAATCATGTCGATGAGAAAATGGGAAATGAATCCGAAAATAAAGGCAAGAAGGGGATTTCCGGTCGCATGTCCAATAACCGCCCCTAATGTGGCGTGCGTTGTGAGGGTCATAAGTCTAGAAATCTTACCATTTTTTGAAAGAAATGAGAAATAAAAACTATTAAAAATAGACGAATGATTGACAAAATGGGTATTTTAGGGTATTATTGACGGTCATTTTATTCTCAAAATTTTGATCCCATCTCTTGAAAGGGGATTTATGGCGTCTGAACCAGTTCTTTGTTACGTTGATGGAGACACTGCATACTTCACCACTCTCTCGCTCGATTTGCAGCAAGGTGACGAATGGGGGAAATGCAATTCTCCGAGTTGTCATGAGTGGGATGATCCCTACACTCCAATTAGACCAGAGCACTTCAATCAGGACGGTTCCCCTAAATGGAGAATCATTATTGTTAAATGGATTTGCTGGGGTGAAGATCTTAAAGCACCCAACGAAGAGTATGGGCTCCATGTCAACGTATATGAAATCAATAGTAAGGCTGTTCCCTGGCTTACTAATGGAGATTTGTGGCATGACGAGGAGGGGAACATGCTTGATAGGTGGCTCGACGATGGTCCTATCGAAGTTTTGCCCTGGAGCCCCTCGCAGAAGATCGTGAATATTTTCGCTGGGACTACCCTCGAAGAGTTCAAGAGAATCATTGAGTCTCTCGGTGGTTCAATAAAGATTCTGGAAGAGTGAAAATACGAACCTATCAACGACCCTACTCGCCCTAGCTCCAATCAGGAGTGATGGTGGGGTAGGGTTTTTCTTTTTCAGAAATCAAAAACACTCCGTTTTTTACGGAGTGTTTTTGGTAGCTGGGGGGGGATTCGAACCCCCGACCTCGGGCTTATGAGTCCCACGCTCTAACCAGCTGAGCTACCCAGCCATAAGGCAAAGAAAATATAGCGGATCTTTTTGGTTTTGGCAAGATAATGTTCCTGCATTTTTCTCCACATATTTCTTGACACTCAACCCACAATCTTCTATAACTAGGGCGCGGGGTAGAGCAGCCAGGCAGCTCGTCGGGCTCATAACCCGAAGGTCGTCGGTTCAAATCCGACCCCCGCAACCAAAAAAGACTGTTCAATTGAACAGTCTTTTTTGATTAAATAAATTTTGATATGATTTAATCACTATGTTTAACCATCCAAATCTTTTTATTCGAATGGTGGCAAATGCTCTTGCTGGGGCATCTCTTGGCCTTATTGCAGGGTTAGTCTTTGGGTTCATCATTCTTTTTATTTCCTCTTATGCGTTACCGCCTTTTCTAGAGGGGGATGGGCCACAACAAGTCGCACCTTTTCTTGGAATGGGGTGCGGGACATTAGTGGGTGCTTTTTTGGGCGGACTCGTTGGGTTAAAGAAATAAGTAGATGATTTAGAAAAACACTTCAGAAACGGAGTGTTTTTCTTTTACTAAGTTAGGAAAAGAAAAACCCGTCAGGTCCAAAGACATAACGGGTAGAGAGATTACTAGTGGGATGCCATCATTGTTTTATGTGATCCCGAACGTTCTTTATAAGATTTGTACACGGCTGTGAACCAGACTCCAACACCGATAAACCAGATCAGCATTCCAGCCCAGGGTCCTAGAGTGTTAGAGACAGGCCAAGAGATAACGTACAAGGCAATTCCACTCATCGACAATAACATATTCCCCCACCGGTTCCACGAGAGGATTGTGAATAGCAGTATAGTGAGGGATGTCGCTATGGGAATCAGGGGTCCTAGGATTAGTTTGAGGAATCCCCAGATAAGGAACATGACCATGAAGATCACCAGCCAGATTCCCAGGACTCCAAATATTTTTCGTATGAAGCTCACAATAGACCTCCTTTTCATCCACGTACATAAACCGTGGTGATGATCGCGATGTTTTCAAGTAAACTGATGAGCATCGAGAAGAAGATACTGGCACTTTTGGTCTTGATCCCATGGAAGATGAACGCGATCTGAATGATCGCGAACACATACCACATGGTGACAGTGACGCCAGTGACGCTTGGCGCAGTGAGTACTGTCAACAATTGAGGAAAAATCGCTAGAGGATTCAAGAATACGGTGATGGTCATGATGATCTCAAACCAACGTGTCTCCACGATCGGCTCGGCCTGTGCGTAGAGGAAATTCATGAGGCGAACCATCATTAATAGCTCCTTGGATTTGAATGAACTTTTCTCCCTTAAAAAGCTTGTGCGAACATATCAGTTTTTTCTCTAAATGTCAATAAAAAATCACCATTTCTGGTGTTTTTCTGTTCTTTGTTCTACGAAAATGAGATACGCCACCCGTCGCCTCGCAGGCTATGGGTGACAGATGTCGTTCGAACGACATCTGGTGCCGGGAGCGGGAATCGAACCCGCACATAGTTGCCCATACAGGATTTTGAGTCCTGCGCGTCTACCAATTCCGCCATCCCGGCTTAACCAGCAAAACAATAGCAATTCTAGACTTCTCTGTCCAGGTTTATTGACTTTTTAAGCAAAAGAGCTTAGATTTACCCGTTCACTTTGTTGTTTTTTTGGTAAAGTGAACGTGTGAAAAGGAATACACTCACTATTTGGAGGTGGAGATGGTTAAATATGAGTTTGAAACTCCGGAACAGAACATTGCCCGAAAAATAATGGGTGGGAATTTTTACGGGATTCCTGAAATTGAGAAGAGTATCGGATGGTCAAGCGATGTTCAGGAAAGACAGCTTGGTCTTATTCCATATAGCGAAGAACAATTGAGGACTTGTTCCCAAAGTCATGTATTGGTGGCGGTGATTCCTCGCTCTCTTCTTTTTTTCCAGTCCATGCTGAAGCATCTGTTTGTCCATCCAGATCATGAGTGGACTGATCGTACGTTTTTGGCTAATTTCGGATCAATCGGATGGCTTCTTGTCTCAAAGACCGCACAGACGCAGAAGCCCTTTCAAGCTCCCGACATCCGAGAGTTGACCTGCGTGATGATCGCCACCTTCTTGTCTAAGGGGGAAAAACTGTTCCCTGAAGGACATCCGGTGCTCAGCTCTACAAAGGCTGCGGATCGTGAAACGTACGCCGCGGTGCGATGGAAGGAGGATAGACTTATTTATTCCTGGGAAGAGCTCAGGGAAGGTACTCTTTTCGCAGGTTGCGTCCGTTCTTTTTCTCGATCAGCAGACAAGCTTGCTTAAACGAGTGATCCCCAGCAGAAACGCACATGCTGGGGATTTTTATTTTCGTGCTCCCACGTGTTTTTTTGAAGCTTCTGGTATAATGAAGCCACGATATGGCGCATATTATTTCAGTGGTAAATCAAAAAGGGGGAGTGGGCAAGACCACGACGACATTAAATCTGGCTGCCTTTTTAGCGGACACAGGAAAATTCGTTTTGCTGGTAGATTTAGATCCTCAGGCCAATGCCACTTCGGGGGTGGGAATTGACTACAAAGCCCTTTCAGCCGGAGTGTATGAGGGTCTCATCGGATCCCATAGTGTTCGCCAATTGATTCATCCTACGGAACACGCCGGGTTAAAAATTCTTCCTGCAACACAAGCCTTGGCGGGGGCGAGCGTCGAATTAGTGAACGCACAAGAGCGCGAACATTTTTTGCGAAAAGCTCTGTTGGAGGTGCGTAATGATTATGATTACATTTTTATCGATAACCCTCCTTCTTTGGGGATGCTGACGCTTAACGGATTAGTGGCCTCGGATTCCGTACTGATTCCTGTTCAAGCTGAATATTTTGCTCTGGAAGGTCTGTCGCAGTTGTTAAATACCGTAAACCTTGTTCGCGATAGTTTAAAACCTTCTTTGGATATCATGGGAGCCATCATCACAATGTACGATGGTCGTACGCGTCTTTCTAAAGAGGTCTTAGAAGAACTTTACCGTTATTTTCCAGATAAAATTTTCCGTAGCGTTATTCCGCGTTCCGTCCGTCTTGCAGAGGCTCCGTCTTTTGGTAAAACGATTTTGAGTTATGATCCTGCATCCAAAGCGGCAAAAGCGTATGAACGCCTGACAAAAGAATTTCTTTTGCGCGAAGAAGGAAGACTTTGATTTTTATGAATACAAAATCTGCATTGGGTCGAGGATTAGGTTCCTTGATTCCCCAAAAACAAAGCATGACCGAACAAGTGGTTCCTGAGACACGTACGATCGTGTTAGAGGTTTCCGTTGATGATATTGTGGAGAATCCTCGTCAGCCCCGCCATCATTTTTCTCCGGCAGATTTGGAAGATCTTATCGGGTCTATCAAAGAGCACGGCATTCTCCAACCGTTGGTCGTTACCAGGAGCGGACAAGGATTCGAGCTGATTGCCGGCGAGCGTCGATTGCGTGCTTCACGGACATTGGGTTTAAAAACAGTTCCCGTCATTGTCCGCGAGGCGGATGAACAGCAAAAACTTGAGTTAGCCTTAATTGAAAATATTCAACGTCAGGATTTGAGTCCTGTTGAGGAAGCGATCGCATATAAGGCTCTGCTGGACGAATTCAATTTAACCCAAGAAGACGTAGCAAAGCGTGTGGGCAAGAGTCGTTCCAATGTCGCAAACATTGTGCGTCTGCTAGAGCTTCCGGAACCCATGCTTCTTGCGTTGAAAGAAGGAAAAATTTATAAATCTCACGCACGTACTCTTTTAGCGGAAGATGACCTACAGAAACGACAGGTGTTGTTTGAACAAATGTTGAGTGGTGGAGTGACGGTTCGCGAAGCTGAGGCGCGTATATCCAATTCGATACGATCCTCTGCGCGCCACACATCCAAAAAAGATCCGAATATCCTTGCCCACGAAAAACGCTTGCGAGAAATTTTCGGAACGAAAATCGACATCAAAGAATCCGCAGGCAAGGGATCTATCTCTATCTCGTTTTATTCTCGCGATGAACTTGTCGATCTCTTGGATCGTTTATCAGGATTTTAAAAACAGGATCAGTATGATCCTGTTTTCGTTTGAAGAATCATTTTCTTGGTTTGAATATATTGATTCTTCTTTGCGCTGAAAGAACGAAGTTGTGGTCCGTGAAGAATTTTTCTAGATCAAGATGATTTCGCTTAGGCTTCATGAATGTTTCGAAATCTGCAACGGAATCGAAAGCAAAGAGTGTTTCATCGGAGCATTCCCAAATTTCCTCGAGAAAGGGATGGCTCAACATGGTCGCATAAGCGATCTTTTTTTCTCGACGTTCGTCTCCGTCACACGCATCAAACAGGATTTCTGCTTCAAAAAATGAACCGATAAAAGCAGGTTCGAGAAAGATCACATATCCATACGGCTTAGTCACGCGAATAGATTCGTCGATCGCTCTGAACATTTTTTGTGGAGCTATATGATGAAACGAAAGAGTAAACAGTACAACATCAAAAGAGTTTTTCGGAAAGGGAAGATCGTCTGCCTTTCCCATTCGAAACCTTGCATTTGAGAATTGGGAGTAGTGTTCCTGGGCTCGATTGATAGCCTCTGCATCAGGATCTATTCCTGTAACATATGCCCCTGCTTGCGCCAGCTGGATCGTACATCTTCCTTCTCCGCACCCAATTTCCAGCACGGTCTTTTCCTGGAGAGTGATATGCGAAGTGATCGTGTCAAGATAACCATCCTTTATTCGTTTCATGACATTTACCTCCTGTTTTATTTTTTCGCTTTTTCTCTTCCTTTAAGCACTTCGGCAAACCAGCCTTTGACGGTGTGGTGCGTGGCGTCTTTGATTTTGGCGCGGGCGTGGCGGGTTTTGGCGAATTTCATCCAGTCGGGATTGGGTCCTCTTCGATTTTTGTCTGTAATAATTTCGACAATATCTCCTGAAAAAAGAGTGGTGTCGAGGTTGCGCATGACTTCATTGATACGTACGGCCGTACATTTGTTTCCTACCTCTGTGTGAATGGCGTAAGCAAAATCAATCGGCGTGGCTCCTTCAGGCAGATCGATTACGTCTCCCTGGGGAGTAAAGACGAAGATCCGATCTTTGAAGACATCAATTTTCATGATCTCTAATTGTTCCATGAAATTTTTTTTGCTCTGAAGTTCCTTTTGGATTTGCGCGAGCTCTTCCATCCACTGCGTATTGCGCACGGGTTTGTGTGTTCCTTCTTTGTAACGCCAGTGCGCGGCCACACCGTATTCGGCAAGCTCGTGCATTTCTAATGTCCTAATTTGAAATTCCACGATTTCTCCGTTTTCCGTAAACACCGTTGTGTGGAGAGATTGATAACCATTGGGTTTGGGCTGGGCGATATAGTCTTTGATGCGTCCAGGAAGAGGCCGCCAGTGCTGATGGAGCAGCCCCAGGGCCATGTAACATTCTTCCACATCACTAACAATAATACGGATCGCGATCAGATCGTAGATTTTACTCAGATCTCCCTGATACTTATTCAGTTTTTTATACAAACTGAAAAGACGCTTGACTCGTCCATGGACTTGAAAATCTTCCATGGAGGTTTTGCTCAGCAGTTTTTCAATCTGATCGATGATACGGCTGACGTACGCTCCTTTTTCACGAACCTTGATGTCCATGATATTTTTCATCCGTTCGTATTCTTTGGGCAACAGATAGGCAAATGATCCGTCTTCCAGTTCTCCTTTGATTTCACTCATTCCCAAACGTCCCGCGATCGGCGCATAAATTTCCAACGATTCTCTCGCGATGCGTTCTTGCTTGTGTTTTGGCTGGCCGTAGAGTGTTTCAAGATTGTGTAGACGATCTGCAAATTTCATGAAAACCACGCGCACATCGCTGGCCATCGCCAAAAACATTTTTCGCATGTTTTCCGCATAGCGTTCTTCTCCTCGGTAATTGATACTGTGTTTGAGTTTGGTCACGCTCTCAACAAGCGAGGCGACATCTGTCCCAAATTGTTCCTGTAAAGATTCGTTAGTCATCTCTGAATCTTCGATGACGTCGTGCAGGATTCCTGCAATGACCACATTCAGATGCAAACCCATTTGTGCCAACCGATACGCCACGGCCACAGGGTGAGTAATGACAGGATGGCCTGTGAGACGCACTTCTCCTGCGTGCGCACGTTGGGCAACATCATACGCGCGCCGGAGGGTTTGGATGTCCGGCGATCGATAGGTTTTTAAGACGAGCTGTTCAAGCTCGTTGTATGTTCGAAAAAGTTCACTCATGATGCTATTCAAGATACATGGATTCTTTACGTGCTGTAAAGATTTTACGCTACATGTTCAGCTTGTTTTGTGCTATTCTGAAAATAATCACCATAAACAATGCATATGTCTGAACGAGAAAATAGATTTAACCCTGGCCCTTCATATCGTGATCGTTCTCGGAGAGACCGGTCAAAACCGTCGGTTGTAGAAAGATCGCAGCCAAAACTGCGGGAGACGCCGCGTTCAGAAACTCCTGAAATCGTGTCTTCGCCTATTGAAGCACCTGTTTCAGCAGAACATCCTCCTGTTTCCACAGAGCTTCCAGAAGCCAAACCTGTGTCCGTGATAGATGCAGATCGCGCACCGGATGGAGAACCAATTCCTGTTGTGGAGATCACAGAGTCTCCCTCTGAAAATTTCTTTTTAAGGGGAGGAAAAGCTTCTGGAATGGCGTTGGCATTTTTGGGATATCAGACAGGCCGAGCGGCCACCTTTTTGGGGTGGAGAATGGTGATACCGGGCGTAGACTGGGCCGCGCGCAAAATGGATTCTTTAGGTGATAAATTGTTGAGCAAACATTTTCCGTTTGCGAAAAAAATTGGAGGCTTGCTAGACAAAACCAGCAAGTGGATTGGATTGGATAAGACATTGTTTGACATTATTAAAGAAGATGAGAAAAAACGTCGCGAGCTTGCCGAAAAAGCGTTGGGAGATTTTTATAAGGCACAGACAGATGCCGAGAAAAAAGCTGACGCTGCTATAAAAAGGAAAAAACGCGGAGATAAAATACAAAAGGCCTTTGGTTCGGATGCTGCAAAGCTGTTATTGGATGAAATGGAAGAGATTGAAGAAAAAGCGGTAAAAGAATAAAGAATCATATAGAAAAAACCATCCAAATTATTTGGATGGTTTTTTTGTTGGTTTCTTTTTTGCGGAGGGTTTTTTTGCTGGCGTCGGTTTTTTGTATTTGGTTTCTTGCATCCGCTTTTTGGCGAGCAGTTCAATGGCGCTTTCTTTGGTTAAGGATTCCGGGGTAAGTTTGCGTCCAAGGGAAGCATTCGTCGTCCCGTCTGTCAGATATGGACCAAAACGTCCGTGTTTGAGAAGGATCTCTCCGTCGCTGATCGGATCTTTGCCAAACTCGGCGATGGGCGTCACCATTTTTTTCTTCAGTTCTGCAGATTCTTTCAAAATGATGCGTGCAGTCGCTTCATCTATATGAATGGGATCGTACGGCTCTTTAAGACTTGCGGTGACGTCGCCTGCTTTGAGATAAGGACCGAAACGTCCCAGAGCGGCCATGATTTTTTCTCCCTGTTCTGTTACACCGACTTCTCGTGGAAGCGACAGGCACTCAAGCGCTTGAGCAAGTGTCAGCGACTCGATATTCATGCCCTTAAGAAGCGAGGCACTTTTTGGTTTGGGTTTGCCTTCTTCTTTGTCTTCTTTGGTATATTCGCCCACCTGCACAAACCCTCCGAACCTTCCTGTTTTCACGCTGATAGGCAGCTGTGTTTGAGGGTCTATTCCAAGGATACGGTCAGGCATGATGTCTTCGCGGTTCAAGAGCTTGGATTTTTCTTGGAGATTTTTATGAAAAGGTGCGTAGAATGATTCCAGCGTGGGGACCCACTCCACTTTTCCTTCTGCGATTTCATCCAGCGTGTTTTCCATGATCGCCGTGAACTCGTAGTCCACAATCTGTCGGAAATGTTCCACGAGGACGTCATTTACAATCAGGGCAATGTCCGTGGGAGCGAGTTTTTTGTGGTCATCGCGTTCCACATACCCTCGATCGATAATCGTACTGATGGTTGGGGCGTAGGTAGAAGGACGGCCGATACCGAATTCTTCAAGGGCTTTGACAAGGCTCGCATCTGAATAGCGGGCAGGAGGTTCGGTAAAGTGCTGTTCGCAGACAATCGAGTTTGTCTCAACAGATTCTGATTCTACAAGATCAGGCAAGAGTTTTTCTTTTGTGGATTGATAGACTTTCATGAACCCATCAAAAGCGACAGAGGATCCGCTTGCTCGAAAGACAGATGTGTGAACCGTGATGTCTACGCTGGTTCGGTTCACTTCAGCTGAAGGAAGTTGTGAAGCAACTGTGCGATTCCAGATGAGGTTATACAGTTTCCATGCACGCGGCTCGAGTTCGTTTTTTATATTCGCAGGAGTCAGATGCACGTCTGTTGGACGAATGGCTTCATGAGCTTCTTGTGCGCCTTTCTTTTTTGTCTTATAGCGCTTGGGACCTTCAACGTACTTTTCTCCAAACGTGGAGCGAATGTATTGTTGTGCTTCTTCTAAAAATTTTTCCGCCAAGTTCAGGGAATCCGTACGCATATAGGTGATGCGACCGGTTTCGTACAGTTCTTGTGCAAGACGCATGGTTTGTTTTGCGCTAAATCCTAATTTCGTGTTTGCATCAATTTGAAGCGTGGAGGTCGTATAAGGAGTGGGTGGTGCTTTTTTGGTCAGCTTTTTTTCTACAGAACCCACGCGGGCTTGAGCTCCTGTAAGTTGCTGTACAACGTTCTCTGCTTGTTCTTTTGTTTTTAAATCCATCTTTTCGACTTTCGTTCCATTTAAAATAATGAGCTTCGCAGGAAATGCGAGAGTGTCTTTTTGAAACTCTCCATCAATGGTCCAATATTCCTCGATAGAAAAAGCCCGACGTTCCCGTTCTCGTTCAACGATCAGTCGCATGGCGACGGATTGGACGCGACCAGCGGAAAGACCGTAACGGATTTTTTGCCATAAAAAAGGAGACAGTTCGTATCCTACAAGCCGGTCAAGAATGCGTCTGGCCTGCTGTGCATCCACGAGATGTTCATCAATGTCTCTTGGGTTTTTAACGGCTTTTTCAATGGCTTCTCGGGTAATTTCATGAAACGTCACTCGCTTGTATTTTTTGGGATCCAGATTCAGCGCTTGGGCAACATGCCAGGCGATCGCCTCTCCTTCGCGGTCTTCGTCGGTTGCCAGGTAGACCATCTCGGCTTCTTTTGCGGCTTTTTTTAGGTCAGCGACGGCTTTCTTGCTTTTGGTGGGGACCAGATAGGTTGGTTCAAAACCGTGTTCCACATCTACGCCTAATTTACTTTTTGGCAGATCTCGAATATGGCCAAATGAAGAAAGGACTTTGTAATCCTTTCCTAGAAATTTTGAAATCGTTTTTGCTTTTGTCGGAGATTCGACGATGAGAAGATTTGACATGTGTTTCAATTAGTAGATCTTTTATTCACGACTGTCAATTGATACGCGTATAGAAGTAACCGCCTTCATGACGCACAACTCCTTTTATTTCCATGAGTGTGAGGGTGCTCATGACCAATGGCGTGGGGAGTCCTGTTGATCGCACTAATTCATCCAGATGGATGGGTTGAGAGAATAGGTGAGAAAATACCGCAGCCTCTTTTTCGTTTGTTGGTTGGTAGGCGGGGTGTGCTGGTGTTGATGAGACATCTTGGATTCCGAAAACGTCTTGTGCAGATGTCACAGGAATGGCTCCTGTTTTAATGAGATTGTTCGGACCTTCAGAAAGAGGTGAGTAGATGGAGCCGGGAACAGCGTATATTTCACGATTGCTTTCTATGGCACTTCGTGCGGTGATAAGAGATCCTGATTCCAGCGTAGCCTCGATGACAAGCGTTCCATGACACAGACCAGCAATGATGCGATTTCGGATAGGAAAGTGTTGCTTCAGAGGAGGGGTTCCAGGAGGAAATTCTGAAATCAGGGCTCCACCAGAAGAGATAATGCGAGACGCAAGAGCTCTGTGATGTGAAGGGTAAATGCTGTCTTGATCCACTCCGCAACCCACAACAGCAAGCGTGCATCCCTGCGCACGAAGAGTTGCATCGTGTGCGCTGGCATCAATCCCATAGGCGAGCCCGCTCACAATCACGACGCCGGCACGTGCAATCGGGACGATGAGATCTTCTGTTACGCGTTGTCCGTAGGTGCTGGCTTTGCGTGAACCGACAACGGCTAAATATTTTTTTCCTGGATCTGGAAGAGTTCCCCGAACAAAGAGAACGGCCGGAGGATCATAAATTTCCTTAAGCAGGGGAGGATAAGCTGCTTCTTTGAGGGTGACGACCTGTATGTCATGCTTTTCTAGTTGTTGGAAAAGCGCCTGCGGATCAATATGCATTCGTTCCTGAAGAAAACGGCTGGCCAGTTCTGGTTCTATGCCAGCTCGTTCCAACGATATTCTATCGGCATGAAACGCCTGTTCCATGGTTCCAAATCCATTCATGAGTTTTGCCAGACGTACCGCTCCGAAAGGACGAAATGAGGTCAGGGCAACCCAGTACATTCGATCGTCTTTGTCGGTCATACAGCTTCTTGTGACAGAATCTTTTCAATAAGTTCAATCGCTTTTGGTGTGAGTTCTTGTAGAGCTGTTTCCTCTTGTTTGGACCATCGTCCAAGAACGAACTCGTCCAGAGCCATATCCGAATAAGGAGGTCGTCCAATACCTATGCGCAAACGAGAAATGATGGTTCCTTTTGGCATGTTTGTGAGGATGGATTGCATTCCTCGATGTCCGGCACTTCCGCCGCCTTGTTTGAGCCTAAGGTCTCCAAAGGGAAGGTCTGCATCGTCGTAGACGATGAGAAAATCTTCGGGTAGCACAGGATATTTAGAGCAGATTTGAGAGAAGGTTCGTCCGCTTGCATTCATGAATGTTTGAGGTTTTACCAACAAAAGACGCTTTTGTCCGTCAGTGATAATCTCGGCTACCTCCGCTTCTAGAGATCGTTTTGTTGTAAAGGATACATTGTGGCGCAGAGCGAGTGCATCCAAAATCAGAAAACCTACGTTATGGCGTGTGAGCTCATATTCTTTTCCCGGGTTTCCTAGTCCAATGACAACCTTCATAATGAAAGATTATTAGAACTTTCTCACTTGGCGCATAGCTTTGTCGAAATCTACGTTTTTTGCTCACTGTATGTGAATACAACTCACAAAATGCCTCGATTTCTTCGCGCTCTGCATCCAATTGAAAAAGTTCTAATTATTTTGAAACAGATTTGGCAATACGAATGTGAATTTTTAATGGAGTTCCCACCAGATTAAAGTTTTCACGAAGCCGATTTTCGAGGAATCGCATATAGGCAACACTCAACGCGTCCGTTCTTTTCGCCTTCATGATGAGATCAAAGGTTGGAGGTTTTGTTTTGATCTGTTTAAATCCGAGCAGTTTTGGAACAGTCGTTCCTTTTCCTTTCATCGGTTTGTGTTTTGTTTGTGCTTGTACCAAGAATCCTGCTAATTCTTGGTTAGAAATCGTGATAGAACGATTTTTTGCAACTCGGTCAATTTCTTTAAACAGGGTTGTAACGCGCTGTTTTGTGAGCGCCGAAAGAAACAGAACGGGCGCCCAGCTTAAGAAAGGAATAGATGTGGCGATATATTCTCTAAAACGGTTGATCGTTGTCGTTGTTTTGTCTTCAATCAAATCCCATTTATTTGCCACAACAATAACAGCTGAACCTGACTGCTTGAGAAGTCCTGCAAGTGTTTTTTCTTGTGTACCAATAGGTTCACTGATGTCGATGACTAAAATCGTGACATCGGCAAACTTGATCGCGTATTCATTTCGTTCCACGGCTGCCGCTTCCAACCCTCCTGATTTTCTTACTTTGCCTTGTTTGCGCATTCCAGCTGTGTCGATGAAAATATAACGCTTGTCTCCCACACTGATGAGCATGTCATTTGGTTCACGGGTTGTGTGAGCGATAGGACTAGTGATGAAACGTTCCTCGCCTAAGATTGCATTAAGGAGCGTTGATTTACCCACGTTTGGTTTTCCAATGACGGCGACCTTGATTCCTTCTGTTTCAACGGGATCGGTTGCTGGTTTGCCTATTTCTTCTAATTTTTCGTAGACAACGTCCAAAAGATCTCCCACGCCTGTTCCACGGATCGCAGAGATAGGAAGCGGTTCAGAAAGTCCTGCAAATCGCCATTCCGCTTCCGTGACGCTTAGTCGTTCAGAAAGTTTTTCCGCTTTGTTGGCAACGACAATAATAGGTTTCCCTGTTTTTTTTAAATAGGTTGCAAAGGCCTTTTCTTGAGGCATGGCTCCTGATTTTGAATCTACGACAAAGAGTAACAAATCGGCTCTTGCCACGGCCGCTTCGGATTGTTTGAGAATTTGTTTCTCCATTTCATCATTGAGGTTTACATCCATTCCTCCTGTATCGATGAGTCTGATGACGCGTCCTCTCCAAAGACAATCTCCCTCGTTGCGGTCACGAGTGGTTCCAGCGACATGAGAAACAAGCGCTTTTTGCGTTTCAAGAAGTCGGTTGAAAAGAGTTGATTTTCCTACGTTGGTCCTGCCGACAAGAGCGACAACGGGCGGTTGGAGAGAGTTCATGTATCTATTCTAGATTGATTTAGGAAACAACACAAAAAACATTCAAAAATTCCGGCTTCCCGGAATTTCTAGAGGATTTTTTAGTTTTTAGCAAGTGATGATGCATTTTCTCCAAGGATAATTAAGAAATCCAAATCGTTCTGTGTCGCAAGATCTTCATAATCGTTGCTAGAGAAAGTGAGTTCTTTTGGCACAATATCTCCACTAATCATCCATCCTGTGGCAGAAAGCGTAACGTCTGCCTGCAAATAATCGCGAAGCGCCTTTAATTCTTCTGTATGTTGGCCATTGGTGAGGTCATAAATGACCGTGTGCTCATATCCGCGGCTTGCCGCATTTCCGACTTTTACTACCTCAAATCCCTGGCCGTCTAATAATTGTGATGTTTTAAAGGCAAGTCCTGAAATATTCGTTCCATTTTGAATTTCAACCCGGATAAATCTCGGTTTTTCTTCAGAAGCTTTGGCAAAAGATGTGGTGAGATTTTCTTCTGGAGTAAAAATGTTTTCAGTAATATGTCGCAGCTCATACCAATCGTCGTTTTTTGGGAGAAGCACATACGCCCCGTTTACTACCGTTGCATAAAGAGGAGAGGATTCAGAAGCATCGATGACATGATGAGTCATTTCTGAACTGTTCATGTCTTTGAGTTCTTTGGCTAAGCGTAAAATTTCCCAGACGTCTAAATTGGTAGCGACATTGGCCTGAAGTGTTTCCATCATCTTGGTAATCCGTGAAGGATTCAACAGGGTGGAGGCGGAAAGAATTTTGTCTTTTGCCGCAAGAATGATTTTTTGTTGACGTTTCGATCGAGCAAAGTCAGATCCTTCGCCGTTGTTTCCATGACGCGATCTGGCAAATTTTAGTGCAGTGACTCCATCCAAGTGAGTCCAACCTTCTTGGAAGGTGAGTGTTTCATAACGACAGGAATAATCTGGACCCAGCTGAGGCTTGATTTGTTCTACGGTTGCTTCTGTCGAGGAGGGTTGATCAGTTGTTGTTGGTTGAGTGGTTGTACTTGGTTCTGGTGTTTGTTGGACCGTTAGTTGCGTATCAGTGGGGGAGTTGAGAGTTGCAGATGCTTCCGTCGGTTCTGCTGCAGATTCCACAAACCCACAGGTGTCATATTCTTTTCCTGGCGTTGGATAGTTGTAGTCGCTAAAGCTTTGATCCACATACACATCAACACCTCCGATCGCATCTACAAATTCAGCGAAACCATCAAAATCGACGCGAACGTAGTAATTGATTTCTTCATCTAGCACGTCTCCGATGACCTGCGAAGCAAGCGCGGGTCCGGCTCCAGGTTCATTCATCTCGCCATAGGCATTGGCATGATTTACCTTTCGGTACCCGTATCCAGGAATAGGAACAGTCATATCTCGCGGGAGCGACATCATGGCCAAGGATCCATCGGAAGGGCGGTAGCTGGTAAAAATAATGGTGTCGCTCAGCTGTGGCCCATCATGACCCTCTCCTCCAATTCCCATAAGCAAAAGATTCACACGGTCGTTTTCCTCTCCTTGAAGTTTGCGTTCATCGGAGGAGACAAAATGTTTGAGAGTGGAAAGAAACGAGATATTTGGAAAACTCCCCGTACTGTCCGATGTAGAGTCTACTTGGTACGAAAAGACGGTTCCTGCTGTTGCCGCAATAATGACAATAATCGCAAGAGTGCGTCCAAAAAAAAGAACCGGCGATCGCCTTGAGGCGCGCAGGTGATGTTTTTCTTTCAAGAAATCAATTTGTGGTTTTTCCATAACTCCTCGGACATCATTGTATCGAGAATGGCTTCTTGGTTCAAGGATAGCATAGGTTTCCATTGAAGCGCTTGAAATCTAAAATTTTTCATGATACGTTTCGCTCATTGGGGCGTGTAGCTCAGTTGGTTACCCGCCCGACTGAACGACGAGGATTTCTGTTCAGTCGTTCGGGCGGGGAGCGCTATTTCGTATGTGAATACTTAAAGAGAGTCAAAAGATTTATGGGCGTGTAGCTCAGCTGGTTAGAGCGCTGTCCTCACACGACAGAGGTCAGAGGTTCGAGCCCTCTCACGCCCACCACACAAAACACCGAAGTACTTCGGTGTTTTGTGTTTAGAGTATTCTTGTGAAATTTTCAGAATAAAGAAAAACGGTAAACGTGATTGAGGAATATTCCTCTCTACGTTACCGTCGCGTGTGTTGTATGGGGTCTACTTGTTGGTGCCAAGGACTTCTTCGATTTTTGGGAGCAGATCCTCATTTAAGGATTCCTTATTTACAAATGGAACCCCATTCATTTCTTCTGTCGACAGAACAATGGTTTTTACACCATCTGCTTGTAATTGTGCGGCCCATTTATGGCCGTCATGCCTGTCTTGGATACTTCCGTCGCATAGCACAAGATCGATTTCCCGATCGTGTGCTTCGTGGTGACGTTTAGCTTGAGCCAAGTTATTGAAGAGGATGACTTCATAACCAGCTTCGGTCAGCAGTTCTCCTATCAACTCGCTCAATATTTTCAGGTCATCTACATAAAGGATAGATGCTTTGGTCATTTTTTCCCTTTCTTTGCAGATTCTTTAATAGCCTGACGTTTTTTTACTTTGATGTCAATGTCGATTTATTGATAATAACTAGATTCTTTGATACGCTAGGAACGATTTTATTACTCTAAAATTATGCAAAATCGGTTTTCTGCGTTTGAAGATAAATTGTATCAACGTTTTGGTCCGGTTGGGGGAGCGGTTGCATCCTTCTTTGTCGAGGTTATCCAGATCGTTCTTCTCTCCAGTGCCATCATCATTCCGATTCGTTACTTCCTGATTCAGCCTTTTTATGTCAAAGGCGCTTCCATGGAACCGAACTTTTACGACCATGAGTACCTTATTATTGATGAATTGAGCTTCCGATTTCGTGAGCCAGTTCGTGGAGAAATTGTGGTTTTTCGCTACCCACGTGACCCAAGCCAGTTTTTCATTAAACGAGTCATTGGTTTACCTGGGGAAACAGTTGAAGTGACTGACGGGAATATCATTATTTACAATGCAGAACACCCAAACGGATTAACCCTTGAAGAAGATTATTTGGGCGATGAGCAAACCAATGGAAAAGAACGAGTGACATTAGGCGAGAATGAATATTTTGTCTTTGGAGACAATCGAGATGCCTCTTTGGATTCTCGAAGTTTTGGACCTGTTACCCGCAAAGATCTGATCGGACGTGTCTGGGTCAGAGGCCTGCCTTTTTCTCGAATGGGAACGTTTGAGGCCCCTGATTATAACCTTTAGAGATCTCTTTAATCTGCTTTAACCGTGTGAAACCCTATGCCACTTAAAAAAGAAAAACCTGTTCCGCCCAAGAAAATCACTAAACCTGTGGTAGAAAAGGTGGTAGAAAAGAAAGAGAAAGACGAGGAAGAAGGAGGAAAATCTTCCAAGACGTTTGAACTTTTGCGTGGATTTCGAGACATTTTGCCTGAAGAACAAGGAAGATGGAACTTAGTACGCGACACTGTTCGCTCTATTGCAGAATCCTATAGTTTTGATCGTATTGATCTTCCTATTTTGGAACGTTCTGATTTATTTCAAAAAACGGTTGGAAAAGCTACGGATATTGTTGAAAAGGAAATGTATGTTTTTACAGATCCTTCCAATCGTTCTGTTGCCTTGCGACCTGAGGCAACGGCCTCTGCGGCGCGAGCGTATATCAGCCACGGCATGTTAGACCGTCCGCAACCGGTGAAGATGTGGTATGTGGGACCTATGTTCAGACACGATCGTCCTCAAGCTGGTCGTTATCGACAATTTTATCAAGCAGGGTTTGAAAGTTTTGGAGTGGACGAACCGATTGTGGATGCCCAGCTGATCGTGTTGGGAGCACAAATTTTTCGTGAACTCGGGTTGGATATCAAAGTGGAAATCAATTCGATCGGTACCCCAGAGTGCCGACAGGCTTATTTAGCAGAATTAACTTCCTACTTCCGTCCGCATCGCAATAAGTTGTCTGAGGATGACAAGCGCCGTTTACAAAAGAATCCATTGCGAATTCTTGATAGCAAAGAAGAAGCGACACTTGAATTGCTTCAAGGCGCTCCGCAAATTCTTGATTGGTTGGATGATAAATCCAAAGAGCATTTCATGAAGGTCTTGGAGTTTTTGGAAGAGGTTGAAATTCCTTACGTGCTCAATCCTCATTTGGTTCGCGGGCTCGATTATTACACTCATACCGTATTTGAATTCGTTTTGGCACAAGACGAAGGCGATAAATCGCAAAGCGCTCTTGGCGGGGGAGGACGCTACGATGGGTTAATCCAACTCTTGGGTGGCCGACCCACCCCTGGATGCGGATTTGCGTTGGGATTAGAGCGTATCGTTCGTGCGTTGGATGCCAAGGGGGTCAATCCGCCTGAGCGCTCAAAGCCTTCCGTCTTTTTTGCTCAACTGGGAGACGCAGCCCGACGTGTCGGTTTGAAACTGTTTGAAGAGTTTCGACGCGCAGGCGTTCCTGTTGTAGAAGCGTTTGGAAAGAGCGCTCTAAAAGGCCAACTTGAATCGGCAAACAAGCTTGGTGTTCAATTAACCCTGATTCTTGGACAAAAAGAGGTGTTAGACGGAACCATTATCATTCGCGATATGGAATCCGGTGCTCAAGAGATTGTCGATGTCAAAAAAGTCGTTCAGATTGTGAAAAAGAAACTTCACAAAGAACCTGCTCCTGCTGAAGCGCCTGTTTCAGAATAATGATCGAAATTTAACAAGTTTTTAAAACCTCCTAATGAAAATTAGGAGGTTTTTGATTGACAAAAAGTGTATTTTCACTTAGTCTCCAGTGTTCGTGAATATCCAATTTACGGCATTATTTCTTTGTTTTATTTGATTAAGGAGGAAGAAAGACATGAATAAACGGCTTGAAGGTGCGTGGTTTCATGATTTTGAACCGATAACGGTTGTATTGCGAAGAGAAAAGAAAGAAGATTTTTCTTGTATTGCAACCCCTGTTCTTTTTAGCGGTTTCCCTTCATCAGAAGAAGCTGGATTCGGCCTGCGATTCAAGTCTTTTGAACAGGTTGAGTTTCCTCGGGATGCCTTTCATAGTGAAGATCGTGGATTGTATCTTTGTTCCAATGTGAGTCCTCACGATCTCTTCGCTTTTTGGCGAGCTTGCCAGTTGCTTCCAAAATGTACGTTTCTTGATTCGGGAATCGTTCAGCTTCATTTGTTTGATGTCACACAACGATCACCGCGTTTTGTTGAGGAGTATTCAAAAAAAACCGTAAACGAAACATTGGTCGGTGGGCAACAGAATCTTGATACGATTATGCAGACACCTGTTCCTGATTGGCTGGTTGATAAGCTCATTGAGCTTTGGTCTGTAAATGGATCGAGTCCCTTTCATCATTGCGTTAGGGAAGAGGTTCGTGCGGGCCTTCTTGCTTGGCGAAAAGAGTTTGATACTTTGGGGATTTTGTCCCCAAAGGAGTTTGATCGTCTCAATGATCTTTGGGAAGAAGTGCGTCCGCAGTATCTTCCTGTCATGCGTCAGATGGTAGACGTCGTGGGTGGATGGGAAGTCTTTTATGTCCATTCTGATGAAAAAATTGCGTTGTCAAAGCAGCGTGAGGCATTGCTCAAGCTTTATGAAGCAGGGGCTCACCAAAAGTACGGATTGTATGCCACAGCCGCTGCGGCGTTCATTGCCAGCGAACGGGTAGATGAAGATCTTTTGGAAACGTTCACGGGCTATATGATTCCACCCTTGTACACGGCTCGTCGGTACGATCGGAAGGAGAATCACTATCTTCATCAGACTTCTGCTTGGGTGGCAAAGAAGGAACGTAAAGGGAAGCCATACAACCCGGATCAGGTTTTGATGGCTCGGGAAAAAATTGTTGAGATTCTTCAACAGTATTTTCCAGGTCTTACTCACGAACAAAAGATCGAGAAAGTTTTGAAAGAACGGTTTGGTTTTGATCTGAAAAAGAACAAAAGTTCATAATCCTGCTAAACGACTTATTATAGTCGTTTTTTTCTTATAAAAATTATTTAAATAATGTCATAATATATTGACAAAACGTTCATTTTATGGTATATTTTTCGGTTCCCAAAATGATATTTCTCGTTGTATTTTTTGTTTTTTTTGGGTTTGTTCCTTACATGAAAAGGAGAGAAAATGTCCGCATCAGACTTTTCAGTCGTTTATAAGCCGATGCTATATGGACCCGTTGGAGAAAGGCTTGCCTTCGTTTCGGAACAAATCGTTTCGAAGGTCTCATCTCGTTTTTCAGCGGTCTCCTTTGCGGGATCGTGCGAACAACTCCCTTGTCCTGGTAATGCTCTGTTGGTTCTGGATCGGCCTTGCCAGAGGCGGGATGTCCATGTTCTCCTGCCGATGGAGTCCAATAAACTCAAGGTGGAGCATGGGCGATGCGTTCTGATCCCCTTTGGTAGCGGAGATTCCAGTCTGCACGCCGCACAGGTGGGGGTACGGCTGGCAGCGGATTTTCGCCTTCGTGTGATTTTTTACCACACGACCTGGCGCAAGCCTGGACTGGAGAGTGAAGATGGATGGAGTCATCTGAGCGATGGCGCCCGCTCCAATGCAAGTAAGTTCAAGGAACTTGCTATGGGGCGGGGATTGACTCACGGTGTTTTTATCGAGATCGCTGCCCCTACCGTGAAACACGGGATCATTGGGGCGGCATTGCAGAAACAGGCGACCATGATCGTGGTGGCGCGGGGAAGCGAGATTCGCAAGGGGTCCTATGTTGACCAACTTGCCGTGATGTCCCCGGTGCCCCTGTTTATCGTGGCCGATTCAAAGAAGAAGGAGAGTTGAGATGAGGCAAAAGATCAAGGCGTTTTTGCTGTCAGCGTACGGCCCTATGGCAGCAGTTGTGGCCATGTATAGCGTAAAGGGCCCTGTCAAGATTTGGGTAGGTCACGCAGCTGGCCTTACGGCGATCGTCGCCGACGGTTATCACAATGAATCTGATTTCACACAAGGTCTGCTGGCGATGTGGCTTATCCGCCTGATCGCTGCGGCTGCAACGCGTGAATTCCCTCTGGGAAAGAAAAACCTGGCGAGCTTGTTCAAGGTGTTTGTCGGAGTATGTCTGGGATATCTGGCGATCACCGCCGGGTTTCAGAGCCTTCAGACGCTTTGGGACGTCTGTATCAATCACGGGAGTTTTCCGCTCAGGTTTTCGCAGGAGTATGCTCCCATCGCTTTGATCGTCGCGATGGTGAGCGTGGCTCTTTCCATACCTGTGAGCGAATACCAGATTCGCACAGGTGAACGCCTCAATAACGGCATTCTCATTGCCGATGGCAAAGAGACCCGCAGTGACGCCATTTTGGAAGTCGTGATTGTGGCAGGGATTCTGGGCCAGATGATCGGTGGCTGGGCGTGGATCGAATATCCGTTGACCCTGGTCGTCTGCGTGTTCATGATCCAAACCGCTCGCGAGCTCATTGCCGATGGACTGGATGCGCTCCTGCAGCGTTCCATCGGCGAGGAACATGAGAATGCCATACAGGAAATTGTTAAGGACATGTATGGTGTTCAAGGTGTAGATCAGATTATCACCTTCAAAATCGGGCCCATGGTCATTCTCATCATGAAGGTTCTCAGCCGTCATGGGGCCGAGGTTACCGACATCATGAAAAAGGCTATGGCCATGCCCCTGGCTCGTTATCTTGGCAAACAGGGGTTCGAGGATGGAAAATTCTTCATTCGGTTCGCTCAACCTGACCCCGATGCTCGTCGTCGGGCCGTGGCGATCGAACGAACCAATGGTATCAGTCGTGTTGCTCGCCGTGTGGGTGAAGCAACTCATATAGCCATTTGTGATATCGAGCACGACCGAGTCGTTCGCGATCCGGTCGAGGATGTTCATCGTCTTAATCCGGCACAGATCGCTGAGTTTCTGGCACAGAAGAACGTTCGAGAGATCGTTTTGTCTGAATCTCCAATGGATTCGATGAGAAAAAAGTTTCGCGAGTTTGGTATCGAGATCGTGTGTGGTCCTTCCACAGATCTTTCTGTCTATGAACTTTAGGAGGTTTGTTATGACATCGTGGCAGACGCAAGGTCAGTACGAATATGAGTACGACCAGAATGGCTATACCGGATGGTGCCGTTGTGTCCAAGGTCGTATGGCTGATGGCTACTGGCCGGAGTGGAACAACACTACCGGCGAAACACGTTAAGTTTCTACCCACCCTCTGAATACGTTCACGGGTGGGTTTTTGATTGTCATAATTGTCATAATTGCTTGACAAAAAGGCTATTTTCGTGTATTATACGCGGTTCGTAAAGATTCGCTTTGCGATAAGATTTGTTGTTTTACAACCTGAAAAAGAGGAATAATCTATGCAGTTTCCTTCAGATCAAGCAATCCGTCAGGCTGTTAAAGCTCTCCATAACGCTCCCCACTTGGTCTATATCTATCAGACCGGTGTGACCGGCGGGTTATGTCAGTGGTTGTGGACGCCTGGCGCATCCAGGACGATTATGGGATTCAATTTTATTTATCCTCAGGAATCCCAAGATGAAGTATTGGGTCACACTCCGGATAACTACTGTTCGGAGCTGAATGCTCTCCAACTTGCGGCTGCAGCTCGTGAGGAAGCGACTCGCCTGGCTCATAAGCGTAAGCTTTCGACTCATCCCGTCATTGGTATCGGTATTACCGGAGCGGTGAGTACGGATCGAGTTCGTCGTGGAGAGGATCGGGTTCATATCGCGGCCGCGACCAGTCAGGGCATGCATGTCTTTACGGTAGTATTCCTCAAACCGGTGGTTGAAGAGGCTCCGTTAGTAGAAGATGAAGAGGCACGTACCGCACGTCTGCTTAAGGAGGAGGAAATTCGTGCTGCTCATCGACTAGAAGAGGGGAAACTCGCAGATCTATTAGCGCTCAATCAGATCCTCCAGCTTGCTGGAATAGATCAAGTTCCTCTTTCCGACCTGAGCCTTCTTTCATTGTCCACTCCTTATCTTTTTTCGGGTCAGTACGCAGATGAGTTTACGTTGGGGGATACTGAAGTGAAGTTAGCCGACGTCTATCAGACCAACTCGGTCGATAAGATGTTATCTCCTGCAGGTGAAGTTATCGATATCCAAACAGATGACTTCCGTCTGGATCCTGATGAATGGATTCGTTTTCCCGGTTCGTTTGCTCCACTGCATCACGGTCATGAAGAAATGGCAGAAATGTTGGAGCGTCAGACGGGCAAAAGAGTCGTCTTCGAAATTTCCGCTACGCACCCGCAGAAGGGGTTTATCGGAAACGAGGAAATTCTGCGCAGGGTCAGTCAGTTCCGTTATCGGTGGAACGTACTGGTTACGCAGGGAGCGGGACTCTACGTTGAGAAGGCAGAATTGTTTCCTGGCGTCCCAATGTTGATCGGCGCCGATGCCGTTCTCAACATGCTCAACGAGAAGTACTATTCGGATGGAGCAAAGGGAGTTCGTCGGACTCTCGAGCGTCTTTCCGAACTTAAAACTCGATTTTACGTGGTAGGCCGAGAGGTTGACGGTCAGTTCTTGACTCGAGACGATCTCCCGATTCCGCCACGGTTCGCAGCTCTGTTCTTGGATGTGAGCTGTCGTAACGACGTGTCATCCTCTCAGATCCGTGCTCAGCAGCAGGGATGCTGATAGTCCCTTCAATAATCTTACTACCGATCCAGACGTCTGGATCGGTTTTTGTTTTTGGGGTTGTCTTTTTTGTTTCTCATGTTACGCTGGGTAGGTGAATACACTGATCCCCCTTGTGTAACCCTCAAGGTACCCCCTAAAGCTAGACTTTAGGGGGCATTATGCATTTTTATGAATTTTCAACTTCAATCTGACTACCAGCCAGCTGGCGATCAGCCTAAAGCGATCGTGTCTTTGGTTCGTGCGATCAATGCGGGTGAGCAATTTCAGACATTGCTGGGTGTGACGGGTTCTGGGAAGACGTTTACGATGGCCAATGTCATCGCTCAAACGCAAAAGCCAACGCTTGTCATTGCGCATAACAAAACACTTGCTGCACAGTTGTGTAATGAGTTTCGGGAGTTTTTTCCTGAAAATGCCGTGGAGTATTTTGTCAGCTATTACGATTACTACCAACCAGAGGCCTACATGCCACGCACGGACACCTATATTGAGAAAGAATCTCAAATCAACGAGGAAATTGATCGTCTGCGCCACTCGGCGACACAGGCCATTTTGTCCCGTCGGGACGTTATTATTGTGGCGAGCGTTTCCTGTATTTATGCGCTTGGAAGTCCAGAGGAATATAAACAGACGGTTCTGCATATAGAAAAGGGAACGATGTTCGAGCGAAACGATCTTCTTCGTAAACTCACCGAAATGCAGTTTGAACGAACGTCAGCCGACCTTACCCGTGGACATGTGCGAGCACGTGGGGATGTGGTCGAAATCATGCCGATGAACGAGGAGATTGTGTATCGCCTTTTGTTTTCCGACGAAGGCGGATCCGGTTCTGTCGGGGAAAACGAGCGTGTGATCGACATTCAGTCGCTTCACCCCGTGACTCGTAAGCTCATCAATCCTTTGCAAGACGTGTGGATTTTTCCGGCCAAACATTACGTCGTTTCCCAACCGCGTCAGAAAGACGCACTTCGTGAAATTCGAGAGGATCTTGCCGCGCGATTAGACCAGTTTGATAAAGAGGGAAAGGTTTTGGAGGCTGAGCGACTTTCGCGCCGTACGCGTTATGATTTGGAAATGATTCAGGAGATCGGCTATTGCACAGGCATCGAAAACTACTCGCGTCATTTTGACGGGCGTTTGCCAGGCCAGCCGCCGTATACGTTATTGGATTATTTTCCAAAAGATTTTTTGACCATTATTGACGAATCCCATGTAACCGTCCCGCAAGTGGGCGGCATGTACAGCGGGGATAAGGCTCGAAAAGAAACGCTCATCGAGCATGGCTTCCGGCTTCCTAGTGCCAAAGACAACCGTCCGTTGCAGTTTTCTGAATTTGAAGAGCGTCTCGGGCAAACCGTTTTTGTGAGCGCGACGCCTGGTAAGTACGAAGCCAAGGTCTCTTCGCACGTCGTAGAACAAATTATTCGCCCAACCGGACTGGTTGATCCTGAAGTGTCTATTCGACCGGTCACAGAAAAAGGGGAGTACCCAGGTCAGGTAGAAGATTTAATCTCTGAGATCCAAAAGCGTGTTGCGGAAAAACAACGTGCGCTTGTTACAACACTCACCAAAAAGATGGCAGAGGACCTCACAGAATTTTTGCTTCAAAAATCTATTAAAGTTCAGTATCTCCATTCAGACGTTCAGACCCTTGATCGCATTACAATTCTCTCTGATTTACGAAAAGGGATTTATGACGTAGTGGTGGGAGTAAACCTTTTGCGTGAAGGGCTTGATCTTCCGGAGGTTACGTTGGTTGCGATTCTTGATGCGGATAAAGAAGGGTTCTTGCGTTCTGAAACAGCCATTATTCAGACCATTGGTCGAGCCGCTCGAAACGTAAAAGGAGAAGTGATCGTGTATGCGGATCAGCTCACAGGGTCTCTGGATCGAGCGCTCAAAGAAACGGATCGTCGTCGCAAGATTCAGCTTGCTTATAATAAAGAACATGGCATTACTCCAAAGTCTATTCAAAAAGAGATTAAAGATATCCGAGCCATGTTGAGTGGTGAGGAGGAACATTCGATTGAAGGAATTTTGAAGCTGGAGATGACCGCTGAAACGCATGAAATCGAAGACGTCTTGAAAGAGAAAGAATATGAAATGAAGGAGGCAGCAAGGAAACTTGATTTTGAAACCGCTGCCATTTTACGAGACGAAATCGCGATACTTTCTAAAGAATTAAACTCAAAGAAAAAGAAGTAGAACTTACACACTTGGCCCATTTTGGGTTTATGGGGCCCCTGCGACTCATCACCGTATTATGAATACGGCTCTGTCGTCGCTTCCCCATGCACCCAAACTGGACTCAATTGTGCAAGTTCTAATAAGAGAAATGGTATGCAAGATAAAATTAAAGTAAAAGGAGCCAGAGAACATAACCTTAAAAACATTTCTGTTGAAATGCCTCGCAACAAGCTGATTTGTATTACCGGTGTTTCTGGTTCTGGAAAATCAAGTCTTGCCTTTGATACGATTTTTGCCGAGGGTCAACGTCGATACGTGGAAAGTTTATCCGCCTATGCCCGTCAGTTTTTAGGACAGATGGAAAAACCAGATGTCGATGAAATTGAAGGATTATCTCCCGCGATTTCCATTGATCAAAAGGCCCATGGAAGCAATCCACGTTCAACCGTTGCCACAATCACGGAGATTTACGATTATTTACGTGTCTTGTTTGCCCGTGTGGGTCAGCCGCACTGCGTAAAGTGCGGAGAGAAAATTCAAAAACTCACAAATGAAGAGATGGTGGATTTGATTATTCACAACAGTTCAACATGGGAAAAAACAGGTTCTATCAAAATATTGGCGCCGGTGGTGAAGGGACGTAAGGGTGAGTATTATCAGCTTCTATATGATCTTTATAACTCAGGATTTGTTCGAGTACGGATTGATGGAGAAGAACATCGTTTAGATCAACCCATTAAGTTGGCTCGTTATAAACAACATACGATTGAAATCGTGGTCGATACGATTCCTGTCTCTGCGTTTAAGACCAACGAAAAAGATACTCGTCAGCGTTTAGCCGATGCGCTTGAAATTGGGGTAGATCGTGGAGAAGATGTGGTGAATATTATTTATCCAGATAGCAGTGAACAACTTTTGTCCGCAAAGTTTAGCTGTCCCAAAGACGGATTTTCATTTCCAGAAATTGAACCGAGACTTTTTTCTTTTAACTCTCCTTACGGTGCCTGTCCTGAGTGTACGGGTTTGGGAACGGCTGAGCTTTATTCAGAAGAGTTGTGTGGAAAATGTTCTGGCGCACGACTGCGCGAAGAGGCTCTGTTTGTTTGGTTACCTCCAGGACAAGGTGATAAAAGAAAAGGAATCTCCATTGTCGAAATTTCCAGAATGTCTATTTCAGAGTCTGTAGAATATTTTAAACACGTTTCTTTTGATGAGAAACAGCAGCAGATTGCCGGATCTGTCTTAAAAGAAATTGAGAACCGTTTAACGTTCATGTTGGACGTAGGGCTTCATTACCTCACGCTTAATCGTATGGCGGGAACTCTCTCTGGTGGTGAGGCACAACGCATCCGTCTTGCCTCTCAAGTTGGTTCTCGATTGGTAGGAGCTTTGTATGTATTGGATGAGCCTACCATCGGACTCCATCAGCGCGATAACGATCGTTTGATTGAAACCCTTGAAGATCTCCGTGATCTTGGAAATACCGTGTTAGTGGTCGAGCATGATGAGGATACGATGCTCGCATCAGATTACATGATCGAAATCGGTCCAGGAGCTGGAGTCAATGGAGGGTATCTGATTGCGGCCGGGGATACAGCAGAGGTGTTAAAAGACAAAAATTCTCTTACCGCCGCTTATTTGCGCGGAGATAAAAAAATTGACGTTCCAACAGAACGTCGTGCTCCTGGTAAAGATGTCATCAAAATTAAAGGCGCTTCACAAAATAATTTGAAGAACATCGATGTAGAAATTCCACTACGAAGATTTGTCTGTGTGACAGGAGTTTCAGGTTCTGGAAAGTCCACCCTTGCTTATGAAACCATGTATAAAACGATTTCTCAGAAATTGTATGGAGGTAAACAAACTCCTGGAAACCACAAAGCGGTATTGGGCGTTGAATATTTAGACAAAGCTATTTTGATTGACCAAGGAGCCATTGGTCGTACCTCTCGTTCAAACCCCGCAACCTATACCGGTTCCTGGGAACCTATTCGAGACATATTTGCCCAGACATCCGAGGCTCGTTATCGCGGATATAAAAAAGGACGATTTAGTTTTAATCGTCCAGGGGGCCGTTGTGAAAATTGCGAAGGTCACGGTCTTATCTCTATTGAAATGCATTTTTTGCCTACGGTGTACGTGACCTGCGATGTGTGTAAAGGCCGACGGTTTGATCGAGAAACTTTAGAGATTACTTACAAAGAGAAAAATATCTTTCAGGTACTGGATATGGAGGTAGAGCAGGCTGCTGAGTTTTTTAAAGAAATTCCTGCGATCTCTGACCGTCTTGAAACACTTAAGCGTGTAGGTCTTGGATATGTGAAATTAGGGCAATCCGCCCCGACTCTTTCAGGAGGGGAGGCGCAGCGCGTGAAACTTTCTACAGAACTCGCCAAACGTCAGACAGGAAAAACCCTCTATCTGCTTGATGAACCAACAACGGGTCTACACTTTGAGGATGTAAAAAAATTGCTTGAAGTTCTGCATGAGCTTGTTGATAAAGGAAATACTGTGGTGGTGATCGAACATAACTTAGACGTGATCAAAACAGCCGATTGGCTCATTGATTTGGGTCCAGAAGGTGGGGATTTGGGAGGAGAGCTGGTGATCGCCGGTACCCCAGAGGACGTTGCCCGTCATAAGGGAAGTTATACAGGGCAGTATTTAAAACGGATATTGAAAAAGTAGGTGGATAGAACTTAAGTCGCCCATTATATTCCCTGAGCGAGGAGTCCTCGACGAGTCGAAGGGTGCAGATCATGCTAAAATTATTCTGTCATTTAATGTTCTTAATGTATTTTATGAAAAAAGTTTTTCTTGTATTCAGTCTAGCCTTGTTTCTTAGTGGAGGAGGATGTGTTTCCACACCAGTTCTACAAACAGAAACAACGACTCAAAATGAACCTGTTTCTGAAAAAACGACACAAGAAGCCGTTGAAGAACTTCAAACAGAAGAGGAATTTACTGGTCCAACAGAGACATCGGATCCGCTCACTGAGGATGAATTGGGATTTTCAGTCGAAGCTCCCGAAGATTGGGGTGAATTTTCTGCTGTATTGTATAGACAATGGTGGCCACAGGAGCCTGGTTTGGGGGAAGATAAAGAATATCGAGGGGTCTTTAGTCAGCAATCAGCTGTTATCTACCGCACGACGTTAAGTGCTGTGGCTCGAGGAGGATATGTTGGCGATGTTCAGGGGTATCTCAAACAATCGGATGGTTATTATCTATTGTCCCCCGGAGCTTCCACAGGACCTCAAATACAGGTTCCGACTGAATATATCGTAGGAGAAATTTCGTTAGCAAATGCTACAGCTTTATTATTAAAAGGTTCTTCTCAAGGTGAAGAAGGTCCAAGTTTTTTCCCGAATGACCCTGATGAATTTGTTGCTGTCATCAACACTCCTAAAGGTTCTGTGACCGGCGGCGTCTTTATTGCCAATATGGATGGTCAGCCCGTTGTGACTATGGAAGCATTTAAGGCGATGTTATTGGGAGTTCTATTGGAATAGAATTTTTCAAATCAAAAGAAGGATCACGCAATGTGATCCTTCTTTTGATTTTCCCAGGGTAAACACGCCATCAGTTTGGTTTGTAGAGAGTCCCATTTCCTGTTGGGGTATATGTCCAAATAGGTTGACAAAACTCTATTTTTATGATAAAGTTATTAGGTTTTTATTGAACATATTGTCAGTAAACCCTTGATTCGGAGGTTTTATGGAGATGCATAAGGCACCGGTGTTATGTATGGTCGATTATGGCGAAGTGTTCTTTACCACTCAGTCCCTGGCTGATCAGCGGGGGGATGACTGGAGTAGTGCTCCATATGAGCATAATGCTGGAGATCCCTACGAACCCTGTTGGCACAACAGGCCCGACCAACAGAGAGAGGCCCCATGTCGGTGTGAGCGTTGCCAGAAGGATTGGAATGAAGATGGTTCCCCGAAGTGGGAGATCACTTCCTTCTGTATTGAGGGGGTCGAGTTAGCGGAACCCATGGATCTGCTGACTCGGCATTACATCAGTGTGAAGGATGTCAACCGTGGAATCGTTCCATGGCTGACCAATGGTGTATGGGATGAGGAAGCGAACGAGGACTGGGATCCGTGGGGAGATGTTCCTGCCGTCTTGACCCCGCCGGCTGACGGAAGTCCACTCATTTCCATCATGGCCGGGACCAGCCTGGAGGAGTTCACCCGTCTCATCGAGTCGATCGGTGGAACGGTTCGGTTGTATGAACCGACTCCAGAGTGAAGAGCGGACTCGTCAATTAAGCTCGCGCACTCGCGCCAGCGGAAATAGCTCACTCATGTGAAGCTTCCGCTGACCGTGGGTGCGCTATTTTTTTTGGAATGAACATGTTGTTGAGAATAAAAAACAGGACCACATTGCATGGTCCTGTTTTTTGGTTATTGCACGATGAGTGTTCCTGCCATTCCCGAGGATTTGTGGGAACCGATGTCGCAGTAGAACGAATAGCTTCCAGGTTCGGACGGCGCGGTGAAGAGGAGGGACTCGCCTTCGTTGATGCTGAAGTTGATGCTTGAGGCGGGTAATACGAACGTATGCATGCCGGTATTTTTGGCAAAGGTGATTTTGACGCGTCCGCCTGCCGGGGCCGTGATGGTGTTTGGCGTAAAGAAGTAGTTGCCGCTTTCCATACTGACCGCCGTTTCTGTTTCAAGCCCGAGCGTGACTTCCGTCACAGGCACCGCCGTGGTACCACCCTCGCTGTTTTCGTTTCCTGTAACAGCAACGGTTCCGGTCTCCGTCGTCACCTCAATTTCCGGCGTCGGAGAGTTGGCTTGTTCCTGCGTGTTCGTGTCTTTTGAAGCAGGCAGGGTTGAATCGGCGGGCGTCTGGGCACACCCAGCCCCAAGCAAGGTAACAACCAGTAAAAGAGAAAAAAGAGAATTCATAATCTACGTTGCTAAATTTGCAATGACCAACTTGAGAAGATCAACAGCTAATCTTGGATTTTGTGTATCTGCTATGTCCTTAATGCGATCACAAAATTCACTTATCTCTCCTGGGTGCTGGCGAATAAACGTTATGACAACAGGCATATTGTTTTCAGCATCAGTGAATAACATTGATACAGCCTCGCCCACATCTTTAATTTCATGTGTTTCTCTTTTTGATTCTGATCTAAAATTGTTCTGTTCTCTCGTGTTCATAACGGTTTTTTAATAATATAGGTATTATGTTTAAAGCTTACCATCCATGTTTTTTAGACGCAATATGATTCCTCCTGAGGTTATTGTAGAAAATAACGAACTTCCCGATACTCCTGGAGTGTATTTTTATTATGATCGAACGGGAGAGTTACTCTATGTGGGAAAGGCGACGTCGCTTAAACGACGGGTGGGGTCTTATTTTACCAAAGCTCATGAGCGTCGGATTGAAGAGCTGGTCAGCCAGATTGCCCGGATTGACTATGTCCAGACACCTACCGTGATTGAGGCATTGGTTCTAGAGGCTAATCAGATCAAAGCGTTGCGTCCTAAGTACAATATCCTGCAACGAGATGATAAAACTTTTTTATATCTGGTGATTACCAACGAGCCGTTTCCTCGTCCGCTTCTGATTCGTGGCCATGAATTGGAGGTGATGGGAGTGAATCCGTTTCAGACGACTCTGTCGCCTGTGGCGAAGAAAAAATTTTTGCGCGTATTCGGCCCCTATATTAGCGGTCGTTCACTCAAGATTGCGCTTGAACTTGTCCGCAAAAGCATTCCTTGGAGCGATTGCCAACCCCCGGAAATCACCGGGCGTACCAGGCCTTGTTTTAATTCTCAAATCGACAAATGTCCCGGCGTGTGTTCCGGAAAGATTTCCAAGCAAGCCTATCGAACCTATATCCGTCAGCTCATTCTTTTTTTTGAAGGGAAAAAAGCGCGGTTAGAACGAGAGATGGAAAAAGAAATGGAGCAAGCTTCCAAAGCTCTGCGTTTTGAAGAAGCGACTGTGTTACGCAGGCGTCTTGGGGCCTTGCAGCATATCCAAGACGTCGCGCTTCTTTCCAAAGAAGATCATGAACTTCCGTTTAAACAAACCCGACCTCAAGAGGGAATTGATCTTCAAGGACGTATTGAAGCCTACGATATCAGCAATATTTCAGGAACATCGGCTGTTGGGTCCATGGTGGTGTTTGAAGAGGGAAAACCAGCAAAAGCGAAATATCGAAAATTCAAAATTAAAACCGTGAATGGTCCTAACGACGTGGCGATGATGGAGGAAGTCATTCGACGCCGGCTCAAGCGCGCTCAAACCTCTCCACTGAGTTGGTCCTTGCCTCAAGTGATGGTGATTGATGGAGGCAAACCTCAAGTCAATCGGGTACAACATATTTTGGATGAGCTGAAGATAAAGGTTCCCATTGTGGGGTTGGCTAAAGGCTTTGATCGCAAACAGGATCGCCTCATTTTCGACCGGACGAATACCGATCTTGCGCGTGTCGTCCATCGTGGAAAAGAGGTATTTCAGAAAGCGCGCGACGAAGCGCATCGATTCGCGGTTTCGTATCATCGTGCCTTGCGAGGAAGGACGCTGATTCTTTCTAAAAAGAAAAAGACTTCAGGACGAAGTCTTAGGGCAGCGGAGGAAATAATAGATCATGAATGAGTTGAGCTGTTTCTCGATTATCAGGAAGCGCTTGCGTACAGCCTGCCTCGCGCATCTTGACACACCATCCCACGATATTACTGACCGCTATCATGGGACCGTCAAAACGTGCACGGAAATGTCTTGCCAGTGAGAAACTGGTTGCGCGAATTCGCCAGTCGATTCCTCCCAGTACAATCAAGTCATACACATCTAATCGGTCGAGAGTCTTTATCTGACATATTTCCTGAGCGTTTATTTGATAAATGATCTCAGATCGTCCGTCTACCAATGAGAGCGCGCCCGAAAGGCTGGAATGCGAATCACAGATAGCAAGGATGTATTTCATGTTCGATCTCCTCTTTCCCTGATAGAGTTATTCTGAGCCTACCAGGTCTTCCTAAAAAACAAAAATCGTTTGTATGCAAAAAAAACAATCAGAATTTATGACAGAAACAGCTGGATGGATCGGCGTCCTCTTGATTCTTTTTGCCTATGCTCTTTTGAGTTTCGGATTTATCTCTTCCCAAAGTTTTTGGTATCACGGATTGAATTTTTTTGGAGGTATTGGAATTATTGCTGACGCTTTAGCCGATAAAGATTATCAGCCCGTTGTTCTTAATCTCATTTGGATGGGAATCGCCGTTTATGCGATCATCCAAATTGTTCTTTGATTTTTTCTCATCTACTCAAAGCAGATCAGTACCATGCTTATGTCATATATTCCTATTGTCTTTAGTAAACGCCATCTTCGTGATCATGTTGATTCTTCTTCGTTTAAACGAGGCACTGAATATGAACAGAAGCATCGTGTTCTTTCTTGCGAATACGAAAATTTGACGGTTTTCGGAACCGTTCGTGGGAACGCTTATGTTCCGTATGCAACAGATTTTATTCTCGGAGAAACAGGAATAGAAGCATCGTCTTGCTCGTGTCCTTTGGGTGAGGTATGTAAGCATGTCGTTGCATTGGGACTTGCGTTTTTACACAAGGCAACAGGTAGTTACGAAGGTATTTGGATGAGTGAAAAAATGAAAGAGACGACAAAGGTTAATGTCAAGCGAAAAACTGCTCCTAAACGAAAGAAGGCTGTTGTAGCAACTCCAACTTGGCAGAAATCTGCGCAGCAATGGTTTTCTTTCGAAGAACGTGAAGCCGCATCGGGCACGCTGCCCACCACGGGTCGACTCCAGCTCATGTTTCGTTTTGAACGCGATCCTTATGTCAATTTATGGGAATCCTCATCTTCCCTCGCGCAGAAGTGGCAGCTTCAAATTCGTCCGCGGGTTTTTTATCCACAGACAGGCAAAACGTCTCTTACGGACATTACATGGAAACAGGTAACCTCCCAATGGTTTTATCAAACTTTTCGGGTCGTTTCAGAACAGGACATCCTCCTTTTGCGTCAATTGGCTGATGCGTTGGGTTTGATGCTGTATGGCACTTCTGGGGTGTGGGCTCCTGTGCGGGATCCGTATGCGCGATTTGTGTGGAACGCGCTCACCCAGACCGCACAAAAAGGCGTTGTGTTTCTTTACGGAGAAAAAGCAAACCAGTCGGTTATTTTTCTGGAGACAGAGCCATTGAGGGAACGCCTTCAACTCACAGAGGAATCCAACGGAGACATTGCGACATCTTTTGATTTTGTCAAGGGAGAAACAGGGGAACCGATCGAACGTTTCCGCATTTTTCCCATCGGCGATCCTCCCGCGTTCGTCGGTTATCTTTCCGATTCGTTTTCTTCGTCCTCCAAACCATCGTTTGTTCCTGTTCTTACGGCACTAGGTCCCATTCAACACAGGACGAATGTCAAAAATCAGCGTTCCAGCCTGCGAGTACCTAAATCAGATCGCAGCACTCTTGAAACGGAATATCTTCCAAAACTCGCAAAAACGTTCGTGATTGAAAGCCAGATTCCGGATCTACGCGTTCCAACCATGGTGACACCCCGTCTTCTTATCACCATTCAAAAATCCGGAGCGCAAGGAGTACGCGTCAAAGCGCAATTCAGCTATGAACAAAATTGTCTTCCCCTTCATCATGGTAAAATATTCATTGAAACCAAAAAGGGGATGGTTATTCTTACGCAACCAGAAACCGAACAGACGCTGGAGGCGCGTTTGTTCCATACGCTTTCCACGTTTCAAGAAGCCATTGAAAAAAGAGTAGATTCTCCTTCGGGTTCGAGTGTCCGCGTTAAGTCCTCCTTTACCCTCAAAGCAATGGCGGCTGCACGTTTTCTATTGGAAACCGTTCCTCTTCTTGAACAGGAAGAGGCCATTGAAATACAAAAGACAGACAATCTTCCTTCCTTTGAAAAGTCAGAAGCTGAGCCTGTGGTCGCGTTTTGCGTTGATGCTTCTCAAGACGATTCAGACTGGTTTGATTTGCAAGTGAATGTGTCAGTAGGAGGTGCTACTGTTGCGTTTGCTCCGCTCTTTGCCGCATTATCCCGCGAAGAAGATGAATTACTCTTGGAAAACGGCACGTATTTTTCTCTGCGTCAGCCCTCTTTCGATCGTTTGCGTGAACTTATTCGACAAGCTCGCGAGCTCAAGCCAACGGAAGGTGGATGGCAAATGTCGCGTTTTCAGGTCGGATGGTGGGAAACATTAGAAGCCACGGGCATTGTGCAAGAGCAGGCGGATACTTGGACGCAAGCCGTAGAAGACTTGCGTCGGCTCTCCTCTTTTTCCATTCAACGGGAAACTCCTCCCATTTCTCTTCTCGCATCTTTACGTCCTTATCAGGAAGAAGGCTATGCCTGGCTCAAATTTTTGTATGATCGCCGGTTGGGAGGCGTGCTTGCCGATGATATGGGATTGGGAAAAACCGTCCAAACTATTGCTCTTTTAGGAAAAATTATTGAGGAAGGAAAGATGAAAAGAATAAAGGCAGGACCCCCTTTTCTCATCATCACCCCGACGAGCGTCGTTGACACATGGGATCAGGAGTTTGAACGATTTGCTCCTTCTATACGCCGCGTAATCTTTCGACGCGGGTCGCGCGAACAGCAGTATGCGCAGCTGCCGTCTTGCGACGTGCTGGTAACGTCCTATGCGCTTCTCATACGCGACTTTAATCGCTTGGAGAACATTCCTTTCGAACTTGTTGTCCTGGATGAAGCGCAATGGATTAAAAATCACCAGTCCAAACTGTATAATCTCGTACGGCGGTTAAACGCTAAGAGGCGCATCGCTCTGACTGGAACACCGCTTGAAAATAATCTCTTTGAATTTTGGTCCATTTGTTCGGTCGCGGCTCCCGGTCTATTGGGTCCGCCAGACTATTTTAAGCAAACGTATCCTCTTCCGGCGGAACAGCCCGAAATTTCTGCCGCATCCATGGAGTGCCTTCGCAAAAAAGTCGCACCATTTTTTTTGCGCCGAACCAAAGAACATGTGGAACAGGATTTGCCGCCCAAAACGGAACAGATTCTTTCCATTGAACTTTCTGATGCCCATAAAAACATTTATGACCTCCATTTGCAGAGGGAGCGTCAAAACGTGCTTGGGCTTTTGTCAGAAGGAGGCATGCAAAAGAATCGTTTTCAAATTCTCAAGTCCCTGACTCGTCTGCGTCAGATCGCCCTGCATCCAGGACTTGTCGGTTCTTCCCACCGATCTATTCCTGTGGAAAAACTGGAACGTCTTGCTTGGGAACTTTCCGAGTTGTCGCAAGGCGGACATAAAGCCTTGGTTTTTAGCCAGTTCACTTCGTTTCTCGCTTTTGTAAAAAAACGGTTGGATGCTGAAAAGATCCCCTATGCCTATCTGGATGGTTCCACTAGAAATCGACAAGAGATCGTACGACAATTTCGTGATTCCAAAGGACCGCCGGTTTTTCTGATTAGCCTGAAGGCCGGTGGCGTCGGCCTGAACTTGATTGAAGCGGATTACTGTTTTGTTCTTGATCCTTGGTGGAATCCAGCGGTTGAATGTCAGGCAGTCGATCGCGCGCATCGCATCGGACAAACGAAAAACGTATTCGTTTATAAAATGATTGCGAAAGGTACGATCGAAGAAAAAGTCCTGGCTCTCCAGGAAAAGAAAAAAAAGCTGTTTGACAGCCTCTTTGGAGGTAAGGATGGTTTTACCGCCGTGACCGAGGAAGATGTAAGAAAACTATTGGAGGAATAAAAAATAAAAATGATATGGCCATGGAGTTAACCCATGTTCGTTTTGCTCAGGATTTAAAAGAAGTTCTAAATGTGCAAGATGACGCAGCTTATTATGCAGGAGCGGTTTATCCTGATTCGAGATATCTGACAAAGATTGATCGTTCACTTACTCATGGAGGTAACAGCCCAAGAGATCCTTTTACTCCTGGGTTGTCAGATTTTGAAAAAGGTTGGGCAACGCATTTGTTTTATGATCGGAATGCTCATCCTCAGTATATTGCTCTCTCACCTTATTCAATCGAAGAAGCGCAACAAGGGAATCGTGTTTGGCAATTTATGTCTGCCGCAAAAATTGTGGAAGATTTGCAGAGTTACTCAGTCATGAACGGGAATGTGGAAATGATGTTGAACCTTTCTTTTCCCGTATATCCGAATAATGAAGATTCTCAAATCATGCGAACCTACAGTGCTATTCAAAAAACGTTGTATGGCCATCCGCCTAAGATTAAAGATTATCGTTTGTTTTGGACAAATTTGAACGGACAATCAGATGTCATCGATGCGGTGATGAAATGCACAAGAGATCTTCTTGACAATGATGATGCTCGGCAACGCATCCAAACGATTTATTCGAGTGTACTGAATGAGATATTGAATAATCAATGAGATATTAAAATATTTTTGTTGCTTGTTTTTTTTCGCAAAGTTGTTATGGTAAAAAGAGTAAAAAATGATACATGATATGGGAAAAGTTTTTTTTGATAAGCACTATAATTTTTTTAAAAAAGATAGCCGTATTTATAATGACGAAATTGATAGAAAGATCGATTTGGTTATTGAGGCGGTTGAAAAAGGAACTATTTCAAAAGAAAATGCTGTTGAGTTGTTACGAATAGTACTCTCCAAAGAATTGGAAGAAGATGTCCAGTTTCTTGCTTCTCATGAATTAACCTTACATCCTAAAAAGTCTCTCTTCGTTTTTTTATTGAATCATTCATCTGTTGTTGAACGTTATGTCTGATGAAACACCTGCTCACGTTACGGCATCTTCAACGACAAAAGAAACAAGACGAGAGGATTTACAGATGCTTTTAACACAATTATCAGAGACGAGTCATAGTCCCAAGTTGACCACAGATCAAGTAACGAAATTGATAGACCAGCGTTCTAGGGTCCAGGAATATATTCGTGAAGATAAAAAAGAATTTTTTGAACTTGCAAAAATAGATAGAACCAACAAGCTTCACTTTCTTTATGTTGGAGCCGTAGCAATAATTATCCTTTGTTGGATTGTTCTTAAGTATAAACCAGAATATTTTTCTCAATTATTACAAGCCATCGTCACCACGTTAGGTGGTTACGGAATAGGTAGATATCAAGGAAAAAAAGAAATTCAGGAACAGGAAAAAGAATAAGAAATTTTTGAAGCGTTGAATCCTTAGGTTATCCACAACTAAATCATTCATGTAAAAAATCCCTATATAAGGGATTTTTTTTGATGGTTGGTGATGGTTTGTTTTGGTTGACCCGTGTCAGGTGGTGGAATATAATGGTGGTAGGTGGAAATAAGTGGGGATTGATCGGCAGTTGCTGATTGATGCTCACTTTTATTTAATCCACTTTCACCAGCTTCCTGTGTTTATAGGCGAGTATAAACATTCAATCGATGAAAAAGGGCGTCTAGCGATTCCTTCAAAGTTTCGCAACGACCTCGCGACGGGGGCTGTTGTGACGCGAGGTTTAGACACGTCCCTCTTTCTGTTTCCCAAGGAGGAGTGGGGCAAGCTTGCAGAAAAGCTTGCTAGTTTGCCCCTGGGACAATCCAATTCGCGCGCCTTCGCCCGACTCATGCTTGCGGGTGCTATGGACGTTGAGTTGGACAGACAGGGGAGGGTCGTGTTGCCAGAATACTTGCGTCAATACGCGAATCTTCAGAAAACGACCATTATTGCCGGCCTTTATAATCGGCTTGAGATTTGGGATGAAGAAAAATGGGAGGTTTATAAGAAAAAAGTTGAAAGCGATGCAGACGCAGTCGCAGAACAGTTGGGGCAGTTAGGTATTTAGAGTCTTTTCATCATTTGGATGTCGAAGTTTGGAGTGCTATTGAGGGGTTTAGTTGAACCTTTTCCCTGAAGGGCACTTCAATCTTCGGCAACCAAACTCTTAAATGTTTTGTTTAGGGATTTGATAGGAGGAGGATTTTATGGAACACAAACCCGTCCTTCTTACTGAGGTGAGCAACTACCTCAGACCGGAGCCGAATCATTTTTTTATAGACGGCACTGTGGGGCTGGGAGGGCATGCGGCGACCTTATTGTCGCATGTCCTTCCTGGCGGCCGTCTGCTAGGTATCGATCGTGATGCCACAAATTTGGAACGAGCGAAAAAGCGCTTATCTGAATTTAAGGAAGCTGTCGTTTTGGTATGCGACAGCTACGCCAATATGACTGTTCACGCACAAGCGCACGGTTTTGGCCAGGTTCATGGAATTTTGTTAGACCTAGGTTTTTCCTCAGTTCACGTGGATGATCCAGAACGAGGTTTCTCCTTTAAGTCTGACGGCCCTTTGGACATGCGCTATGACCGTACTCAATCACTGACGGCTGAAGAGATTATTAACAGCTGGTCAGAGGATGAACTTGCGAGAATCTTTCGACAGTATGGTGAGGAACGTCAAGCGCGTCTGATTGCTCAAACAATCACGGCTTCTCGAGCACAAACACCTCTTGTTCGCACCCATGAGCTTGCTGAGTTGATTGCACGCACCGTGCATCAACACGGAAAGATTCATCCAGCGACACAGGTGTTTCAAGCATTGAGAATTGCCGTAAACGATGAACTTGGAGAACTTCAACGTACGCTCCCAGAGTGTGTAAAACTTCTTGCTTCCGGTGGTCGTTTGGCCATCATCAGCTTTCATTCTCTTGAGGATCGTATCGTCAAACAGTTTTTTAAGACGCATCCGGATCTGAAGGTGCTGACAAAGCGACCTGTTGTGCCAACACAACAGGAACAGTTTGAAAACCCTCGATCCAGAAGCGCAAAATTACGCGTTGCAGAAAAAATTTAACTCTATTCTAGACACCCCCACCCCTGTCTATGAGCTTCCCCGTTGCTTCACAATCAATGTCTCTTTCTGAGCATGCTTCCTCTGAACGTTTTTCCTTGCGTGCTTGGACTGCCAGTCATGTGGTTGCATTGAATATTATTTCTTTGGCTCTTATCTTGTGTTTGGTCGTTGGATATATTATTCAAGTCAACGCGAGCATTTCCAAGGGGTATCAAATCCGTGATTTAGAGACGACCGTCGATCAGCTTTCTGCGTTAAATGAGAAAATTGAAATTCAAAGTCGAAAGGCACAATCCCTTCAGCATGTCGCTTCCTCAGTAAAAATGTTGGGTTTTGTAAAATCGGACATGCCTGAGTACCTGGATCTTTCCCAATCCTCTTACGTGTTTGCAGAATAGAAGATAACGGCTTGCATCATTTCTGTTTGATGTTCAAACAGATCTTCTTGATCAAAAAATAGCACAATGAGTGCTTTTTTGATTGACAAAAGTATCAAATATTGACAACCTGCCTTGGGGGTTACGGTTGAGAAACGGTTTTTTCGTACATGTGAGGAACCATGCCAGGGATACAAAAGGATCTACGAGTCGAGATGAAAGTGAAAAATAACATCCTCTATCGCGCCATCTTTGATTCGGGTTCATGGAAAACTATTAGCACGTTCTGTCGACATTTCGGCCTTAGTCAGACCAGAGTCGGTGCTCTCCTTAGTTTGAAGATCAGTCCTTTGCGAAAAGATGGTTCTTATTTGAAACTTTGCAAGGACCTTTCTGCTGTCCTGGCTCTTTCATGCGATGAGCTGTTTCCTCTTCATTTATATAATAAAACAGGGACAAATCTGGTCATCAGGGAAATTTCCTGGGAAGAGGCAGCGAGATTCGTCTCTAGTGAATTAACAGAACAACAAAATCTTCCTGATGACCTTTTTTTCAGAAAAGAATTGCAAGAACAATTTTCGATCGTTCTTGGCACGCTCACTCCCTTGGAAGAAAAAGTTATCAGGCTCCTTTATGGGTTTGACGAATCTGAACAGACTCTCGAAGAGGTTGGTGACAGATTTTCTCTGACGCGCGAACGTATTCGACAAATTGAACTTAGGGCAATAGGAAAGCTTAGTCGTGTGAGGCGTAGGAAATATATTGAGCCTTTCCTTGAGGTATCGCCTTGAGTAAATCTTGTCACCGAATAAAATAATTCGGTGATTTTTATTTCCCTCCTTTTTTCCTTCTATGCTACCATTCCCTCATCTTTTATGATCAACTTCTCCCCCCTATGCACCAACCTCAAATCTTCCCTTGAGACCATCCGTTCTCTCAAGACAGATTTTGACGCAGCTTATGCAGCAGCAATCTCTTCCGGTACCCCTGCTGAGATACAAAAAGCCCAAGATCTCAAACAAGCTCTTGAAACTCAGACTCGTGAGCTTCAGGAGAGAGTCAATACGCTAGAAGCAGAACATCTCTATGACCTAAGAGCCCAGTATGAGAGCCAAGTGACGTTACTCAAGCGTACAGGACTGATTGAAACAAAAACTTCTACCAATGAGACAGGACAAGAACAAGAAGTTTCTTTTATGAGAGATATCCATGGCAATGAACACTCCATTCCGTCATACGAAACCATCATTCATCGCTTTGCAGAGCAAAAAGAACTTTTTCTCACCAAAGCCGATCAGGGATTCACTAAGTTCCTTCTGGTTCCTTTTGGAATGAGTCTGGATCAGATGATTGAGAAGTTCAGAGCGTATTTGTTGGAGTACAAGAAAGATCATCCGGAGTTTGGTCGTCTTGATCCTACAAAAGAAGATGCCTCAGACGAACCCACCTGGGATCCTTTATGGGTGGACAAAGAGTACACAACAGGAGCAGACGTTAACGGTACCTTGGTATATGACCCACAGATCTTTGACAAGGAGCACCACAACGGGGTGACCAAAGCACGGATTCTTGAAAGGCAAAAAACTGACCGAGATCCAATGCTTGGATGGCGTATGTTATTCCTGCAGACAGACAAGGACGGGAAAGGATTCAAGGCAATTCCCAGAATCGGTGAACGTGAAATCCAAGGAGAGCAGTTTCCGCGTCTAGACTTAGAAACAGATAAAACACCCAAGGAGTATCTTGCTCGTGAGCTTGTCGCATCACAAAACTCTGCCTCCCCCTATTACGGCGAGTCTGGTATGAGTCCAGAGGAGTGGTTGGTGATGTTCATGAGCCATCTGCAGGAGACAGATAAACCTATAGATCACTATCAAGGCAATAATAGAGAGTACGACATTAGTACCTATCTCACAGGTGCCTACTTTCCTGCTTCCCGCGGTGTCCTGTACGCGGGCTCGTATCAGCACGGTCGACAGATTAGTTTGTTACAACGCAATCCGATCTTTGGTGGTGGAATCATCGGTGTTCGTTGTGCCGTGAGGGGATAAAATTGGTTTTTACTTTTGTATTTTTAAGCGATATATCATTTGTATTTATGATCCATTTTTATAACACCTTAACTCGTCAAAAAGAGGAATTTACGGCTATTCACGAAGGAAAAGTCGGGATGTATAGCTGTGGTCCTACGGTGTATTGGTTTGCCCATATCGGAAACATGCGCAGTTTTTTGTTTGCCGATATTTTGCGCCGAACGCTTGAACTTAATGGGTATGAGGTAAAGATGGTCATGAATATTACCGACGTCGGCCATCTGACAGGAGATGTGGATGACGGGGAAGATAAAATGTTGGTGGCAATGCGACGCGAAGGAAAAACAGCGCAGGAGATCGCCTTGTTTTATACGCAAGCCTTCATGGAGGATTTGCAACAGCTCAACATTAAACCAGCCCATCTTTATCCAAAGGCGACGGATCATATTCCTGAACAGATCCAAATGGTTCGCCGATTAGAAAAAAACGGCTTTACGTATAAAACATCCGATGGCATTTATTTTGATACCTCCAAACTCCAACAGTATGGACGACTTTCGGGCCAGAAGAGCGAAGAGAAAAAAGCGGGGGCACGTGTAGAGATGGGGGAAAAAAGGAATGCAACGGATTTTGCCCTTTGGAAATTTTCTCCTCAAAACAGTTCTCGCGACATGGAATGGGATTCCCCATGGGGGATAGGGTTTCCCGGATGGCATTTGGAATGTTCGGCTATGTCCATGAGGTATCTGGATGTTCCTTTTGATATTCATACAGGCGGCGTGGATCATATCGCCGTCCACCACGAAAACGAGATCGCTCAGACACAGGGTGCAGAAGGAGTTTTAGAGGCCAACGTCTGGATGCATAGCGAGTTTCTTACGGTCAATGACGGAAAGATGTCCAAATCTTTGGGTAATCTTTATACCGTGGAAGATTTACGCCAAAGAGGCTTTGATCCTCTTGTCTACCGTTACTTTGTGTTGGGAGCACATTATCGGTCCAAATTAAACTTTACGTTCGAGGGTCTCGAAGCTGCCAAAAATGCTCTCCTTAAACTTCGCGAAACCGTACGAGACTGGGATCACCCAGACATCGGATGTGCAGAAATGGAACAGAATTTTTTAGAAGCATTGAATGACGATCTCAATACCCCCCAGGCTCTGGCGATTGTCTGGGAGATGGTAAACGCTCCATTACCTTCTTCTGCTAAGGCCTACTCGCTTTTGTGGATGGATAAGATTCTGGGGTTACGTTTAGAGGAATTCATCGCTCAACCTCTTCAAGTTCCTTTAGAAATACAACAATTAGTAAATGAACGAGAACAGGCACGTCTTGCGAAAGACTGGGCGAAGTCAGATCTTCTCCGTCAGGAAATAGAACAACGGGGATATTTCATTGAAGATACGCCAGAGGGAACAAAAGTGAAGAAAAATTAATATTTTGCTGTTTTTATTAGGAATTCTGTCAATAAATATTGACAGAATTGTTTTTTTCTGATAGATTTTTCCGTTCTGATTTCCGTTCATTTTGAATTAAACAGAGAACAATAAGGATAGAGAAAGGAGACGAGCGATGTTGTCCATTTTATCTGAGTCTTATTCAATTCTGGCGTTTGCCGTCGTGGCGTTTTTCTGGTTTTCTTATAAGCTCATAGATCTATGTGAGTCTTATCAACAGACGCCGGGTAAGTTGATTTTTGCGACGATTGTCAGTGTTATTAGCACTATCATTTGCTTCATCGCGGGATGGATTGAGGCTGACGACATTGGAAGGTCTATTCCTTATTTTAGTACCCTGGCCGTACTGCTCGCTTCTTCCTTTTCCTTGTATTTCATAAAAAGCATCCTGGGAAAGGTGTTGGATGGGTGGCTCTGGGGATGGAAGATCTTTTCTACTCTAGGATCGAAATTCTTTTCTCGATTTAAGAAATTCGACCGGCGACAGCTTGTTTCCGAGGATCGCATGGCTCAGGCTGATCGGATCCTTGAGCTCGTTCCTTCTCTAGATCGCATCGATCTTCGAAGCAAGGTGGGCGAGATCGTCGCACACTTTCTGCCAACACTCCATGAGCAGAAACAGCGATTGCAGCAGAAAATTGAAAGGGTCAAAACTCTTGGCAATGCCGATGTCGTGCGTGAAAGCCTGAAGGCTCTGGAGCAGCAGATGGTTCTCAACGGCAAAAATATCCAGTCCTGTCATGATTTTCTCAACGCGGCCGAAGCCAAGCTTCTCGCTGCCAGCGAAGATGGCCAAGGATTGGAAGGGCTTTCCGATCTGTTTACAGGTCTGCTTTCGCAGATTCAGGTGAAATGTTCGGCCCTCGAACAGACCAATCGTCAGTTGCAGGAGATCGATGCGCCAGTTACTGGATTTCAGAGAAACCAGACAGTTGGTCAGATCTCTTGATCTTCAGAGAGAACGCAAACCGCATAAGTTGCATACTTATGCGGTTTTTCTTTATTGTGGTAAAATAATCGATGATATGCCTAAAGATGCACGATTTATTGATCCGGAGTCATCCAAAAAAAAGAGAGGCCGTGTTGAGACGCGTGAAGCGTCACCCGTTCCTTCTACATTGGAAACGGTTTCGGAACTTCCCTCCGCCGTTGAGACCAAGCAAGAACAACCCGAGCATTTTTTAGAAGGGGAAAGAGAGATCGTACAAAAAGAAGCCTCATTGCCAGGCCGTCTTTCAACGACTCGCAAAACGGTTGCCAAGAAAAAAATTCAAGAAGATCGTTTGGAAGAGGAAATTGAGGATATTTTAGAAGAGGATCTAAAAGAATTATATTTATCTCTTCCTCCGAAAAAACAAGCCGAGTTCCGTTTGAAAGGAGAAGAAACGCGTTCACGCATTCGACAACTCGCCGGATCGTTGAAAATCAATGCAAAGAAAATTTTTCAACTGATCCGTGCGTGGTTAAAGGTGATTCCTGGCGTGAATCGATTTTTTCTTGAACAGGCGGCGAAAATAAAAACAGATAAAATTTTGATGGTTGCAGAAGAAGAGCAAAAACAAAAACAAAAAGAAACCATGTGATTTCCTTATTACAATTCGGCTTAGAAACAGATCCTCAATTGATTAAAACCGTAACAGCGTCGGCAGATTTTTCCATCCCGCCGTTTATCTTGTGGGGGTCGTTGCTGTTGGTTTTTTTGTTTTGTCTATTGTACGTATTGAGGTTTTTTATCAGACGTCTTTCGCTGGCCAGACAGGCTACGTTTCATCGTGTCACACTGCTGATTACGTTGCCAAAATTCAGGCGCGAAGAAGAAAGTGAGAAAGGTCCTTCTAAGGATCAGGTCAAAGAAGCGATTGCTGCTGCGGAATCTTTTTTTTCCTCTCTTGGAGGTTTAACGGTGCATCATGGTTTTAAATCGTGGCTGTTTGGACGTCATGACGAGTTTTCTTTTGAGATTGTCGTTGAGAAGAAATTGATCAAATTTTTTGTTACCGTTCCTGTCGAATTGCGTGATTTTTTGGAACAGCAATTATCGGCTGCTTATCCTGATTCGTTTACAGAAGAAGTCGAAGATTACAATATTTTTAAACCGGACGGTGTCATTTTAGGAAGCCACCTCGTGTTGCGCCGTATCAGTTCCTTTCCGATTAAAACCTATACACAATTAGAGAAAGATCCTTTAAATACGATCACAAACGTATTATCAAAAATTCCTGACGGAGACGGAGCCGCCTTTCAATTTCTTGTTCGGTCTTCTCAAGCAAAATGGAGAAACAGAGGAATAAAAATCGCTTCAAACATGCAACAGGGAATGAAGCTTGAAGAGGCTCTTCGTGGAAAAAAGAAAGGCAAGAGCAGTAGCTGGATGGAGTTGTCCGGCTTGAGCAGTCCCAATAAGTCTCAAGAACCGCAGAAAGATTATCGTCTTTCTCCTTTAGAAGAACAGGTAGTCAAAGGGTTGGAAGAAAAGGCGAGTAAAGCCGGAATGGATGTGTGTATTCGGTTAGTGACTTGTTCGAAGTCAGCTGCTTCTGCACAAACTCTTTTGCAAAACATGCTCAACGTGTTTGCTCAATACAATATTTATGAGTATGGCAATTCGTTTGTAAAATCACTTCCTCATCGCAAAACGCGTTTAATTAAAGATTTTATTTATCGAGCTTTCGATGAGCAGCGAACGATCGTTCTCAACGCAGAAGAAATGGCGAGTTTATGGCACCTTCCTTTGCCTTGGACAGAGACTCCTAATATCAAATGGTTAGGATCTCGAAAAGGTCCCGCACCATCAGGGATTCCCGGACCAGAGGAAGGGGATATTGAGTTGGGTTACAACATGTTTCGCGGTATTAAAACTCCTATTTGGATGAACGCGATTGATCGTACTCGTCACATGTACATCGTCGGAAAGTCGGGTTCTGGTAAATCTCAGCTGATTGCCAGGCTTGCGATTCAGGACATTCAGGCAGGACACGGCGTGGCCGTGGTAGAGCCTCATGGAGATTTGGTGGAGTTGATTTTAAGGAATATTCCAAAAGAGCGGGTGGATGACGTTATTTTGTTTGATCCTTCCGATCTGGAACGACCGATGGGTCTTAACATGCTTGAAGCCCCCACAGAGACCATGAAGGATTTTGCGGTTCAAGAAATGATTTCTGTTTTTTATAAATTGTTTCCACCGGAAATGATTGGTCCGATGTTCGAGCACCAGATGCGCAATTTCATGCTGACTCTGATGTCCGACTTTGAAAATCCAGGGACGATTGCAGAGATCCCCCGCATGGTCACAGATAAAAAATTTCAAGATAAGTGGCGGGCAAAATTGAAAGATCCTGTCGTTCGAAGCTTTTGGGAGGATGAAATTGATAACACCAGCGACTATCATAAATCAGAAATGATGGGATATCTCGTTTCTAAAGTAGGACGTTTCGTGGAAAACGAGATGATGCGCAATATTATCGGCCAATCAAAGTCCAGCTTCAGTTTTCGTGAAGTGATGGACCAGAAGAAAATTTTGCTCGTTAACCTTTCCAAGGGAAAAACAGGAGATGTAAATGCGGAACTATTAGGTTTGGTTATCGTGTCCAAGCTGCAGATGGCCGCTTTGACGCGTGCGGATATTCCAGAAGATCAACGCCATGATTTTTATCTGTATATTGACGAGTTCCAAAATTTTATTACGGATTCCATCGCAACCATTTTGTCTGAAGCGCGTAAATATCGTTTGAATTTGATTATCGCCCATCAATACATCGGGCAGCTGGTAAAAAATAACGATACGAAAATTCGCGAAGCGGTGTTTGGAAACGTGGGAACAAACTTTGTGGCCCGTATCGGTCCTGAGGACGTAGAAACCTTAGGGAAAATTTATTCCCCCGAGTTTTCTGGATACGATCTTATCAATTCAGACAAATTTACCTGGTACGTAAAAATGATCGTTGATAATGCCCAACAGAAACCGTTTACCTTGAACTTTACCCCTCCGCCAAAAGGCGACACAGAGTTGGCCTCAGCCATCAAACAGCTATCGCGTCTAAAGTACGGAAGAGATCGTGCGCTGGTGGAAGCCGAAATTATGGAGCGCACTCAATTAGATGGTTCAGGGCGTTTATAGGAGATTTCTTCAAAACTCGCGATCTTACCTTTCACGGGGCCCCATTGGCTCGTCAGTCTTCGGCAAGCTCAGACTGACCCTGAGTCTATCGAAGGGTCACTGTATGTGAATACAGCTCTGTCGCCAACCCGCCCGGCCTTATGTCCGTTCGGACGGGTTTCCCCGTTCAAGGCAATCTCATCGAGTTTTGAAGAAATCTCTCAACATATTTTATTTATGATGCAGGAATACGACATTGACGAAACTCTTTTTGATTGCGAGCCCGATGTTGAAGTTCATGCCAATAAACGTGAACATGCAGATACTCGTAATCGACTGGCTTTGCAGATGCTCAAACATACCAGAGACAGCCTCAATCACGTGATCCAGTTATTAGAAGAGGGCGATACGACCAAAGCAACCCGGCAATTGGTAGATTTTGTTTCTCGTAAAAAAACGACGGAGGCTGACTTAGAATCGGCTACGGGCTCGCGGGTGATCGAGGGGGTTTTTGACGGCCAGGGAATGGTTGGAGGAGATGGGATCCGATATCTTGTTTCAGAAAATTACGCCTCTAAGTCCAAGCTGGTTGAGGGAGACATGCTTAAGCTGATCATTCAGCCGGATGGAACTCATATTTTCAAGCAAATAGGGCCTGTTGAGCGTCGTCGGTTTGTTGGAGTGCTCTCACAAGATTCATCCACACAAAGTCCCGTTGTTGTCTGTGGCGACTGCGTGTATAAAGTACTGGCAGCCAGTGTTTCTTATTTTAAAATAATTCCTGGCGATGAGGTCGTGATCCTCCTTCCTGCGGGTGGAACCTCTGTTTGGGCGGCGGTCGAACGCTTAAATTCATAAAGCTGCCCCTTTTTTATTTATGGCAAAAGTGCTTTATCGTGTTTATCGACCATCTACGTTTGAACAGGTAAGCGGACAGGAGCATGTTGTTTTGACCATTCAAAATCAATACGCTTTCGGATCTTTAGCTCATGCCTATCTTTTTACAGGTCCTCGGGGAGTAGGAAAAACAACGATGGCGCGCTTGATTGCGAAGCTCGTCAATTGTGAGGCTCCTCAAACAAACGAACCGTGTAACGCCTGTTCTGCCTGTCTTGCGATTATTGAGGGACATACGTTGGATATTTACGAAATTGATGCGGCTTCTCATACAGATGTCGACAATGTCCGCGAAAACATCATTCAATCCGTTCGGTTTGTTCCAAATCAGCTAAAGAAAAAAGTGTACATTATTGACGAGGCACACATGCTTTCGTCTTCTGCGTTTAATGCTTTACTTAAAACGCTTGAAGAACCTCCTGAACACGTCTTGTTTCTTTTGGCCACTACCGAAATTCACAAAGTTCCAGAAACCATTATTAGCCGATGTCAGCGTTTTGATTTCAAGCGTCTGAGCTCCCAGGAACTGGTGAAACGAATGCAGGGGATTGTTAAAGAAGAAAACGTGGAAGTAGACGTAGAGGTTCTTGAAGAAATTGCCCGTCATAGTGGCGGATGTGCGCGCGATGCGGAAAGTTTACTCGGCCAAGTATTGGCGTTGGGCGACAAACAGATCACCCTAGATCAAGCGCGTTTAGTGTTGCCTGCGACTCAGCGAGTATTGGTAGAATCGTTTACACATGCCCTCCAAGACAAACAGGCAGCTCAGGCGATTCTGTTGTTAAATACCTATCTCGAACAAGGCGTTGATTTGGATTATTTTATTTCCGATATCATTGGATGGTTTCGAGATCGTCTGTTGGAGACGGTTTCTGTCGCCCCAATGTCTGATCACATTCCTTTTTTTCAACACGCACTTGAACAGTTATTAAGAGCTCAAAAAGAATGTGGACGAGAACAGATCCCTCAGCTTCCTATTGAGTTAGCCATCCTTAAAATTTGTGGGTTGAATTTTCACCAACAGGGGGTTGATTCAAGCCCGGTGATTTCTAAATCTCAAGATAAAACCGTCTCTATTGAAGTACCACCTGAAGCACCTCTTCCACCAAAAATAGAAGAAGCTGTTGTTTCAGAAGTGGTAAAAACAGTTTTTGATACGGTTCCTGTGTTGAGTTTGGATCAAGTGAAACAGAAGTGGCCTGAGGTGTATGAGCAAATCAAAGCTTGTAACGCTTCCTTGCCGTTGATGATGCAATCTTGTGAAATTACCGGGCTTGACGGCGATCATGTGGAATTGGGATTCGAATACGATTTATATGTTCAAACCGTGAATCAAGAAAAAAATCGTCTTGTGATTGAGGGGGTACTTGAACAGGTTTTAGGTAAGCGATTGCGTGTGAGAGCCATTCAGTCAAAGAATAAGCCCGAACAGGATGAAACGATACAGAGTCTTGTACAAGAATTCGGAGGAGGTCTCATTTAGAGAAAGAAAAACCCGCTGGTGTACAGCGGGTCTGAGAGAGATCTCTGTTCTTAAGGTTTTTTCTGCTGTCTTACGTTGAACTCCCCATCAGAAGTTTGTTTTCCGTCACGGGTTATTTTGAAACGACCCTTTATCTGGCCATTTGTTTGTTCTGCGACTCCACCGATTCGGTGGATTTCAGGATGACCGGATTGTCCATTGGTTGCCCAAGGTTCATTTTCAAAGCGGCCTTGTTGCACATGAATTTCTGCTTCTCCCACCCCATGGATGGTTAGACGATGTTTTCCTCCGTCGATTTCCACCATGTCTACTCTGCGTGCATTCCTATTTCCATTGGGGGTGGTGATATGCGCATGCCCCTTGTACGTTGGTCCGGTTTCAGACATCGATACCTCCTTATAGTGGTTTAAGATCTTGAAAGACAGTAATTTTTTTCTGTTTATTTGTCAAAAAGAAGAAGTTTCCTCTCTTGAAAGAAAAAGAGAGATTAGGTACTATTTCGTGGTCAAAGATACATTTAGTGAGCTTTCGCAACATGAGCTTACATCCCGGATCTGACTAGGTGTCAGATTCCGGTCGCTAAGTTTGGAAATGTTCAAACTCCGTTTGATTATTTCGTTTACTACGCTCCCGGAGGCGGTAGAAACCGCATCCGGTCGCTCCGTTCGGCAGAAACAAGATCTGATCTTGTTTCTGCGCTCACTACGCTCCCGGATCGTCTAACGGCAGGACGACTGGTTCTGGTCCAGTTAATCGGGGTTCGAATCCCTGTCCGGGAACCAACAAAAGAACTCACCTTATCGGTGAGTTCTTTTGTTTTGAGGACAGGGATTCGAACGGGAAGGGTTTTGGGAAGCACCTGTTTCTCCATCAGGCCTGATTTTGAAATTTCCTGACGAGGATCGAAAAGATAGCGATGAGGAACAATTCTGGCCATTTCTGCCAACACCTCCAGCCGAAATAATCATTTCTGTCAACTCTTATTGACAGAAATGATTATTTTTGGTAAAAGAGGACCTTCGGAATTTTGGATTCTGGAGAAGAGAACGTCGTTCTTTGGAGGGTAAAAAACATGAAAAGACCGGATGTGCGAGTGCAGCAGTTCGATCCGACCGATTTCGTGATCAGGGCAAATACGGAGATGTTCATCACAAACAGACAAGATTGGATCTTTCGTTGGATTGAAACCAAAGAACAAAGTTTGCAGATGGCGGAGAAGCACCTTAAGGAGCTCGTCAATCTCCAAGCTCGTAGGTGTCCTACGTGGCATCGTGTTCTTGCGGGCATGATGGTCTATTATCCGCTCTTCAAATGGCGGAGAGCCTTTTGTGCCTGGTCTTTGAAGAAAGTGATCATTCCTTTCTTCTTGATCGTCACCTTCCCGCTTCGCTGGTCGTTTAACAGGCTGAAGGAGTGGTTAGACGATAATACGGATCTGGTTGCGAAGGGGATTTCTCGTATTCCACAGATCCTGAAGCTTCTGTTGACTGGATCTGGACTGTTTGCTCTATTCTTTGGTCTCTGGGTGGCTCTCGATTATGGTTACTACAGAGACATAGCTAATGGCGCCAAGACGGTCGCAACGACCGTGGTTATTGAAGCGCCTCTTAAGGTAAAAGCGTCTGTGGTTGATTGGCATTTAGATCGAGTGCGTACCGAGCAACAGTTACGTTTGGAAAGACAGAAGATTATTGAAACTCATCGAAAGTGGGAACAGGAAAATCCAACCGAAGCTGCTCGTCTCAGAGCAGAGGAGGAGCGCAAACGTCTGGAAGAGTTGGAAAGAGAACGCGAAGCGACAGAACGCAAGTGGGAAGAACGGATGCTGGATATTCTTGGCTTTCTTAAGGCCATTGGAGCTCTCCTTCTTGGCGGTATTTGCCTCGTCTTAGCGACTACGGGTTTTCTTCTGGTCTTGTGGTTGCTGGCCAAGACGATCAAACCACTCCAGCGTTTCCTTAACGCTGTGTATGAAATCAGTTTGACTCTCATTGCACTGCTATTCATTGGTTTCGAGAAATACACACCCACCTTTTATCGGTGGACAGAACGTTCCATAGATTTTGTCTTCGTTGAATTCCCAGCTCTCGTTCGCAAAGGGTGGTCCTTGGTGAAATATGCGTGGGATTGGGCTTGGGGTAAGCTCTGTCCCGCCCTGAGCGTCCGTGGCGCGCAAGATATGTTGCAGGACGTTCAGGCGCAGCTGGCACAGCTGCGTGCTCAGAACAATCCTCCGCAAACTTCCCCGGCGCCTGAAGTTGAAGAAGAGGGGGAGGAATAATCAACACGAACCGCTTTCTATCTATACAAAGAAGAAAGCGGTTTTTTATTGACATGGCTTAGATCTGACTTTTGAAGGCGCAGACCATGTCGTAGTGGAAGAGACATTCTCCCTGCAGACAAAGGGAGAGTCTCAGGAAACAACAATCACTTATCCCTATTATCGATATGACCGAATCGTTGATGTCTGAGTCGATTTTTAGTCGGGGGACGGTTACTATGCCTTCGATCTTGTGAGCAGACAGTGGGACGAAAAGGAATAAGATATTTTCTTTTTTAATCAGATAGTCAGACGTGTTTAATCTGTCAATAAAATCACCGATGTGCTATCGGTGATTTTATTTTTTTAAGATTTAAAGATCATCGTTTGGTTATGAAATAAACATTCTCACGTTATCATTCCTTCCAGAATCGGAATGATTGTATCCTGACCTGAGCCTCGTAATAAAATGGTTTTATCATGACGAATATTTTGTTCGAATGTCGGAAGATGTTTTTCAAAGTTCTTTAATGCGTGTTTTGTAAGACCAGGAGCAGATATGCCGAATCCGCCCTTTTGAATGACGGCCGCATTCATATGTTGTTCGTACGGCGCAATCGCAATGGCATAGACGGGGATTCCAAGATACATACATTCAGACAGCAGCGAATGACCGGCGGTAGCAATCATACCGTGACAGCGTGCGAGTAGAGGTAAAAATTGTTTGTCACCATGTGGATGGATATGCCAGTTGGATTGCCGTTGCTGTCTGAAGAATGTGACCTCTGACGCTTGTACAAAAAGATGCAGATCTGTTTTTTTAATGGATTGCAAGGCTTGTACGGTTTCTTTTTGTGATTGAATAAACTTGCGCGCGGCGGAAATGTAAACAAGAAGCGATGGATTGAGACTTTTTGATCGTGCAAGTTCGCGTACCTTTTGTTTGATGATGGAAGGAAAAATTTCTACATCGTCAACAGCCTGAGGGGATCGTGTGACATGAAAAAAAGAACAAGCGATGCGTTTTGCGGCATAGGGGAAAAACATGTGTAAGCGCGCAACCTCATCTTGATAGCTTAACCCGTGTAGGATTTTTGGAAATTGGCCGATCAGATATTTGCTTTGTTGATCGATCGTTACAAGTGGGGATTGATACAGATAAGCGTATTGTGCGCTGAGTGGTTCATAATCTGTAATCACAAGATTCGGTTTGCCAATAAATTCCTCTGCGCGTTTCATGGCCATGAGATTTGTGCGCAAGTAGGTGCTCGACTGATTGATGGGTTCTTTTGCCGCTTTCCAAAAATCCAGACCTGTTTTGGATCCGGTGAGGAAGGGGATTTCAATGCGTTCCACATGCACAGAGGCACGGTGCCGAAATTGTTTGCGATAAAATTCCTCGCTTTGCCCATGCGCAAAAATGGTGACACGACCACAGGCGGCGAAATGTTCAACAAGCGGAAGTTGACGAAATGTGTGTCCATAGCCGATTCCAGAAATGCCAAAAAGAATGTGTGGAGTTTTTTTCATAATGTTGAAATGGTTTGCGAGAGATAGGCGAGGCTGCCTTCGACGCGCACAACAGGAAGTGTTTGGATGGAGTTCCAAAGCTGTGTAATGAGAAACGATTCAATCCCTGCAGGACGTTTATCTGTGAGAATATTTCCTGCGGTTCCAATCAGTACATCCGCGTTTACGAGATCGAGGAAGAATGGAAAGAGTCGATGAAGTGCGCTCATCGGTGATAGATGTTCTGTTGATTCGACTCCATCGTTTAGGCGCACGAACACAATGGCTCGAACCGGAACGTGTGATCGTCTCGAATATTTTTCTTGTGTCATGATGAATGCCTTGCGATTGCCATACGCTATTTCTTTGTTCGTGCCTGGGATTGTTTGTGCATGAAGCGTCATTGTTTGTGTGCCAGCAATGGCTTCCATCGAATGGAGGGATGTCCATTCGATAATGGTTTTGTTTCCAGCGAAGAGGCGTTTTCCTTGTTGAATGAGTTCAAATGCAATGCGGGTTTTTCCTACTCCCGAATGACCTACAAGCAAAATAGCTCCTGCGTCATCCTCGACACATGCAGCATGCACAGAAAATAGATGACGATCGAGCCATGCGCGACGTGTGAGGCTATAGAGGAGGAAATACGTATCTGGAGAAACATGATTTGTCCATGTGTCGTGAAGCACGAAAGAGTACCGACCGGTTTCCTCGAGTGCCTGTGTTTTTCTTGTTTGACGATGGGTCAATACGATATCCGCAACCTGTGTCATAGGTGCTGAAGCACACTTAAGACCTGGAAGATACGCCTGCGCAAGGACAAGATCATCCGGGTGGAAAGATTCTAAAAAATCACTTTCGAGTTTGAGAGTGAGATCGCCGGGAAGAGAAAAGAAAAGGCTCGTCATAGAACTTAATCTATAGGAATGTTACTCTTAGGCAGTCAGATCATCATATCACTATGAAACGAATTCTTCTCGTCAGTCCACCGTTTAGCGGCCACCTCAATGTGTTGAAGTTGCTTGCTTCTCAATATGCAGATGTCTATGATTTTTCGCTTGCTATTACGGGGTGGAAAAATATAGAACCGGATTTTTCTGGTTTTGATGGGGAAGTTGATCTTCTTGCCAAACAAGAATTAGACACAGCGGATCCAGCCATGTGGACATTTTCGCGCATGAATGAACTGATTCCAGATTTACGCAACGTTGTGGACCGCATCCGTCCTGATTTGATCGTGTATGATTTCTTTTCTCTGGAGGGATATTGCGTTGGAAAAGAAAAGGGTATTACTGTTTGGTGTTCGATTCCTGCATTTCTTGGACCAAATGACAACCAGACATATCTTGAACACAAGTTTGCATTTTCAGAAAACCAAGAGGCTTGGAACCAATTGCAGCGCACGACAGATACGCTTCGCTCTTTGTCTCAAATCGAAATGATCTCAGATGGATTTCATCTTCCGGGTGATGTGAATCTTGTATGGTCCTATGAATCCCTCATTCCAAAAAATTATCAAGAGGGCCGAGCAAATGCTCCGTATGTTTTTCTTGGAAGTTTGACGAAATCTTCGAATCTACGCATAGCCACAAAACGTCCGGTCGTTTATGTATCGTTTGGAACAGTGGTGATGGATAATCTTTGGAATCACCACAAAGACATTCAAATGAATCTCCTGGCTTTTTTTCAAATGCTTGCAGAACTCTGGAGTGATGCGGAGTTCGATGTTGTGTGTGTGACACGTGGTAAACCAATTTTACAACAAGCCCCCTCAAACTGGCGGCTTGTTGCCCATGCCAATCAATTAGAGGAACTTGCGTACGCAACCATTTTTGTGACACATGGTGGTTCCAATAGTTTTCATGAGTCGCTCGTGTCCGGTGTTCCAATGGTTGTCGTTCCTTTTTTTGGTGATCAAATTCTTGTCGCAAAACAGGTCGAAGCGCTTCAGATCGGAACGTCGCTTGTGCAACAGGACAGTATTGATACAGGGAATGCGGGAACACAATTGAGCGCACACACGGCTGTACGCGTTGATCAGGCTGTTAAAAAAATTTTGGCCGATGTATCCGAATATAAACGTCACATCGAAATGACGGATTTACACGCGACATCGTTTCCGAAAGTCATTGAGGAATTTTTTCATCGGGAAATATAATCGAGATATAAAAACACCCAGCGTTTGCTGGGTGTTTTTATTTTGGGAAAAAGAGAGGGTTTTTATGCAAGCAGTCCGAGTCCGACCATCCCGAGGGCTACGGCAATGAGTATGAGAATGCGAGAAGGAGGAGTCTGTTTGCTTTTGAATAATGGACTGAATAACAATACGATGAGTGGTTGTAGGCCGCTGACGGTGCTCACGAGTCCGGCGGATCCCAATCGAATAGCTCCCATCCGCAGGAGGCTGGCCGTAAGATCAAGAAGTTCATTCAGTACAAAGCGTTTGCGTAGGCGAGTATTTTTTAGGGCCATTGTAATTTGACGGCGCGCAGGTGGGACAGCAAGAAGAAGTGTTATTGTGGCGATAAGGACACCAACAGACACCCAGGCAATCCCATCAAGAATAGAGGTGTGTCTGAAAATGTATTCTAAGAGAGTAAATTCAATAGCCGTTGTAAGCGAGGCGAGCAGCATCCATCCTACGGCAACAGCCGGGATGTGGTGTGAGCCGGTGGGTTGGTAGCTCGTCAAAAATGAACTTGCAATGAGGAAGATCATGGCGATGTATTCCTTGACAGCGAGTTGTTCACCCAGGAAGAGCCAGGTAGAAAAGACAACAAGAACGGGTGCGAGATTCCATAGCAGGATGACGTTTGCCGTATGTGTTTTTTCGAGAGCTTTGTAGTACGGCCAATAGACGAACAATCCGACGGCTCCACCAAGCAGAGCAGCGACGACAATAGGGGGTGAGGGTGCGGCAATGTTGAGGAGGGGAATGAGTAACACAGGAATCGAGCCAAATAGGCCTGTGACAAACGTGAGGACATTTGGATCTTGTCGCTGACGTTCGAGGAGATCTGAATCGATAAGGTTGGTGAACCCCCAGAGAGTCGTTGCAACGAGTGTGAGTAGAAGCCATGTCATAGTTCATACATGATAACAAAAATTACCTAGAGTTCTAGGTGATTTTTGTGGTGAGCCCAAGGAAGGCTGTCATGAACTACCTCGAACGAGCACGCGAGCTCATGCCAGTTATGATGGGATGGAATCGCGACGTTGCAGGGTTTTTGGAGCGTCCTCGTGGCATCCAGAGCCTTGTGGTGACGTACTAATGCGACGTATTATTGGAGGCATCAATCAAAACATAAACCTATGGGAACAGAACGAAAAGACGCCTTGATCAATGTGGTGCAACATCTGCCCGCAGCAGCGCAACGTCCAGCCGATAAACCAGCAGGGACGGTCGTTACGAGTAGTGGCGAGCGTGTCACATTGGGCGAGAAGCCGAGTCACAACACCGCCATACTCTCTACTCAACAGCGCATGAACACAAAGAAGCAGGGATAATGAGATATGCAAAGCCACTTTGTGATAGACCCATCCGTAAAAGATCAATTTGTAGAACTCCGAGCGCAAGGCATGAGCTTTGCGTCGATTTCGTCGCGCCTTAACGTCTCGAAAGGTACGCTCGTCGCGTGGAGCAAGGAGTTGAAGGACGAACTCGGTAACATGCGACAAATCCAGCTTGAAGCCATACGTGAGAAGTTCCGCATGGGCTCGCAGCGTCGCATGGAGCTATTCGTCAAGCAGTTGGATGCCGTGGAAGGTGAACTGGCCACTCGCACCCTCGACATCGTCTCAACGGAAAAACTATTCGATATGCTTGTGAAGCTCGGCCATGAGCTTAACGCGACCGATGCACCGCTTACGTTCAAGGAACAATCAAAGGAGTTCGTTCTCGACGACATCGCGTGCATGTCTGTTTGGGAAGCATAGAAAAATTTGAACATTCCTGTACGAAAAATGACCGTCCTCGCGGCGGTTGTTTTGATATTTTGAAACGTTCATCAGATGCCAGTAAATAAAAAGAGCGCATCCGACGAGACGTAAGCCGAGTGGCTCTTGCCCCGCGCGGATGCGCGAGTGTCACTTGAGGTGGATCAACTCCATACCGCTCGCTTCCATGTCCGAGTCGTCGGTATGAGTGTCTCCACCCTCGACGAGCACAGAGGAATAGTACCCATCGCCACGCCCATACGAGTCGATGAACAGCTTGTGGCCGTTCTCGAACTCGATGACGAGTGCCACGCCGTTCTGCGTCATGGCAACCACATGGCCGTTGCCAGCGAGTGCGAGTTGCTTGGACAAGAAGGCGGAGACGGCCTCCGCGTGCTGTCGTGCGGCCTCTTCGTGCCTTCGTTTCTCCTCGTCCTTCCGCCATTGCTCGTTCTTGGCCTTCGCACTCGCATTGGTCAGGGTCATGTGGACACCGACCTTCTCGACCTCGTGCCACCCGCCGCCTTCGATCTTCTTCCGCTGCTGTTTGACCATGCGCGGCCGCTTGACGATGATTTCCTCGACCTCAGGACTCCCGTGCTGGATGCTGCGGTTCTTCCCGTCCATGATGAGTCGAGACACGTCTCCACCGTCTGATGCAAGGACGAGCTCCTCGCCCTCAACGCAAGCCGAGGAGACCATCTGCCGCCCAAGAACCCATCCGCCCTTCCCGATTTCCGCAATCAACTCCTGAATGTCCATGATGACTCCTCGGTATATGTGTGAGAGGTGGTATGCCTGCAAGTGAAAGAAACGACTGAAAAATATACCACAAAACAGCCTTTTGTCAATGGCCGCATGGTCGTTTTTGTGATAAAATGGCCTAAAATCCTATGGAACAGCCAAATACAGACATACAACGCGTTGCAGAGCTCGTAGCACGCCTCCAAGCCCGTTTTGGTGCTCAAGGCGTCGCGGATGCTGCGGGTAAGGGTGAGTCCCTTCGATACGTCATGTATGTCCGTAAGAGCACGGATACGGCCGACAAGCAGCAGCGCACCATCGGCGACCAAATCGCCTCGTGCAAGGAATACGCCGACCGCTTCGGGTTGCGTTGGACAGAGCTCATCCATGAGGAGGAGTCCGCCATGGTCTCCGATGGTCGTCCAAAGTTTCGAGCCATGCTAAACGCCATCAAGGCGGGCACGTTCGATGCCATCCTTGCATGGGCTCCAGACCGCCTTTCGCGCAACATGAAGGAAGCGGGCGAGATTATCGACATGCTCGACCGAGGCGACATCAAAGACCTCAAGTTCGCCAACGGGTTCGTATTCGCCAATGAACCGTCGGGCAAGATACTACTCGGTATCACGTTTGTCATGGCCAAGCAGTACAGCGACCAACACTCCCAAAACGTCAGGAACGCGATTCATCGAAAGACCGCCGAAGGTAAGTGGGCAGGGGGCCGCGTTAAGCACGGCTACTACCGAAGCACCGCGCATTACCTTCTTCCCGACGGCGAGAACCATGAGCTCATCAAGGACGTCTTCCGCCTTCGTCTTGAAGGCACGCCGCAGAAGGACATCGCGGCATACCTCATCGAACGCGGCTATCCCGTCCAGACGCCGCATACTAAGCATCGCAAGCTCGTCATCGACGACAAGTTCGTCTCGGATATCCTTCACGACGCGTTCTATGTCGGCGCCATGAAGTTCAGTAAACAATTCGTCAACCTATTCGACAAGTACGACTTCGTGCCAGCAGTCTCGATCGACGACTTCGAGCGACTCTACAAGAGCGAGGGCGAGAAAATGGGAATCGACCTCAAGAAAATTCTCAATCCGCGTGTACAGATCAAGGCCGCGCTCATGCAACAATTTGTTACATGCGGACGATGCGGAAAGTTCATGTCAACGGGCATTACCAAGGGCAAATACTATTTTCGTTGTGATTCACCCAAGGCCGTCTTCCCGATGCATGGCAAGTCTACTCGTGCGAAAGTGGTACTCGACGCCTTATACGAGTTTCTGGAACATCATCCGCTCATCACCAATGCGGGCTACAAGCATTACGTCGCCGAGATGCAGCACATCCTGTCCGAGCAAAGCAAGGAAGCGGAACGGGAGTTAAAGTCGCTCGTCGCGCAACGTCAGCACGCCGAGGAGCGCATGGAGGACATGAAGGAACTTGCGCGAGGAGCAAAGGGTGACAAGGTGCTTGTGAAGGAATATCAGGCCGACATGAAGGCGAGCCTTGCAAAGGCAAAGGAACTGTCGGCACAAATTACGAAGCTCAAGATTGAACACCTCAACCCAAAGGAAGCAATCGCTACATTTGAAGAGTTCCATGAACTGTTTGCAAATCTTGCTCAACTCATACAAAAAATAGACAGCATGGCGGATTTGGATAGTATCATCAAAAAAATCTTCATGAACGTCACGGTCACCGACCAAAAAGTCACTCAAATAACACAAAACTCCCCTTTCAGGGAGCTGTGTGTGGACGCCGATTCGGCGATGGTGACCCTTCGGAGACTTCCTTGGAACCAATTTATGGAAGAGTTGAGGATGTGGATGCAGTTTCAGGAAATGTGTTTGGCTGAAATGTAACTAATCGTGGAATTACTGTTTGATTGTGGAGATGGCAAATTTGAGACAATTCCAATAATTGCCCCAATTCCCAACAAACTCCAAATGATTATTTTTCGACGTATAAAATCTAAGCTTGTTTTCCAATAATCTTGCCATAAGATCGTTGTTTTATTTGTTCTTTTCAAGAAATAAATTTCCAGTAAGAATATAAACCAAAATTATTTTTAAACTTAATCCTAAAAGGATCAACAATATTGAAAAACCAACGAGAAAAGAGATATCGTAGAACAAAATATATTGATTGATAACCATTTTTTCTTGTGTGTGTTCACGTATAGACCAATATCCTGAGCAATTAGTCCCAAAGATTGAGCATTCAGTGATAGGGCCATCTTTAGAACTAATTTCAGAAACAAACTTAGAAAATTCTTTTGGACATTTTTCTTCAAACCAACTTCGATAAAGACTAATTTTGTTGGTAATACTTGGTTGATTAAAACTTTCAAAAATAAAACTTTCATTTTCCTTTATTTCATTTGGAATATCCTTCTCACTCAAAACACAACCTTCTTGAGCTGGAGATTTTAATGTAATTGCTTGATATCTATACTCATTATCGAATAACTTAAGAGAAGACAAAACTAATAGAAGCGATAATCCAAGATAAAAAATTTTTAATAATCGAAACCATGGTGAACTAAAAAATCCTTTTGTTGTTTCCATATTTTCATTGTATTGACCCAGATGGAATCTTTGAGAGATCACTATGCCACCTTATGCACCAGATCATAATCCGATTGAACATGTTTGGAATACAGCGAAAGGGGAAACAACAAACATTCAACAGGAAAACTTTGAAGCAATGAAAATAACTTTTCATAATTTTATTGATGGACGAAATTTCAATTATGCAATTTAACAGTTTGTTTTGGGATGGCTATAAATTAGAAAGAGGATATCCAACATAACTCAATTTTTTCAAAAAGTTTTTGCTGATTTTGAGATGAATTCCATTTTTTCAGATTTTCAAAAAATAAATCTTCGTAATCATTACCTGCTAAAGTATTTAAAGCTTCTAAGTAAACATGTACTTCATTATAAATAGAACTACATGAGCTAGCTTCAGTGAACCTATTATCATTTACTTGATTGATAAATTCTTGTTCTACTAAATTTAAAAATTCTTTTTTAAGCTCACCTTCATTATTTAAAGAAAAATTATTAATCTGTCTGTGAAGTTCTTTATTATCCTCATCCAATATATCTGTTTTTCCATTTAAAATAACTTTCTCAGTTTCTAGTGTACCAATTTTGTTCTTCAATATTTCAATTTCAGTGCATAAGTATGCAATCATTCCAATAAAACTGATTCCAACAATAATCCACAATAAATATTTTTTCATATCTTAGTTAAAAATAATTTAATCATCATGAGAGGTTGGCAATAAAGCCCCCAAAATCATAAGTCCTAAAAAGACTAAAATTGCATCTAAAAACATATTATTTTCTTTCTTTTAAAAACACAAAGCCCTCCGCCAGCCGCAGTCTTTCGACTGCCTGTATCCATTTCTGGGTACAGCCATCCCTGGTTGCTGAACGAAGGGTCCAGTATCAGGGATGGATTTGTGCCATGCCTTACATGTGCAAGGTTTAGGCATCTATTTTAATTGTGAGTTTAGTGTAGAGAATTGAGACAAACATGACAAGCAAATAATCAAAAATCTTTAAAATTTAAAGGATTTTTGTTAAAATATACTCATAAATGAAAATGATTATGAGAAAAGATTTAAAAGAAGAATTCGAATCTCTGATAAAAGAGGGATACGAAATTACAAGAATTGCCGATGAAGGTCTAGAACAACACTCGGCTACCGCAACACTAATCCATGAAATTCATCATAAGTTTATAATGTGGAAACAAAGTGCGAAGGATCTTTTAAAAGATGAGGCTAAAAATGAAGAATTAGATATTGGATTTCTATTTGAAGGAGATGGAGTACCTTTAATCAAAGCTGGACCAGAATACAGCGACCCAATGAGTGAACGATCACAAAAATTATTTACAAACATTCGTATAGCAGCCTCCAGTCATTTGAGAAAAATAAAAGAAATTTATGAAGAGGTGGAGAAAAATTTTAAGATTAAAAAATCATTTATTGTCAGAATTAAAAATATTTCTCTTTCCAAGGAAGATTGTTTATTAAAAATAAATGATGGTGAAAAAATAATCTTCTTTAAATCAAAAAAAGGAAAAGAAGATTTTGAAAAAGAAACCAAACAGTTTAAAATTTTGTACCATCTTTGGGAGTTTCGACAAGAAAAAAAAGGAAGTAGCATTTTAAAAAAAAGTGAAATTGTTACACTAAAAAATCTTCAAATTTGTAGTCAAAGTAAAAGTGCATCCGCAGTCAGTAAAACTATTGAGAGATTAAATAAAAGATTTAAAAAAGAAGGGGTAACTATAGAGATAGAATGTGAAAATGAAAAATGTCGTCTAATTATAGAAAAGACCTAGACGGTTTCTTGACTATTTCTACGACATTATTTTTTTCTATTTTTTTAAAAAACAGTAGGAATTTGTAAAAAGTTTAAAAAAATTCGACATCAAAACAAATATTTAAAACTTATCACAAAAAACAGTTGCTAAAGTCGAAGTATAAAAGCTTCGATTTTTTTATTCTAAATTTTTATGACTATGACTACGCACGGGATTCAAGAAAATGAAATTTACCGAACATCGGATTTTTCTCAGGCAATTGCACTTTATTGTCTTGATTTTGTTCTGGAAGCAGTTGATAAAACAACGCCAAATAGGTGTGGATTCTTGTTTAAACGGACATGCGAACTTGATCGGGCTATCGAATGGTTCTGGAAACGTGAGCTTCGTATTGAACCTCAGGCTTATTTTCAGGCTTCTAAGGTCTTGCGGACGCGTCTACATGACCGTTAAGACCTATGCTCAGCATTGCCCGAACAAAGGAACTCATCGGCTATGCATCTATCTCGGATGAACAGGCGGAAGCTATCCGAGACCAGTTTCGTGATCTCGCAGAATTGATTTTTATAAATTGGAAAACTAACTTGAAACAATATGACAATGAATCCTCAAACAATCCCAATTAGTGAATACCTTGACCGGAAGGGTATCGAATACCGGGAACAAGAAAACGAGCTGATAGCACGCTGTATTTTCCACGACTGTGACGATGATAGTAAAGGTATAGAGGCACATTGGTATATCAACAAGCACACAAGCCAGTACGACTGCAAAAAATGTGGTCAACAAGGCAACATTTTTACTCTAAGAGAACATTTTGACGATCCAATGTCAGAAGTCCTTCTTGATGGTGCAAAAGCACTTAACGACCACCCTATAAAGAATGAGTTATTAAATACAGCACAAAACATCTGGAACTCATCAACACAGGTTCCCAAAGAGTTTGCCTATACGATAAAAAAGAGAATCTCTACGCACGGATCACGCTTCAAGGATGGTAATTTGGTTCTCCCAATGTATAACGGAAACGGCACGCTAATTTCTCTTCAATTCATTCAAGCAGACGGAAAGAAAAAGTTTCTGCCTGGAGGTAAAACAGTCGGGTCTTATTACATCATTGGCGAAGTGAAAGACGTTATATGTATTGCGGAAGGATTTGCAACCGCGGCTAGCATTCTTGAAGCAACAGGACATGCTGTCGCCATTGCCTTTTCTGCCGGGAATCTTAAAGCAACGGCTCAGGCGATCAAAAACAAGTACACTAATGTAAAGCTAATTGTATGCGCGGACATTGACGATTATGGTCTTACCAAGGCCAAAGAGGCAGCTCAGGTCGTCAGTGCCTTTCTCGCTATACCTGTCTTTAAACCTGAAGAACGGATCGATGAAAAACCTCCTACGGACTTTAATGATCTGGCTATTTTGCAGAGTGCAGAAAAAGTGAAGAAAACAATCGAATCGGCAGAAAAAGTAAAAAACAAGTATCAATTCACAGCACTTGCGGACTTATTAGAGGAACCGGAAGAAAAAATTGAGTGGATCGTTGAAGATCTTCTTCCTCATGGTGGTTTCTCCATCATCGTCGCGAAACCAAAAGTTGGTAAATCTACACTGGTAAGACAACTTGCGTTTTGTGTTGCAAGCGGAAGCACTTTTCTAGGAAGAACTACGAGCAAGGGGCGCGTTCTCTACTTATCGCTTGAAGAAAAACGTAGCGAAGTGCGGAACCATTTTAGAATGCTTGGAGCAACCAGAGAGGAAGACATCGGGATTTGTTTTGATCAAACACCAGAAAATGCTCTCGAGTGGTTAAGAGAAGAAATCGATCGATCCGCGCCAGTGCTGGTCATTATTGATACCTTATTCCGATTCGCACGCGTTTCTGATGTAAATGACTATGCAAAAACACTGGCCGCTCTTGATCCGCTTCTGTCGCTTGCACGAAGTCACTCCGTACACGTTATGGGCGTTCATCACGCCAGAAAAGGTGATGGGTTTGGGGCAGATACTACATTGGGTTCAACGGCCATTTTTGGAAGTGTAGATACAGCTATCGTTTTAAAACGAACCGATAGCAAACGCACAGTCGAAACCCAGCAACGCTATGGGGTGGATATGGAACCAACCGTTCTAACATTTGATCCTGATACAAAACGCACCGAGTTAGGCGAAATAAAACAACAGGACGATGTTCAGGGTATCAAAGATGAGATTATTGCTTTTCTTCAATCTGAAAGTGAATCATCCACAGAAAAGACGATCACTGAAAATACAGAAGGTCGGACTAAGTTAAAACGAAAGGCTTTACGCGATCTTGTTGTCGAAGGTTTGGTGGCGCGAACAGATTCCGGAAAGAAAGGCGATCCCTACCATTATTCTTGTTCCCTTGTTCCCGCTATATATACGGAACAAGGGAACAAGCAATCGAATGATGGTGTTGAGCGAAAAACGGACGATCAAATTCTTGAAGAACTTGGTTTATAACATTCTCAGACATTATAAGAAATTCTAGGAGATATCCCAATAACCTAACTCGTCTAATCCTTAATGATTTCGGTCAAAACAAAAGTGAAACAGAGGTAAATTTATGGCAAGAGGCACTTGTGAGGGGCGCACAAAAATATCAATCTTTTGGCTACGACAAAAGGGATATCTGACTCCTGATATGCCTTGGCGATGGGACTCCTTGAGTTGGACAAACACTTATTCAGGCGAGAGTGCTGGGAGTTTGAGTTATCAAATCAAGCTTGATGAGAACAAAGAACCAAACAGCAAAGTAGGGTATATGAGGTTGATGTATACCAATACGAGCGCTTGGTCGGGTGAAAAGACTGAAATTGATTACGAGATTCCTATTGTCACCACAGGATGCAATTATGGAGGCATTCGTTTCTGGTTCAGATGTCCTCTTAACGCAAACGGCGTTTACTGTGGAAGACGGATTGGGGTTTTATACAAGATTTCACAGTATTACGGTTGTCGCCATTGCGGAGACCTTGTGTATGCTGCGCAAAATGAAAAAAAGAGTTCTAGGGACATGGTTTGCTGCCCTGATCTTGATAAAGCCCACGACAATATCAGACGCTTCCATTACAACGAAAAGCCGACGAAAAAGTACAGAAAATATCTCAAATTGGAGCAAAAATTTAATGATCAGATCCAGGGATGGATGATTCGCATGGCTTCAGATGATAAAGATTTTGTGCTATGATACAAGTGTTGACCCAATGCTTTCATGCCCGTTTTTTGATCATTTTTGTTGTCCATAATGGGCGGCTTCTGCCAACAAAGTGGTCTTCGGGCTATGCGTTGGGTCAACCAGAGCCGCCCTTTTGGTTATTAGGATGTAAGAAATTGTAAGATACATAGATCACATGAAAGCCATCATCTACACACGTGTTAGCTCTAACGAGCAGGTTAAAGGAACCTCACTCGAAGACCAAGAAACCAAATGTCGAGAGTATTGTGCTCAAAAAAACATTGAGGTTTTGAAAGTTTTTCGAGAAGAGGGTGAGTCTGCCAAAACTGCGGATCGTACCGAGTTTTTAAGAGCTTTAGAATTTTGTCGAAAGAATAAAAGTAAAGTCGATATTTTTGTTGTGGTTAAAGTGGATCGCTTTGCTAGAAATACAGAAGACCATTTTGGAGTACGTAAAATTCTACTCGACTACGGTGTGTCTTTGCATTCCGTCACCGAACCAATAGGAAACAGTCCAGTTGAAAAGCTACTTGAGACCGTTCTTGCTGGCACAGCAGAATTTGATAATGCAATCCGCTCACAGAGAAGTATTGATGGGATGATCGCACGCGTTCGACAAGGCATCACACCTTGGAAACCGCCGATTGGATATTTAAGTAACCAATCAAAAAAACGAGGAGAAAAGAAAAACGAACCTGACGAAATAGATCCTGCAATTTTCCCCATTATTCAACGAACACTAAAGCGTTTTTCCAGAGAGGAGATTGAGCAGTCGGAATTATGTGCTTATTTGGATCAGGAAGGTCTATCAAAAATTCGAGGTCGAAAAACTACCAAACAGATGGTTGAAAAAATTATCGGTCAGTATTTGAAATTTTACGCTGGTATAATCATGAACCCTTGGCTTGAAGGTGAAGAGATCAGGGGATTGCATCGTGCGATGATTACCGAAGACGAAATGCATCAGATTATCGCCATTCGGACAGGTAAATATATTAAGAAACAGCCACGTAAGAGTTTTAACCCACTTTTTCCTCTAAAGAAAACAATCGTGTGTGGAACCTGTGACGGAAACCTCACAGCAAGTCGATCAAAAGGGAATGGGGGAGAGTACGGTTACTATCACTGCTACAGTCCGTCTTGTGAGATGCGAAATAGAACAATTGCGAAAGATATTGTGGAAAGGGAATTCATTCAGCTTTTACAAACTCTGAGACCAAGCAGACAGCATCTATCTCTACTTCGAGAAACTGTTATGGATCTTTGGGAGGAAAAAAGAGAATTATTTGAATCGGATGCGAGTAAATTTAAGAAACAACTCGATTCCCTCACAGTTAAGCGTCAGAGAATTTTTGATATGCGTGAGGACGGTTCGTATACCAAGGAAGATTTTTTGGAACGTAAAGCTGAGATCGATAATGAAATGGCCGCAGTTCGTATATCGTTGAATGAATCCAAGATTGATCAATTTGATATTGAAGCAGCGATCACTTACGCAACGAAGTTCGTTGAGAACCTTGATCGTCAATGGGTGGATCTAAAAGATGATCTCAAACCTCGGTTCCAAAAACTGATTTTTCCAGAAGGAGTTCTTTATTTTAAGGATCATGGTTTTCAAACCACGAAATTGTCGCTGATGTTACAACAAAAAGAGACCGCTCGTGATGAGCAGTCCCTTTTGGTGACCCCACGGGGAATCGAACCCCGATTTACAGGATGAGAACCTGCTGTCCTAACCGTTAGACGATGAGGCCTTGAAGGAAGATTTATTGGAACGTGCCGAGAATATCATGAGTCTCGATCTTTTTCAAGATTCAAAAAACCACTTAATTTCTTCATGTACCTACGGACAGACAGGCGCGTCTGACATCCAATTGAGAACGTCCTATGATATAATGATCTTATGTTAGAAGAACTTTTTTTTGAAATTGGAATTGTTTTGGTCATTGCGGCAGGACTCTCGATGATGTTGTATCGTCTTCGTCAGCCACTGATTGTTGCTTACATCATTACAGGGATCCTCGTCGGTCCTGGTCTTTTAGCGCTTACCCGCTCAACGGAAGTCTTTGATGTCATGTCTGAAATCGGCGTGGCTTTTTTGTTATTTACCGTGGGACTTGGACTCAATTGGCAAAATGTAAAAGATGTTGGTGGTATTGCGTTTGTAACGGGGGTAGGCCAAGTCTTGTTTACCTCCGTGGTCGGATTTTTTGTAGGCACACTCATTGGTTTTGATCCCATTACCAGTCTGTATTTAGGAGTCGCTTTTGCCTTTTCAAGTACCATCATCATCATTAAATTGCTCATGGATAAAGAAGACCTCGATACGCTTTATGGACGTATCAGTGTCGGATTTTTGTTGGTACAAGATTTTATCGCGATGCTCATTTTACTTGGATTGAATGCTGTCGGATCAGGAGCAGACATAAAGACAGTATTTTTCAGTATCGGATTTAAAGCCCTCCTGTTAATTCCAGCCCTTTGGTTGGTCTCCACAAAAATTCTTCCTCCCGTGCTTAAATACGTTGCAAGGTCTCAGGAGTTATTGTTTATTTTTTCTGTTGCTTGGTGTTTTCTCGTGGCTGAGTTGCTGGTGTTCGCGGGTTTTGGCGTAGAGTTAGGGGCTCTCATGGCTGGAATCACTCTTTCAAGTTCTGTCTACTATCGTCAGATCAATGCCCGTATCAGGCCACTGCGCGACTTTTTTCTCATCATGTTTTTTATTGTTCTTGGAACACGCCTTGGCTTGGATCAGCTTTCTACCACGATTATTCCCGCCATTCTTTTCAGCGTGTTCGTACTCATTGGTAATCCGTTATTGATGATGTTTATCATGCGCTCACTGGGTTATCATCCTCGGACAGGATTTTTGTGCGGAACAACCGTTGCGCAAATTTCAGAATTTTCTTTCATTGTCATTATCACCGGGATCTCCATTGGGCATTTGGATGACTCTGTCTTGGCTCTTGCCACAGCCGTGGGAATCATTACCATCACCGGAAGTTCCTATCTGATTGCCCATAACGAGACAATTTTTCAAAAGATCCAACCCGTTTTCCGATGGCTTGAACCCAAAACGAGCCTTGCATCAGAACATCCGCCTCTCTATTCCGTCTCCAATACTATTCTTTTTGGTTTCCATCGCACTGGCGCAGAACTTCTTTCCACAATCAAGCAGTGGAAACAGTCTTATGTCATCGTTGATTTTGATCCCGCGACGATTCGTCAGCTTGCAGAGGCAGGAGAGCCTTGCGTGTATGGGGATGCAGGGGATGAGCGTTTTCTTGAAGAGATCAAAACAGACAAAGCCCGCTTGATCGTTTCAACGATTCCAGATTTTGTCATCAGCGCCGCTTTGCTGACGTTTTTGCAGAGCCGTTCTTATAAAGGAATCACTATTGTAACGGTTCATACACACACAGAAGCGCAGCATTGTTACGAGCTTGGTGCGACGTACGTGATTCTTCCTTCCGTATTGAGCGGAAAGAAATTTTCCGAGATTCTTGAAAAAAAGAAATCAGTGAAACGTTCCTGGTCTGTGTTGAAGAAGCAATTGGATGTATGAGCCATGGATTTTTTGCCGATTCTAAAGAATGGATAGCGGATGATTCTGGCGTGCGAGAACGGTATTTAGCTTTTTTTGAAAAGCAGTTAGGGCTTCTTCATGAGGGTCCGACACCTGAAACAGGATTCATCCAAAAGGGTATTTTAGAAAGAAAACAGGTTTGTGAGGACGTAAAATTAAAACAGACAAAACACGGATTGTTTGTGGTTGCCGATGGCGAGGATTGGTTGAGTTCGCGCGAAGCCGTCAGAACGATGTCCCAACATCTAGGGGAAATATTGGATCAGCAAGCAAAAAATGTGTGCGATCATTCCCACCCGGAAGAGACTCTTGACCGGCTTACCCGCTTTGTGGCGACAGTGTTGAAAACAAGCGTATTGATTGCGGACCATCGTATTCATGTTGCATGGTTGAATGCTGAGTCCGAAATTTCAGGAACAACGCTCTCTTGCGGAAGGCTTCTCTCTATTTCAGACACCACAGGCGATTCCCTTCATCGTTTCTTTTTTCTGAATTTAGGAAACAGTCGCATCTATCTCTGTAGAAAAAACAGGACCTTTCAGAAATTAACCGTTGACGATACCAATCTTCAACAATGGGTTCATGAAGGCAAGCTGACTCCTGAAGAATTTTTTCAGATCGATCAAGCCCTAAGTCCAAAGCATCTCCCGCGAAAACTGTTTGCGTACGCAACCCATCTTAATCGTTTTCGTCTCACACGACGTCTTGGAAGAGGGGAGATTTCCGAAAACGCACCATTTGTTTCTTTTGTTGATCTGCAACCAGGCGAGCGCATCGTCATGACAACCAATGGAGTAAGCGATCAGCTTCTTGAGTCTGAAATACAAGCTCATCTTTTCCAACACAAAAACGACCATGCGGCCGAACGTTCTTTGCAGCAAGCCGCCCTAGAGCGTTCTTTAGACGGTAGACATCCACGCGCGATTGCAGATGATCTATCGGCATTAGTACACACGGTATAGAGATCTCTACAAAACTCGCGATCTTGCCCTTCACGGGCGCCCGTCGACCCCGTTCTCCCTACTCTGAGTAGGGTTCTCGGTGCTCGACAGCCCGTTCAAGGCAATCTCATCGAGTTTTGTAGAGATCTCATAAGAATCATCCATTAAAAACTTCAAAGGAAGAGATACTCCTGAATTTTTTTGGGTGTTGACAGGAAGAATTAGCACTCTATAATAGGGAGTGCTAATTTATGTATGGTGCTGTTTACCAATGAGATGAGATTGCAACGTTTGGGCTGGTAGTCGCTGAAAGCGTCTAAAAACGGACGTTGATCCTTCGATAAACTCAGGATCAGTCTGAGCTTCTCGAAGACTGAAGCGAGTCTCGGGTACTCAAACGTTGCAAGATCGCTCATTGGGGAGCAGTCCCTATTATGCTGGAAACCAGAACAGAACTTATTTTAAAGCTGGTGATTGAGGATTATATTCGTACGGCACTGCCGGTAGGTTCGAGGTACCTGAATGAGCACTATGCCATCGGTGTTTCAGATGCGACTGTGCGAAACGAATTAGCCGTTTTAGAAAAAGAAGGATATCTGAGGGCTCCGCATACTTCCGCAGGGAGGATTCCTACAGAAAAGGCTTACATCTATTATTTGCAGCATTTACGAAATAAGAAGTTTGTCTTGGAAGGATCACCTCTTAAAGGGTCTTCGTATAAGACCAAAGATACAGAAACGGCTTTAAAGACGATTGCCAAAGAGCTTGTGGAAATTTCTGGAGAAACAGCCATCGTGGCTCTGAACCCACGTTGGAGTTATTACACGGGTGTTTCCAACTTGTTTCAAAAACCAGATTTTCGCGATCCAGACGTGATGCTCCATCTGTCAGCGCTTATCGATCAGTTTGATGAGGTTATGCAGCAGCTCTACCGCAAGCTTCCGGAGGGTCCCCAAGTCTTTATCGGTTCTGGAAATCCGTTTGGAGAGGACATGGCCACTATTTTGGTGCGCTACCAGGTAGATGGACAAACCCAGGGACTTCTGGGACTGATCGGTCCGTTACGTATGGATTATTCACGAAACATTGCTCTGATTGAACGGGCAAAAGAAGTCATTGATCAATATCTTAACGAATAACTTTATGTCTGATGAACAGGTGCAGAACTCGACTCCAGAGGAGTCAGAACAAAAAGAACCCATCCAAAAAGAATCATGCGAAAAATGCGAAGAGTATCTTACCGGTTGGAAACGAGCTCTTGCTGATTACGACAATCTGAAAAAAGATTTGGTTCGTGAACGCGTAGAGATCCGTGCCCGTGCTCGTGAAGACTTGGGCCAGCAACTGATCGCGGTACTGGACAACTTTGACCAAGCGGCCAAATTTCAACCAGAGAATGTTCCTCAGGAAGTCCAGACATGGTTAACCGGTTTGATGTATGTCCGCGCACAATTACAGACGGTTTTACAGGAATTAGGACTCGAACCGTTTGGCGAGGCGGGGACACCATTTAATGCCCATTTGCATGAAGCCGCAGCCCAGCGCAGCGAGCCGGAAAGACCAGATCAAGAAATTCTGGAGGTATCTCAACGCGGCTGGAAAATGGGAGAGAAAATTGTCCGCCCTGCAAAAGTTGTTATCAACAATTTACAAAATTAAAAAAACTTCGCGATAAAACGAAAAGAAACATATGCCAAAAATTTTAGGAATTGATCTTGGAACAACAAATTCTTGCGTGGCCATCATTGAAGGCGGTCAGCCAAAAGTGCTTGAAAATAAAGAAGGCGCGCGCACGACTCCTTCTATGGTAGCGGTAAACAAGGCTGGAGAACGCCTTGTTGGATTGCCTGCCAAACGTCAAGCGGTAACGAATCCAAAAAGCACCTTATTTTCTATCAAACGTTTGATCGGGCGACGTTTTGAAGATGCCGAAGTCACACGCGATCAGAAAGTAATGCCTTATGAAATTGTCCGACGCGGGGAAGGTGTGGCCATTAAAATGGGCGATAAAGAACACACCCCTGAAGAAATTTCTGCAATGATTCTTCAAAAATTGAAAGCGGATGCTGAAGAGAAACTTGGAGAAAAAATTGAAGAAGCCATTATTACCGTTCCTGCGTATTTTAATGATGCCCAACGAGCTGCGACAAAAACGGCTGGCGAAATCGCTGGTCTCAAGGTTCGACGCATTATTAACGAACCGACGGCTGCTGCTTTGGCGTATGGATTTGATAAGAAAATCGGTCAACAAATCATGGTGTACGATCTCGGAGGCGGAACCTTTGATGTATCTGTGCTTGATGTCAGCGAGGATACGGTCGAAGTAAAATCAACCAACGGAGATACCCACTTGGGCGGAGACGACTTTGATCGCGTCATTATTGATTGGATTCTTGAAGAATTTAAAAAACAAGAAGGAATCAATCTTGCCACTGACGCTCTTGCGCTCCAACGCGTAAAGGATGCCGCAGAACGCGCTAAAATCGAACTTTCTACGGCTGCACAAACAGAAGTCAACCAACCCTTTATTACCTCAGACGCCAACGGCCCAAAGCATTTGGTGTTGACTCTTACCCGAGCCAAACTTGAAGAGCTTTGTTACGACCTTGTTCAAAAAACGCTCAATCCGGTAAAAGCTGCGCTCAAGGATGCGGGACTGGATAAGAACGATATTCAAGAAATCGTGATGGTCGGAGGAATGACTCGTATGCCATTGGTTCAGAAAACGGTTGAGGAATTTTTTGGAAAGAAACCAAACATTACGGTAAACCCAGATGAAGTGGTCGCGTTGGGAGCCGCTGTGCAGGCTGGTGTCCTTCAGGGCGAAGTCAAAGATGTGTTGTTATTGGATGTCACCCCGCTTTCCGTTGGAATTGAAACCTTAGGCGGCGTGATGACAAAGCTTATTGAACGCAATACCACGATTCCTGCAAGTAAATCCCAAATTTTCTCTACGGCCGCAGACAACCAGACAACAGTGGAGATTCATGTGCTTCAGGGTGAACGCGAAATGGCTGGGGGAAATAAAACACTCGGTCGCTTCATTCTTTCAGGTTTGCCTATGGCTCCTCGTGGCGTTCCTCAAGTAGAGGTGAAGTTTGATATTGATGCCAACGGTATTTTGCATGTCACAGGAACCGATAAGGCTTCCGGAAAGAGCCAAACGATCACGATTCAAGGCTCTACAGGATTGTCCGATGCGGAAGTCGAACGCATGAAAAAGGAAGCTGAGGAACATGCGGACGAAGACAAAAAAGCCAAGGAGCGCGCAGAACATCAGAATCTGGCAGACACCATGATCTATACTTCAGAAAAAATGCTCAAAGACGCAGGAGATAAAATTACCGATGATGAGCGTAAAGAAGTGGAAGAAAAGATTGCCGCACTGAAAACCGTCAAAGATACAGACGATCACGAGGCGATTAAAAAAGCCGCCGATGCCTTGAGCGAATCCGCTCAAAAAGTTGGGGCAAAAATGTATCAAGCCGACCAGGCCGCAGGTCAACCTCAGACAGGAGAGCCAACCAGCGAACCACAAAAAGATGAACCGATCGATGCAGAGTTTGAAGAGAAGAAGGAATAAAAAAGAAGGCGGGGTTTTAACCCCGCCTGTTGTGTAGAAGAGTCATATTTCTTTTGATTTAAGGGTTGTCATTTAAAACAAATATATCATGATCCTCGTTACTTCTTATGAAAACCCAGACTTAGATGGGACGGCGTGCGCGGTGGCGCTGGCTGAGCTTTTGATTCAAGAGGGTGAAGAGGCGTTGGCAGGAATTTTTGGGAACCTTCATCGGGAAGCTGAGCATGTGATGCGTACGTTTAATCTGGAACGTCCATTGGATGCCGCGCTCTTTATTGATCAAGTAGATGAAATTATTTTGACGGACGCCAGCGATCTGCGAGGTCTCTCGCCTTTGATTGATCCTCAAAAAGTGACTACGGTGATTGATCATCGAAAAGACTATAATCCTGATGATTTTCCAAATGCTGATTTTCAGATTGAACTCGTGGGTTCTGCAGCCACTCTTGTGACAGAACAATTTATAGAACGTGGATTTATTCCTGGAAAAACCGCTGTTTATTTGCTTGCGGGAGCCATTGTCTCCAATACGGTGAATTTTCAAAACAAGGTTACGACCCAGCGCGATCGAGAGGCGTTCGACTGGTTGAAAAATCAAAGAGAACTTCCGGAAGACTTTGTTCAGCAATTGTTTGAAAGTAAATCAACATTTACTCCTGAAAATCTTTTTGTAGAAATAGAGCATGACGCCGCACGATTTGAGTTTGGAGACAAACACATTGGGATTGCGCAGCTTGAAATGGTGAATGCACAAGCATTCATGAGTGATTTTCAAGATCAACTCATTGAGGTGTTGCGAGCCCTTCATCAAAAGAACAAGATCGATTATGGTTTTTTATCTATTGTCGATATAGATCAAGGACGCACGATCTTTGTCTGTGAAGATGAATATTTGAAAAACTCTTTATCCCAAGCGACAGGCGTAGAATGGCAAGGGTACACGGCTTATACAAATGGTATGATGATGCGTAAAGAAATCGTACCGCTTCTGCGCGGCGTTATCTCTTAAACTGTATGGCAAAAGATTATTACAAAATTCTAGAAGTTGATAAAAGTGCTTCTCAAGAGGATATAAAAAAAGCTTTTCGTAAATTGGCTCATAAATACCATCCTGACAAAGAAGGAGGTGATGAAGAGAAATTCAAGGAAGCCAATGAGGCGTACCAGGTTTTAGGTGACCCAGAGAAGCGTAAAAAATACGATCAATTTGGTTCCTCGGCGTTTGATGGTTCCGGCGGCTTTGGCGGAGGTGGTCAAGGTTTTGGTGGTTTTGATTTTTCTGGATTCCAAAGCGGAGGATTTGAAGATCTCGGCGATATTTTTGGCGACTTATTTGGTGGCGGACGCTCACGTGGACGTGAACGTCGAGGAAACGATATTCAAATCGATTTCGACCTTACGTTTAAGGAATCCATTTTTGGTGTTCAAAAAGAGATTGAATTAACCAAGACAAGTCCGTGTGAACGCTGTTCTGGAACCGGGGCAGAGCCAGGGGAGGGAATGCATACATGCGCGGATTGTCAGGGTTCCGGCGTTCAGGTGAGTATTCAAAGAACGATTTTAGGAAATATTCAAAGCAAGCACACCTGTGCGACTTGCCACGGAACCGGAGAGATTCCCAAAAAAATGTGCACGAGTTGTCGCGGAGCTGGGGTAGAAAAAAAGAAACAGACGTTTTCCGTTACGATCCCTCCAGGGGTTGAAAACGGAGCCATGCTTAGGATTCGTGGTGAAGGCGAAGCCGTAAAGGGCGGCCAACCAGGAGATCTGTTTGTACGTTTGCATGTTCCCGAAGACAAGCAATTTAAACGGGAAGGCCATACGCTTTTTACAAGTGTGCCTATTGGTTTTACTCAAGCCGCTCTGGGAGACACGATTGAGGTGCAAACGGTTGATGGACCAGTGGATCTTAAAATTCCTGCCGGAACACAATCAGACTCACAATTTCGTTTAAAAGGAAAAGGTGTTCCTTCGGGTCGTGGGCGTGGAGACCATATCGTCATTATTGAAGTTCAGACCCCGCAAAAACTCTCTCGAGAACAGAAAAAATTATTGGAAGAATTAGATTTACGTGCATGACCTCTTTTACGTTACAAACGCAACGTCAGTTTGCCCGAAGCGGCCAACTTGAAACCAAACATGGGGTCATTCAAACCCCGTTTTTCATGCCCATTGCTACCAAAGGATCGGTAAAGAGCTTGTCTTCTGGTGACATGAGGGATCTGGGTGCGCAGATCATTCTTTCTAATACCTATCATTTGCTGTTACGACCTGGTTTAGAACAGATGACAGCCTTAGGCGGATTACATCGATTCATGGGGTGGGAAAGACCTCTCTTAACCGATAGTGGGGGATACCAGGTGTTTTCGCTTTCTAAAATGAACAAGACCACAGAAGAAGGCGTTACCTTCCAATCTCATATTGATGGTGCTCGCATACATTTGACTCCAGAACTATCGATGCAGATGCAAGCTGCCATTGGATCAGATATTGTCATGCAGTTTGATGATGTCGCAGCCGGGAATTCCTCTCGAGAACGTTACGAGGAAGCCATGGAGCGATCCCTGCGATGGGCAGAACGTTCCAAAAAAGAGTTTGAAAAAATTCACGATTCTAACATTCCGCCGCTCCTGTTTGGTATCGTCCAAGGCGGAACGCATGAAGATTTACGAGAGAGATCCGCACAAGGTTTAATAAACATTGGATTTGATGGATATGCGATCGGCGGGTTATCCGTAGGAGAGGATCGTGCCGATGCCTATCGTATTGCCAAACGTGTGTGTGAAGTTTTGCCTCAAGACAAGCCTCGCTATTTCATGGGAGGAGGCATGCCAGAGGAGATCGTCGCTTACGTTCAGATGGGAGTTGATATGTTTGACTGCGTCCTGCCAACACGTAACGCCCGCCACGGTACGTTGTTTGCGTGGAACCAATCTCCTGAAACGATTGATTGGAGTTTGTATCAAGACCCGCATCCCTCCACGCTATTTTATGATCGTGTGCGGATCACCAACGAAAGCTACCAACAAGATCAAACCCCTCTTGATCCCTACTGCACTTGTTCTACTTGCAAAACCACTTCAAGAGCTTATTTGCGTTATCTTTTTTCGGTCCAAGAACTTCTCGCTTATCGTTTAGCCACCATCCACAACCTGCATTTTTATCTCACTCTCATGCAATCTCTGCATAAATGGATTCAAACAACCGCCTAATAGGGTGGCTACTTCACAAAATAAACTAACCTCGATTTACAATACACATTGGCTTTGTTGCATAACCCTTCCTGAAGACAAATCGGTATTTGTCCGCACGAACGGTTAGGTAAGAACAGGAACGCTCTTGGGCATTCCTAGATGAAACATCACATTAAGAATCCGACAACCGAGCACTAGCTCGGTTG
>JACPHU010000008.1 GCA_016188495.1 Candidatus Uhrbacteria bacterium
TACCCAAATAAAAAGTTCAGTGATATTCTCAGAATACAAAAAGGACATACGGTTTTCTTGTGAAGAGTTATACACCTCACAGGATACCAGATGTCCTTTTTGTATTTACTTAGCGATGAAATGAATTTTTGGGTTCACGGCTGCTGCTGTTGAGACAACTCTGGTTCACACACACGTACCCTCGGAAACTGGACCCAATGAACCCGTTCCCCCAGAGCAGACTCTACCCGAACCACAAGCTGAACCTGTTTCTGCAGAACAAACTCAGACACTTTTAGGAGAACTAGAAGAACTTTTAAAAATCGATTTTCCCCCTGCTCCACCCGAACCCATATTATCCGAACCTCCATTAAAAAATGAACTCGTATCTCCAGAGTTGGAATCTAGAAAATCAATCATTATTAAACCAGAAGAAGTTCCTGTAAGACCAGATGTGTTGAATATCGCTCATCTGCCTCCTGTAGAAAAAGAACTGAACTCTAAATATTCGCGCGTCACCCAGCAGGAAGCTGAAGCACTTCTTGCCTGGATTGAATCAAGTAAGGAATCGGAACCTCTTGCTGTTCCAGAAAAATTAGACGTTCCAAAACCTGCAGAAAAAGCGACTGAACGTTCAAGCCGTTTTGATTCCATAAAGAAAACGTTTCGCGGAGCCTATGAACGCTTCATCTCGCGTTTCAAAGGCGAGGTCCAGCCAGAAGATGAAAAAGGGGCTGAAAAAAGATGGGGGGATGTGGCAAAAAATGCTGCCACCGGATTCTTAAGCGTGGTGGCAACCTATACCGGAGCCAAGCTCGTCGCGGATCTTCCGCAATGGCTGTATCAAAAATATTGGACCAATCCTGCGGAACGACAACGCATTAAAGAAGCTCTTGCGAGCAAAGAAAAGGAGACGGATGAAACCGCTGAACCAACCATTATCGACCAAAAGAAAGCACGCCTGGAGGAAGCCATTCATGCGTCTAAATTTTTAACGGCAGAAAAGAAACTTGAGCTATTAGCCAAACTTAAAGACACCGTCGAAACCTACGAGAAAGAAGAAAAGGCGTTGAGAACGGAACGCGATCAAAAAATCGCTCAGCTCTTGGACGAGGCGATCCAAACACGTGTAAAAAATACCGTCGTTTTGAAAGAAGCTCTCAACTCTGCCCTGATGGTCACGGGATTAAGCGCTATGCGCGGAGTGGCTTACGGATCAGTTTCTCTGTATGAACGTTATAAGGAAGTATCCCAAGAACGCAGAGAAGGCAAACGCACAGGCGGACAATTCAATGAGTGGATCGTGAAAGGAGTCACCGAAACAGCCCACAAGCTTGTCGGGGGAGGAGCAGAAACATGGATTGGAAAAGGCATGAATGTTGTCCAAGGAGCGACCACTGTTTTACGTGCAGCTGGATTTACTGAACTCGCAATCAGTGAATATATGAATGAAGGAGGAAGCAAACTGATAGAAACAAGTCTGAAAGCTTTTGAACAAAAAGGAATGTTAGAAGCGGCAAAAGCCAACATCGCCGCCCCATGGGAGCGTCTTGGACACGGCACTCAGTGGATTCGTGAAAAAACTATGGGAACTCCAAGTGCTACAGAAACTCCTTCTGGAACAGTCTTATCTGAAAAACCAATCACAGAAACAACAAAAGCAGCTCCTGCCGAACCCGTTGCCCCTGAAGGCGCGGCGACAGGCATGGCAGCCGGAGAACTCGCTAGAGCCGCTCACGAAACGTTTGGCGAAACAGAATTTTCAGAAGCTCAAATCGAACTTGGTACCGTTAAGCCTGGGGACGGTATTGTGGAACTGATGGAACGCCAGGGCGTTCATCCAGACGAAGCTCTTCGAACAGCACGAGAAGCCGGTATTGTTCGGGGCGGAGGCGATACACGTTTGACGACCGAAGCGATCTATCGAATTTCTGTGCTGGCAAAAATGACCCCTGACGGCCACGCCATGATTAGTTTTATTGATAAAACAACAGGATCAGAACTCTCTCTAGAAGACCTGCGTGAACAAGGATTAGTCCGTGAACATGGAACCGTCCCAGGAGAAATCGCTACTCACAGTGAAAAAATACAGGCAACAATGGAACGGGGTAGTTCAGTCCGCCTAGAAACGGGACCTGGTCCAGAAGCCTCTCTAGAGGTTCCGCACAAACTATCCGGAGGAAGACTGGAGCTCTTTACGAAAAACGGCAGATTGACCTCAATGGATACGGGCATCGATCGCTTGACGCCGGATGAGAAAGCTCTGATCAAAAATCTCTTTGAGAAAATACCTAATAAAAATGAAAAGGTAGCGGAATCTATAGATCTCTTTATCTCTGGAACCACACGCCGTATACAAGAAACCGTTTCTTTAGAAGCTCTTTTAACCAGACTTGAAGAAAAAGGATTTGGTGATTCTATCGAGGCTCAGATGGTAAGAAACACTCTCTTAGGAAATCAAGAAAGTTTTAAATGGATGGGTCCTGGAATTCTTCACGAAGAAAAACTTGCCAACATCGCAAATGAAAAAGTACGTCTTAATACGACCCTGTTGGAAAAAGGCGTACCTGAAGCAGATCGTATCGGAGACATTCGTATCCGCGGCCTTGGAAAGGTGGAGTTCCTCTATGATGCCGATGGAAAACCCTCGCTTGATTGGAAAAAACTGACAGAAGAAGCAGGACGATCCTTGCAAAAACGAGCTTCCAGTTTGCTTGTAGAAGGATGGGAAGGAACGCTTCGCAACGCAGTCCTCGTAGAAATGAATACGGTTGTGGAAAAACAGCAACTTCAAATCGGTGGAAAACTATTGTTGATGCACGAAGCTTTGCGTGAATTAGAAACAGAAAAACACGGGAATTCACCAGAAGCACAGTATATTCGTGAACAAATGAAAACGTTCCTCATTAAAAATGGAGCTGCGCTGGATCAAGATAATATTCTTCTTAAAGAGATGATCAAAGAATCTGGAGCGCAGAATAGAATGCCGATCGCCATACCAGCTCCGGAAAGAGTAGACCATGCTATTTCCCCTGTGGCTGTACAGGATACAGAGGAAATTCACGAGCCTCTGAAGGCGTTTAAAAGCGATGCTGGAAAGGTAAAATTCAGCTATAACCCCGATGGTTCTGTAGATGACGCTTATATTCCGGCTTATACACCCAAACGTGAAGCCGTTGAACGTGCTCTTGCAGACTGGGGTCTTACCAAAGACCAAGTCAAGCAGTACTTCTTCGATCGTCGCGGCGGGCTCTGGGAGCCAAGCGAACGCGGTACAGGGGCTTATGTCGGAACATCGCAAAGCCATCTAGATACCTCAGCCAGAGGGATGTCAGAACGCTTAATTAAAGACGTGGAACGTCTGGCCCGACAAGAAGCCACACTGGTAGCCATGGAAAAAGCGGGGTTGCAAACCACGCCCGAATATCAATACTGGAGACAAGAAACCACTGAGTTTCGTCAATATGTCAGAAAAGAATTGAAACCGCTTATCCCACGTACCGTTTAACAAAACAAAAACAAGGTCTGCAAAAGACCTTGTTTTTTACTCTTCTTATTCCCCTGAACCTCCATGCTGTGAGCTACCTGGCCGTGAGTCTGAACGGTCGAAAATACACCCTTCGACTCGTCGAGGACTCCTCGCTCAGGGAATATGATGAAGAAATTTACTCAGTTCACTAAAAATGAATATTCCCTGAGCGTAGGTCAGCACCTGACCGGAGTCGAAGGGGATTTTTTAAAACAGAACTAGATTCTGTAATGCAACAACACACTCTGCTGGTTAAGTTTCTTCACTTCAACCAGTGTGAGATTCATTCGATCAAATCCTGAGGCAAAGGGAACGCCTGTACCAAATAACACCGGTTCGATCGTTAAATAGAGATCTGTGACAAGACCTGCTTCAAGGAATTGACTGTAAATAGACGACCCTCCGGCAATCACAATTGAACGAACTTCCTCTTCTGTCAGTTTATTTACTAACTCCACCACTCTACCACTCCACCACTCCACCCCTTCCATTTGAGCCATCATTCCCTCCTGTCTGGTCATCACAATCAATCGTCGCTCTTTCAACGGTCGGCCAATGGTCTCAAACGTCTTTCGACCCATAATGACCACACCTGCTTCTTTTGTTTTCTGAATAAAAAACTCCAAATCTTCACGACTGGTCCAATCCAAAGATCGCTGGCCCGAAGACTCAGCAATAAATCCGTTTGCCGATATAGCAGCAATAAGCCAAATATTCATAGAGATCTTTGCAAAACTCGCGATCTTGACGTTTTCTGGCGCCCGTCGACCCCACTCTCCCTATTCTGAATAGGGTTCGCGGGGCTCGACAGCCCGAAAACGTCAATCTCATCGATTTTTGCAAAGATCTCCATACATCAATAAACGTTGACCGTTATCTTTAAATCTTCAATCGGTCCAAGCGGTTGGTACTGATTTTTTAAGTGGGAAAAGAGTTCATCAACCAATTGAGTATCGCCTGTCAACGCCCGTTCATAACTGCCTTCTGGAATACGGCATTGTATCGAGGGATGTTCATGGGTGCGATTTATGATCTGCAAAGCGCCGTCAAAATGATTATCGTAGATGTGGGCATTACTAATGGAATGGGTATAAATCCCCGGCTCGACCCCAAGCTTTTGAGCCAAAATACACTGCAAGAGAGCAAATCCCGCCACGTCGTGAGGGCACCCAAGAATCATATCGTTGGAACGGACGATGTTATGCAAATGCAATTTTCCACCGGCAATATTGACGGTAAAAGTATAGGGACAAGGCAAATTTTTTTTTGTATCCACCGCCAACCCGTCATCTGATGGATCCCAGGTCACCACCACTGCATGTCTTGAATGCGGATTTTCAGACAAATGTTCTATCAGCGCTTGTATTTGATCTCGACCAAAATGATGCCGCCAACGATACCCGTAGGCTGCCTTAACGGTTCCGTCACTTTCCAAAAAATCATCCCAAATTTTGGTGTACGCGCGTAACCAATCCGGTTTATTTTCTCCCATCAAAAACCACACCTGTTCGGCAATAAACAACTTGAGAGGAATCTTACGCAACGTTAACAAAGGAAAAGATTCCCCGACATCAACACGAAGTGTTACCCCAGGCACCATACGGGTTATGCGTCCAGACCATGGGTTAGGAATATCAATTCCGTGCTCCATAATCTCTCGAAGTGCTTGCTGATATTGAAGGTCAAAGGGTGTCATACGCTCCTACTGTAGCAGAGACGGAGAAAAAAGTTTCCCCCTACTCTTATGTTCTGTGTGGAAAACTTTTGCTATACTTGAGGAAGTTTCAAAAAGAAGAGATTTTATGCAACGAAAAGGACGATTCATCATGATTGATGGAATTTTAGGAAGCGGAAAATCAACGATCCTCAAAACTATTCATGAGTGGGTACAAACATGCCAACACAAAACGTTCAGGCTTCAAGATTGGACACAGACACAGCCTCCTCGTTTTGAAGACATTGCTGAGTTTGACGTTTACTTTACTTACGAACCAACCAGAACATGGGTAGGAGGAGCGATTCGTTACGAACTCTCACAGGAAGACGAACCTTATGGAGGAGAGGAGTTGGCACATGCGTTTGCCTTAGATCGCCAAATCATGTATCGACGATTGATTCTCCCAGCCCTAAAGGCAGGCAAAACGATCATTCAAGATCGAGGGGTATCCACTTCCCTGGTGTATCAGCCTGTGATGCCTGGCGGACTCCCCTTGGAAGCAGTCATGAATCTTCCGGGTAATCGCCTTGCATTGGAACATGCGCCTGATACTCTCATCCTCACACGCATTAGCGCGGACGTCGCACGTGAACGCATCCTCAAGCGCGATGACGAATCCAAAGGTGTGTTCGCAGATCTGGCGTTTCTCAAAAAACAGGAAGAACGATTTGCCTCTGGCTGGTTCAAAGATTTATTTACCTCGCACGGAACAGAAGTATTGGAACTAGACACCTCAGGACCATTGGAAGAAACGCAAAAACAAGCGACACACCTTATCAATCACATTTTGAGTACCACTTGTTAATTTAGACCATTCGTATCTTATTTTCCTTGTATGAAAAAACCGCTCATTTCTGTTGGAGAACTTATCGACCAATCATGGGACGTCTATCGCTTGCGATTTGTAGAACTGCTAAGTATTTCAGGTTGGTTTATTATCACGGCGATTTTGCTGGCTGTGGCTCTGGCATTTTATCCCTCCGCCACGACCCTTCAGGGAGGATCCGCTCTTACCACAACAGAAACGATGGGAGTTATTTTATTCTCTCTCACAACCTTGCTCATCACCCCTTTACTGAGTTTTTGGTTATATACTTCTCTCACAAAAATACTCGGTGCTCATTTTTCTCGTAAACAGCTAGACCCCAAAAAAGCTCTGCGCGAGGGACGTGACGTCTTCCTTCCCACAGCACTGACATCTCTGAGAGTCATGATGATGATATTTCTCGCTATCGCGATCGGATTTGGCCCTGCGGCCGTCATGGCGCTAATCGGTTCCCTCACCGATGTCTCAGGCTTTATTATTCTGGCAAACCTGTTGCTGGTGATCGGTACCTTCGTCTCCCTCTTCCTCTCTATCAAATGGATGGTTTATTACATCTTGGCACCTCTTCTCACAATCCTTGATGGAGTACGCGGATCAGAAGCGCTTGCACAAAGTCGATCACTGATTGAAGGTCGTTTTTGGAGCGTGTTGGTACGTATCGCTGTTCCTAAACTCGTTTTTGTACTCTTCGGAGTCTTTGCGATGTCTATCATAGGTTACCTTGTAGGTATTCTCATCAATGCCTCTAGTGGCATCAACTTAGACATTCAGCTGCGCATCAGCACAATGACCCAAACGATCATTCCTATCCTTATCGCAACCTTTATCAATCCTCTCGTCATTATTTCCGACGTACTGATTTTACGATCGTTGAAAGAATAACGAAAAGACAACCCGAGAGATTCCTATGCTTTCAACACCACAGAACCTGCTTGTTGCATCGTTTAACGTATATCGGTCTCATCTGTGGATTTTTGTCGGTTATACGGCCTGGCTGCTCATCCCCATGATGCTCTTTATCGTGGCTGGAAAAATTCCAGGACAAACCGCATCGTTTTTGTTCGCTATCCTGATGACGGCTGTTCAAATGATCCTTTCCCTCTGGATCACGATCTCGGTCATGCGCTGCGGGATGCAGCTAAAAAATAATCAGCCCCTGGACTCCAATACCCTCTCTTTAGAAGCCTTACGCAATATCCGACCTTTGCTTATGGTCGTGATCTTGCAACTATTGATTGTAGCGGGAGGAACTCTTCTTCTGATCGTTCCCGGAATTATTTTTTGGATTCGATACAGTTTTGCCCAACAAGCGGTGATTATCGATAAACAAACTCCCAAACAAGCTCTTTCCTTCAGTCGAAGTCTGGTAAAAGGACGCTTTTGGAGCGTATTAGTCCGTTTGCTTTTTGGTCCTGTCGTCATTGGCCTGGCCTATGCCCTTTTATTGGGAGGGGTCGTCGTGCTAGTAGGAAACCTTTTGGGAATAGACACAGAAACTCTTTTTTCAGAGGATCCGATCCTTTGGGTCCAAATCATTCAAAGCATAGGAGATGTTTTTATGATTCCATTATTTATTCTTTATTCCCTCTTTTTGTACGAAGAACTCAAAATCTCTCAAACGAAAAAAGAGTCTCCAAAACTTGAAAATGAAGTGACAGTCGCGTAATCTGAAAGCCGTATGACATATGAACCGGTCATTGGACTTGAAATTCACATTCAGCTCAAAACAAAAACAAAGATGTTCTGTGCGTGTCCAACACACGACAGCGCCGTCAAGCCAAATGAACATATCTGCCCCATTTGTTTAGGACATCCGGGCGTACTGCCTGTGGTCAATGAACAGGCAATACGTTCTGGTATTTTGATAGGATTGGCACTTAACTGTGAAATTGCCCCCCATTCAAAATTCGATCGAAAAAACTACTTTTATCCCGATCTCCCAAAGTCCTATCAAATTTCCCAGTACGATCTTCCTATTGCTAAAAACGGACACGTTGATATCGAAATTCCTGGCGGAATGCGAGAAGTGACCCGGATCGGCATTACCCGCGCCCACTTAGAGGAAGATGCGGCAAAAAACCTTCACGGCGAGCACGGGAATACGTATGTCGATTTTAATCGTGGAGGAACACCTTTAATTGAAATCGTGACGGAACCGGATTTTCGCTCTGCACAAGAAGCAAAAATTTTCCTTCAAGAACTCAGACTGATCGCTCGCTACCTTGGAATATCCGATGCAGATATGGAAAAAGGCCACTTGAGATGCGACGCCAACATTTCATTGCGTCAAATCGACGACCAGGGTGGAATCGTCGGAGCTCGCTTTAATCCGAAGATGGAAATTAAAAACCTGAACTCATTCCGACATGTAGAACGTGCATTGGAACACGAAATCCAACGACAAACAAAACTCTGGGAAGCAGGAACCCCGCCGATGATTTCCATGACCCGAGGCTGGAATGATGTGAAAGGAGTTACAGAAGAACAGCGTTCAAAAGAAGAAGCCGCGGATTATCGTTACTTTCCAGAACCTGATATTCCTCCCCTGGAACTCAAAGAACTTGCTGAAGAAATACGTCGAAAGCTCCCTGAACTCCCGGCCGCACGCCGCGCTCGATTTGTAGAAGAATATTCCCTTAAAGGAAGTGCTGCCAGACAGTTATGTGAAGATCCAGCCTTGGCAGAGTTTGTAGAACACGTTTTTTCAGAACTTCACGCTTGGATGCTTGCTCTTCCAGAGCTTCAAGAAACAGAGGAGACAGTCCTGGATCGTGAAAAAGAAAAGCTCGCAAAACTGGTCTCCGGATGGCTTTTGTCCAAACTTGGAGGACTCTTGAGCGAACGCGCCATCGATGTACGAACCATGAAAATCGACGCGGAAAACTTTGCTGAATTCATTACCCTCATTTCAACACGCAAACTGAATAACACAGCAGGACTTAAAGTATTAAACGCTATGTTAGATGATGGAGATGATCCGACCCATATCATGGAAGAACAGCGTCTAGGCCGTATGGATGATGAAGGAACCTTGGCAGAACTGATTTCCTCTACCATAGAAAGTTATCCCGTAGAGGTGGCTCGCTACCTGGCAGGTGAAGATCAGTTACTCCAATTTCTTATCGGAATGGTCATGAAAGCCTCAGAAGGAACCGCAGACCCAGGAATTACCAAAAACATGTTATTAGTCGCCTTAAAAGCAGAGTAAACGCAAAAACCCACCATTATGGTGGGTTTTTGGTTGACAAAAAGGCTGTTTTTGATATGATAGCGCGTTCTCAAATGAGAATATTTTGTCACGTTCTGTAAAAACTCTTCAAATTTAGCTTAAAAGGAGAAACGATGCTTTGGATACCTGTGATATGCGCGCTCATGTGCTTTTTGATCTTTTTTTCTCCTCTATATCTGCCTGTTAGCGAGAATTCCGCATTATTTTTCGTGCTTCTTGTTTTTGCAACAATTTTCATGCATCTCAACACATTCACGTTTTATCCTGCACCTTGGCAAATAATACTGCTCTGGATAGGGATATGGAATGCAGTGTGGATTACTCCATGTCTTTGCATCTTTTTCTGGAGGGAATTCCAGGCAGAGCGTCGACTCAAAGAGATGATCAAGGAAAAGTACCTGGCGTACAAGAACAGTCATCGCAAAACGTTGTCTGCCGCAAAAAAACGGGCAGACGTTTTATGCGCGATTATCAGCGGGGTTGAGTGGTCGTCGGTAAGGGACCAGATCCAGCAGCTTGCGCGCCAGACTCTTCCCCAGCTGTTGAGCTATCGGGAAGAGCTTAAAAACGCTATCGCCAAGACTTCAAGTCTGGTTGATGTATCACCGCACCAAACACAGCGCCTCTTCCTTCAGCAGACAAAAGCAATGGAAGATGTAATGTGGTATGAAGAAACTCTTGCCAGCACTGAGCAAAGAATAGAGGAGTCCCAAACCACACTACGTTTTCTTGAAACTTCACTGCGGCGCGCGGTTCTCTCCAGATCTCAATCAGATCTTGATGCCGTGACCCAACGTCTGAGTGCTTTGAACGTTTCTGTGGGCGAAGTCAGTAAAAGCATCCGCACCGCGGACGCAGAAGTCGAAAGCACCCAATCGGGAGCTGTCAGAGCTCTCAACTCCTCGGTCAAACAGTAAACCACACGAACCTCTCTATGCATAAAACGCCTAGAGAGGTTTTTAAATCACATCAAAAACTCTTCCACAATCTGCTCCACAGACGTTCCTGGTTCAATCCACACAATCCGTCCGTCGCGCTTGAACCAAGTCATTTGGCGTTTGGCGTAGTGACGAGTGTCGTTTTTTACCTCCTCGATCGCTTCAGATAATTTTTGTTCTCCTGAAAGAAATCGACAGATTTGCCGATAGCCTATTCCTGTCATGGACTCAACCTCGCATCCATAACGATCTTTTAATCGTCGAACTTCATCAATGAGCCCGCGTGCAATCATTTCATCTACACGTGTATCGATCCGTTCGTTGAGAACCTCCCTGGGAACAGAGAGACCGATTTGTAACACGTCGTACAAAGACTCCCCTGCTGTCTGCTGCTGACTAAATGGTTTTCCTGTGAGCTTTGTCACCTCAAGCGCACGCACTAAACGGCGCTTGTTTTGTTTATCGATAACCTCGGTGCCTTCTGGATCTAGCTGTTTATATTCATGAAATAGATCCCCAATGGTTCTTGCTTCTAACGACGCTCGCAAACTCAGATCCGCTGAAGTTTGCGTCAAATCAAGATTATCGATAATGGTCTTAAGCCAAAATCCTGTTCCACCAACCAGAATAGGGAGATGTCCACGCGACACCATTTCTTGAATCTTTGTTTGAGCGTACGCTTTAAATTCTGCAACAGAATAAGATGTATCTGGATCAACTAAATCGATTCCCCAATGCGGAATACCCTCAACAAGAAAGGTTCTTCTTGCGCCAAAGAGCTGGTTGATAGATCCTCCTTTTTCGATGTCCGTCTCAACCCACTCCCCTTCGGGTTTAGCTGTGCCCACATTCATTCCACGATAAATCTGACGCGAATCAACGGAAATAATTTCGCCATGAAATTTTTTTGCGATATCAATAGCAAGACTGGTTTTTCCAGAAGCCGTAGGTCCAACAATAGCAATTATCTTGGGTAGCATAAATTTTAAACTTAAATGAATATTCCCTGAGCCTGTCGAAAAGTTAAAAATTCTATGATCCTTCGACTCCGCTCCCTCTGGTCGCTTCGCTCAGGAAATATTCAGATTTTACTTTACTAACTCCCCTTCCAACACCCACATTTCAGCTTTTGTAATTTTTACATTTATGATCTCTCCAACCGATTCCTTTGCACCTACAAACCGAACCAACTTCATTTCACGTGAGTTGCCGTAACACATTCCAGGTTGGTGAGCGAGTAATTCTTGAATCTTTTCTGGCATCAAAAGCATCTCGTCCGTAATTTTTGGTGGCTCATGTCGATCAACCAAAACCGAAACAATCTGTCCAACATACCGTTGATTTTTCTCGTAGACGATGTGTTCTTGAATTTCCTGCAAAACGTCCCATCGTCGTTTTTTTTCCTCATTGCTTACGTCATCCTTAAACGCCCGCCAGGCAGCTGTTCCTGATCGGGTGGAGTAACGAGCGGTATAGGAAATATCAAACTGTACCTTTTGATACAGTTCCACCGTTTTTTCAAATGCTTCTTCGGTTTCTCCACAAAAACCAACAATAATATCTGTGCCAATGGCAAGATCTGGAATCTTTGCCCTTAAACGATCAATGACTTCTAGGTATTGTGCGGCTGTATAACGTCGATTCATACGACGCAACACATCATCGTCCCCTGACTGGACAGGGAGATGAATGTATCTCAGATGGGCAGACAGCGTCATCGCATCTATAACCTCATCGGTCATATGCGATGGATGGGGAGCCGTAAAATGCAAACGGGAAATTCCTTTAATTTGATTCACTTCCCAAAGAAGAGCCGCGAAATGATCTTTATAGGGATTCTCTTTTGAAAAAAACTCTGGATCTGGGGCCTGATAACTATTCACGGTCTGGCCTAAAAGTGTCACTTCCACACATCCGTGCAAGGCAAGATCTTCAATTTCAGAAAGGATATCTTTGAACGATCGGTTCTTTTCAAGACCACGAGCAAAAGGCACTACACAATAGGTACAAAACTTATTGCATCCTGTTTGGATGGAAACAAATGCTTGTCGTGTCACTTCACGATCAGGATGGATTTTTAAATAATCTTCGACCGTATCCTCACTATTGACAAGTTCAGGTCGCAACTCTCCAAGCCACCGAGGAAGCTGACCCATGTCTTTGGTCGGAAAATACAAATCTACGATGTCGAGCTTCTTTTTAAATGCTCCATCACGGTCTCGGCCAGGCATACACCCGGTAATGCCAATGATAAGACCGCGGTTCTTTTCTTTGAGCGGACGAAAAGAATGAATGAGTCCAAAAACCCGATCCTCAGCGCTTTGCCGTACAGAACAGGTATTGATAAGGATCACATCAGCTTCGTTTTTCTCGTCTGTCGAAATCAAACCCACTCCTTTAAGAAGGGCTTCCATACGCTGCGAATCATTCTTGTTCATCTGACAACCATAGGTAATGAGATGGTATTTGGGCTGCATATAGCGTTGAGAGTACCAAAATTGAAGAAATCAGCAAATAAAAAAACCGGCGAATATCACTCAACCGGTCGCGCGTTGCGGGACTTGTTCCTGATGCCCTGTATAGAAAAATAGAAGAGCGGCAGCTAAGAGTTCACGACGAAAAAATGTTTGTCCAGTTCTCTGCTTAACCAACGTAATACTCTCTTGCAGATGATTGAGTAAATTTTCTGCCCAAGGTTTTACTTCAAGAGTCCTGGCGGCCTGACGGACGTAACGCCTTAACCGTTCATCCGTCCACCCCGTGTTCCGGTTCTGTTGGTCGATCATCCACAAGAATTCAATAGCTTCTTTTAACCGTTCTTGGGTATAAACTCTACCCTTGAGAACTTGAAAAAGTGCTTCTGCTTCGTGGCTTTGCAGAACAAAGCGCCAATGAGGGTGGCATGTACCGCCCTTGGTAACTGAATCGAGGGTTTTTTTGAGAGGCCTATCGTCGATTTCTTCAACAGGCGGACCTGTTGCCTCTCCATGTATGCTTACAAGTCTTAATTTTCTTTGCATCGGAACCTCCTTGGTTTTGCTTGGGGAACTCGATCTTTTCAAAATTAAACCCAGTTGTCAACAGAAACCTAGACAGGTTCATTGACAAAAGACAATTTTTATGCTATTATTGAGCTATAATTTTAATGTTTATTTCATAAACATCAAACAATATGGGTCTATTCAAACGAAAGGAGTCTCCTCAGGAGCTTAAAAACGAAGCATCAGAAATGGGAATTGAGTTAAATACATACGACGCAGAAAAAGAAGATGAACCAACGAATGCAGAAATGGGTCGTGAACGTGTTGATAAAATGATGGCAGGTGCAAAAGAACTTTGGTCAAAAATGACTGGAAAACTCTCTTCTCTGGCAGGAGGCGCAATGGAAAGAGCCAAAGATCTCCTTTTTAAGGGGGTAGGTTACATGGAAAAAGATGCCAAAAAGACAGTTAAAGAAGCTAAAGCTGTCTCCAGTTATGTAGCCGAAAGCGGTCGCGAAGCTGTCGATATTGGAAAGGCAGGTTTAGAATGGGGAAAAGATGCTGCTAAAAGAGATTACGCACAAACCAAAGAAGATGTTAAAGATCTTCTTGATAAAGCAAAAATGCTTGGATATACAGGTTCCGTTTTGGCACTTATGGGAACAGTTGAGGGTTACCGAATGGTAAAAGAACTTGGAAAAAAAGGGGTTGATATCGCATCTGAAAAATTTAAAAAAGCCGCCGATGTTGTTAAAGAAACTGGTATTAATTTTGCTGTTGATGGAATGGTCTTGGCTCTTGAAGGAGCTCTCAAAGCAGAAGAAATGGGAATAGATGCGAAAAAATGGTTAGAGGGAAAAGGCCGCAAGGGACTAGAAATTTACGAACGTGCTAAGAGTGGTGCAAAAGAATTGTGGAAAAAGGGTGTTGAAGCCAAAAATAACTTTTGGAATCGTGCAAAATCAGCAAAAGATGGTTTAATGAATTGGTACAATAGAGAATCATTACGAATGGCCAGAGAAGCTGAGCTTCGTGGAGAAGTTGCTGAACTTAAAGAACAACTCTCACGTGTAACAGCTCTTGTTGAAGCAAGAAACAGATTGGATTCAGTCGAACCGGAAATAGACTTAACTTCTTTTCTTGATGAAAACGTTCAAGCAGGAGAAGCTCAAGCTGCCTTAGCTTAATTTACAGAGTCCTAAATTACACTAAACGAAAACACCCTTATGACACGAGAGGAAGTCATCACACTCGTTCAGGACTCTGATCTGAATGAGACGATTCAAACAGCTCTAATTAAACGCATAACAGAAGAAGGACTCACACAGGATGTGTTAGATGCCTTAAAAGAAGCGTTCCAAATGGAGATTGATAAAGGCTTTGATGCCTTAGGTATCGATATCTCTGATACGCCTGAGTATAAAGAGAAAGAAGCGGCAATGGTGAAGGAAGTAGAATCAGCTAAAGCTGAGTATGACTCCGCTATGGCTGATATTGATCAACAGACTAAGACCTTACAGCAAGAAACCAGCAAAGCACTGGATGAGCTGGAGGCGGAAATTATTAAGGATCAGATTTAACCGCTATTTAAAAACCACCCGTTTGGGTGGTTTTTTGATTCTCTGGACACGCCCCTTCGACCGTTCGACAGGCTCACGATCGTCCTGAACTTGTTGAAGGACGACTTCGCTCCCGTGGGTCGCTTCGCTCAGGGAATATCAGAGTGTTAAAGAGGAAGTTTTGAGGCTTGTTGTGCGCGGTCAATAAGTTCAGCAGATGGAATCATCACATCTTCCTCTTGTCCAAAGACATTGATCTTGTAATCCCCTCCTTCAACTTCTTTGGCTCCAATCACAATGGTCCATGGAATTTTTGAGGTGGCGGCATCACGAATCTTTTTACCGACTTTATCATTAGAAATATCTACGTCTGCTCGAATACCTGCTTGGACGAGCTGATTCAATAATGTCTGTACAAAGCCAATATGATCTTGCCCCACGCTCACCAGACGCACCTGCTCAGGAGCAAGCCAGAACGGAAACACACCAGCAGTGTGTTCAAGAAGGTTTGAAAGGAAACGCTCGATAGAACCCATGATAGCCGCATGGATCATCACCACGCGTTCTTTCTCTCCTGCCTCATTCACACAGGTTAAATTAAATCGCTCTGGCTGAAGACGATCGACTTGAATGGTCGCTACTTGCCATTCGCGTCCAATAGAATCTTTGGTAATAAAGTCGATTTTTGGTCCATAAAACGCGGCTTCCCCTACGCCCATAAAATAATCGGCTCCACGTTCCACAAGCATTTCTTTCAAACCTGACACAGATTTCTCCCAAACATCCAATCCTCCAAGATACTTTTCCATGTGTTCTGGATCGTGTGTAGAAAGTCTCAAACGAAGTTTAAACCCGAAGGCCCCGTAAAACGTCTCAATAATATCCCAAATCTTCATAGCTTCCTCTTTCACTTGGGATTCTCGGCAAAACACATGGGCATCGTCTTGGGTAAAGGATCGCAAGCGTGAAAGTCCGTGCAACTCTCCTGTTTGCTCGTCGCGATAACACATGGTCGTGTTGGCAAGGCGTTGTGGCATTTCCCGATAACTATGAGACTTTCGGTCAAAGATCTGCGTGTGATGAGGACAGTTCATCGGTTTCATGGCAAAGATATGACCTTCACGAGTCTCAATCTTAAAAAGCTCATCTTTAAACTTATCCCAATGGCCAGATGTCTCATACAACTCTTTCTTGGTGATATGAGGAATTTCAACCCGTTGATATCCACGAGCCTGACGTAGAGTCCACACAAATTCATCCAGTTTATTGCGCAACAAGGTTCCTCGAGGGGTCCAGAGAGGCAATCCAGGACCCACAAGGTCTGAAAACACGAACAGATCCAATTCTTTTCCCAATTTTCGATGATCTCGCTTTTTCGCCTCTTCTAACATGACAAAATACTGATCTAGTTCTTCTTGGGTTTCAAAACACAATCCGTAAATACGCTGCATTTGGGCGTTGTGCTCATTACCTCTCCAATAGGCGCCAGCGAGCTTCCACAGTTTAAAGGCCCCGACCTCTTTCACGCTACTTACATGAGGACCTCGGCACAGATCAACAAAATCTCCTGTATGGTACACAGAGGCCGTATCTGGATGCTCCACATCAATATCCTGTGCCTCGTCCGCATTGATTTTTGTCGTTCCCTTTTCTCTCAAATCTCTGAGCAGCTCGACTTTAAAATCCTGGTTTTTTTGTGCAAAAAGACCCACGGCTTGGTCCATAGACAATTCCTCTCGGATCATCTCGTGACCTTCCTGAATGATACTGCGCATTTCACGTTCGATCTTCTCGAGATCCTCTTCTGCAATAGGTGAAGGGAAAAGAATGTCATAAAAAAAACCGTTTTCTATGACAGGTCCCACTCCCAGCTTTACTCCTGGATAGAGTCGCTGGGCAGCCGCTGCAAGAACATGGGCGGCGGTATGTCGCATGGCATGTTGTTTATCGTGCATAAAAATCAATAAAAAAAGCTCACCACAACATTTATCTTTCATCACGGTGATAACAAAACGATAACGCTCTGGCCAACTTTGGTCAAGAAAAATTGATAAAAACTCATTTTATGCTATGATTTATTTATAATTTGCTTGTTTAATTCTCTCTTACTTATGGAATCATTTAATACTTTTCCACCCGGAGGACATGAACATCAACCATCATTGAATCCAGAAGAACTAAAAAAACTAGGGATAGAAATAAAAGGATATGGCGATGATAATGAGGAAGAAGAGGAAGACCCAGAAAAAGATTTTCGCAAGAAACTTAGCTTAAAACCAGACGAGTTATCACTTGAAGACGAAGTTGAGGATGAAGACGAATCAGAAGAAGAGCAGGAAGAAGAACAAACTCTTTCACCAACAGAAAACGCAAGTCTGGATGATGATACAGAACTCATCCATGAGGGCAGTCGTGTTGACGAAATCTCAACTGATGACGCACAAAATTTCTTATAACGAATCCTAACTACCCCCTAAATACAAACAAACACTATGACACGCGAGGAAGTTATCACACTCGTTCAGGACTCTGATCTGAATGAGACCGTTCAAACAGCTCTGATTAAACGCATCACAGAAGAAGGACTCACACAGGATGTGTTAGATGCCTTAAAAGAAGCGTTCCAAACAGAGATTGATAAAGGCTTTGAGACGCTAGGGATCGATATCTCTGATACACCTGAATATAAAGAGAAAGAAGCGGCAATGGTGAAGGAAGTAGAAGCGGCAAAAGCCGACTTTGATTCTGCCATGGCTGATATTGACCAGCAGACGAAGACCTTACAGCAGGAAACCAGCAAAGCGCTGGATGAGCTGGAGGCAGAGGTGATTAGGGAATAAGGAAAAATATGAATCCATTTCAAAAAACAGAAAAAGGTTCACCTGAAGAAACTTCAGGTGAACCTAAAAAAGGTGAACGAAAAGAAATAATAAGCTCTGAAACAACAGATGAACGGATTGCTACCATCCTAGAAAAAGCGAACGGTAAATTCTCATTTGTTTTAGAAAAATTGTCTGATTATAAATTAAGAACTAAACAAAGAATTAGGAATTTTATACAAAATTTTCCAGAAAATCTACAAAAAGTTGCTAGAGATGTAACAGAATGGAATGATGCCCAGATTGACAAAATAAATAATGATCCAGCATTGCAACTACTCAGTAAAAAAACTCTACAAATGATAGACGCTGGAAATAGAATAGGAAAAAACTTAGAATCAAAATATGTCATCGTACAAAAAATCATGAAAATTTACGACCTCACCGAACAACAATTTAAAGAATCAGAACAAAATTTTGCCATTACTGCATCCCGATTTATCAGTCGTGTAAAAACTACTAAAGAGACATTCATGAATTGGGTAAACAAAAAACGCAAAGAAATATCTGGAATAGGAGAGTCTAAACGTCAGGATCAACTTCTTACAAAACTTAATAAACTACAAAAAATCGAATCGGAATCAAAATCTGATTGATCAAAAAATCATCCAAAAATTTGGATGATTTTTATGTTATTCCTAAAATCTACCGAATATCAATATAAATGTGATCTTTCAAACGTGGAACCGTATGAACCCAGAAGGGGAAAAAATCTACTTGAACATTTGTGGCAACTCCTTCTGCAAGAAGAAGATCACTCACCTCTTGCTCTGTCATTCCCACAAATCTCGCCACATGCAACGCCTCGCTTGTTTGAGATGTAATGGCAGGAGCAGATAGAGTCACATGAATATTTGCTTCCTGGTTTTCTTGATTGACTCCATCAACAGAAACAACCATGGTACTTGGATCTACTTGGACAAATTCCTGACCTTGTCCCAGGCCTTCATACAGTTTGGCTGTGGCGATCTTCTCTAAAGCTTGTTTATCGTAAAATACAGCGGTCACCTTAATGGTCAAGGTCACATCAAACGCTTTCGCTTCTGTTCCAGGTTCAACGCTAAAAACTTTTTCAACCGTTTCTGCCTCATAGGAAGCGCCAGAAAACGTTTCATCCGCTTCTGCAAGCAACATTTCTTTCGCATCGTTCATTAATGATTCTTGAAGCGTGAGAGCGGCCGCTTCCATTTCCTCTTGGGAAACAATAGCGATCGTTGAAACACCTCCGGTAAACGCTTCTGAACTTTCTGCATACACAGCAGATTGACGTGCTTCAGAAAGACCAGGGATCGTGAATCGTGTTGGTTTGATATCTCCCGAAGCTCCTGGAAGATCCGCGTACACTTGTGCCTCTACACTGCCACCTGCAGGAATAGTCACGGCTGATTTAAGACGAAACAATATCCCCTCTTGAGACAAAAGCCGCGTGGTTGCCACAAGGGCTTGAGCAAAAGAAAGATTGTTATAAATCTTCACGGTCCCTGTAGAAATATCCTCTACGGTTTTAGAAGAAGTTCCTGTTGGAGTAAAAGATTGGGTTTTTCCAAGCGTGCCAGAGAGTATTTGGCCATGAACATCGGTTGGACGAGTTGGTGTGGCAAAAACATTCGCAACGAATTCCGTAGTAACCGGCGCTTGACTAGACTCCACATGGATAACGGCTTGAACGGTCGAAAGATATAAAACAGCCAACAGGGCGCACGCAACCAAAATAATAAACGTTAACGCGATCCGTCGATACATGATAAGCGGAATAGCCGCAGGCTGATGGAGATCTGGTGTTTTTTTCTGAGCTCCTCCTGTCACGACGGCCACACGCTTCTTAGGAACAGTCTTCTTGGTGGTCATATAGTTCCAGTATAGCAAAATTTTCTACTCAACTGAAACATTTTGTCTTCCAACTAATTGCGCGATGGCGCTAATGATCCCCTCTGTCGGGGCAACAGTGTAATCCGTTTGAATACGTCTCATCTGTCCGGCAGCCTCAATAAGAAAACACACAGGCTTTGCTCCAGGAGAACCTAAAAGAATTTCACGCAACTGTTCAATCATTTCCGGAGTTGGTTTTCCTTTCAGAGCAATAGAGAGCGAACCTCGGTGAAGAACAGCAACGGGAGGTGCTTCTTCAGACAACGACTGTCTGAGCGTATCTGAAATCCACTGCCCCCCTTTGAGCATGGACGCGATATCCGGTATAGCCTGTTCATCAAGAGAAATAAAACTATTGGCAAGAAGTTTCGGTTCTTCGCCTTCGCGAATAGAAACCTTAGCGGATACCAACACCATTTGATCTGGAACCAAGACAGATTTAACCTCCTTAAATGTCCTGGGAAACACAATGATCTCTGTCTGACCTGAGAGATCTTCAAATCCAACAAACGCCATGGGATCCCCTTTTTTCGTGATAATTTCCTTCACGGTTGTGATAATTCCCCCGCAACGCACAAACTCTCCATCTCGTTGCTGGGAAACCTGTACGCAGTCTAATAACACACCTTTAAACGCCTGGGCAAACGGTTCATAAGGATGGCTGCTGACAAACAATCCCAACAATTCCTTTTCCCAAAACAACAGTTCGCGCATAGAGGCAGGTTCGACCTCACGCAGGGATAATCGTTGTGGCATCACCTGGGGGGAAGCGGAAAAAAGACTTTGCTGCTGGGAAGCTTTTTCCTTTTGAATATTTCTATTGTAGATAAGCATTCGTTCTGTATTTTCCAACAACTGTTTGCGTTCTCCGAAACGATCCAACGCTCCTACTTTGATGAGAGCTTCCAGAGATTTTTTATTGAATGCTCGATGAGAAACGCGCTCGGCAAAATCTGTCAGGTCTTTAAACTCCCCTCTCTCCTTTCGTTGCGTAATAATAGATTCGATCACTTCTTCTCCTAAGTTTTTAATCACCAACAATCCAAAACGAATCTGTGTATCGCTGATAAACGTAAAATCTTTGAGTGATTCATTAATGTCCGGTGGCAACACCGCAATACCCATACGAGTACATTCCTTCACTGCTTCGGCAATCTTCTCCAAATCTCCTGACTCCGCGGTCATGAGGGCCGTCATATACTCCGCAGGAAAATTCGCCTTCATGTAGGCGGTCTGATACGCCACCATTCCGTAAGAAGCCGCATGAGCTTTATTAAATCCGTAAGCTGCAAACGGTTCAATGAGCTTCCAAAGTTCTTGGGCTTTGGCTTTGGAAAGGCCGTGCTCCACAAACCCGTCAATCAGTTTCACTTTTTGTTGGGCCATTTCCTCTGGAATTTTCTTTCCCATGGCTTTGCGCAATTTATCCGCCTCAAGCCACGTGTATCCGGCCAAATGAATAGCCGCAAGCATCACGTCATCTTGATACACCAAAAGTCCATAGGATTTCTGGAGAAAATTCTCCATACGCGGATCCATGAAATGGACCAAGGAAGAATCGTGCTTGCGACGAATATACTCAGGGATCACTTCAATAGGGCCCGGACGATACAACGCTACCATGGCCATAATGTCCTCCACACGTCGGGGCTTGAGATCCATCAAGTACTTAGTCATGCCGTCTCCGTTGAGCTGGAAGACTCCCATCGTGTGGCCGGCTGCTAATAAATGAAAGGTCTTTTCATCGTTTACGGGAATCGTGTCTGTAACGACCTCGATCCCCTTCACCGTCTTCACCAGCGCCACCGCATCTCCCAAAATCGAGAGGTTCCTGATTCCCAAAAAATCCATTTTCACGAGTCCCGCAGCTTCTACGGATTTCATTTCATACTGAGTGATAATTTTTCCCTCCCGCGTATCAATCTGCAACGGAGTAAAATCTGTCAGGTCCGTGGGAGAGATAACCGTTCCCGCGGCGTGGATAGAAACGTGCCTGGCACAACCTTCGATCTGTCGCGACAAATCAATGACACGACGGATATTGGCATCCGTATCAAATTTCTTTTTGAGGTCAGGCGCTTCTGACAGCGCCCGGGTAAGCGTCATAGGAAATCCTTGAGACCCCATTGGTACCAGCTTTGCCACTTCGTCAATCATCGCATAAGGAAATCCTAACGCGCGTCCCACATCCCGAACACTGCCTCGGGCAAGCATGGTTCCAAAGGTACAAATCTGCGCCACTTTCTCGTATCCATATTTTTGACGCACGTAATCAAGCACCTCGTCTCGTCTATTATCCGCAAAGTCCGCGTCGATATCAGGAGCAGAAGGCCGTTCAGGGTTCAAAAATCGTTCAAATGGCAATTGATACAACAAGGGATCAATAGAAGAAATTCCAATGGAAAATCCGACCAATGAACCTGCGGCCGATCCACGGGTGGTGGTCACAATGCCGTTATTACTTGCCCAAGTAAGAAAATCAGAAACAATTAAAAAATAAGGACAAAATCCCTTTTGATCAATAATGTCCAACTCATAATTTAATCGCCCCACTTCTTCTTCAGAGAGTTCACGTTTACGTTTTTCTTGAAGGTTTTGAAACGCGCGATCCGTGAGCACCTGTCGAAACGACTTTCCTTCTTCAATTTCAAATTTTGGAAAATTCCACTTCCCCAGTTCCAAATCTACCTGACAACGATCGGCAATAAGACGCGTATGTTCAATCGCCTCTGGAATATCTTTAAATCGCTGTTCCATGTACTCCCCACTGACCATGGAGGCGTCATAGTCAAACTGGTTCATACGATCAAACTGTTCCAGTGTCTTCCCGCCTTTAATACAATTCAAAATTTTCCACGCTTCCACGTCTTGTGGTTTCAAATAGAAGGTGTTTTTGGTGGCAACCACAGGAACGCCTAACTCGCGTCCCAACCGAATCAGCTTTGTATTGGTTGCTTCCTGTTCAGCAATTTCGGGACGGTCAACAAGTTCGAGAAAAAAATTTCCTTCCCCAAAGGTCTGTACATACCAACGGATCACCTCTTTGGCCTGTTCCTCTTGATCCATTTTCAACAGATCATCAATCTCGCCCAGATGTCCGCCGGAGAGAACAATCAATCCTTTCGCATGAAGAGCAAGCACCTCTTTATCAATACGAGGTTTGTAATAAAATCCTTCTAAAAATCCGATCGAGGAAAGTTGAAGAAGATTTTTATACCCTTCGTTATTTTGTGCTAGACACACAAGCCGGTAGGGCTTGGTGTCGATGTGCGCTCGCTTTAGGTGTCGTCCTTCGCGCGCCAAATAAAAATCAATTCCGAGAATGGGCTTAATGCCGGCATCCTTCGCCTTTTGATAAAACTCAATGGCGCCGTACATGGCCCCATTGTCTGTAATGGCGACGCAGTCTTGTCCAAGCTCCTTCACATGCTTCAAAAGCTCCTTTGTTTTAGGCAAAGCCTCAAGAAGCGAGTAATGGGAATGGGTATGAAGGTGGACGAATTTACTCATAAAATTCAAAAAACGCTCTTGTGCAGGAGCTTATCATTTCAAGGGTACAAATTCAAAACCCACCAAAGCGCTGGCATAAGGTGGGTGTGAGGAAAATCAATAAAAAAATTTACACTTTTACTGAAGGTCTGGATCCCAAATTTTCTGCTGGTTTATCATCTCCTTCTTTTGAGTATCCTACCTTAGGATTAGTTTCTTGCCAGTTAGGTCGTGAGACTGCATCGTCATCACTCAGTTTTTCAAGCATCTCCGGCTTCGTGGGGTTTGTGTGTTCTGTATTATCAAACGGCTTTGGGTAATACAAGCTGCTATCTGTAACATTTTCACTGTCATCTTTATCTTTTCGTTTAAAAGATTCTGTATTGGGCGGTATATAACCCCTTTGTTCAATACTCATAATTGCGCACATTAAGTAATGACTTATAAAAACTATTATTACTTTACCAAAAAAGGAATATCCATCAAAACGTTCGACCTAAAATCAATCCTTTCGTCCAGGTATTCATAGACGATTGTAAACAAAAACCCACCGAAGCGTTGGCTAAGGTGGACTAAATACATGTTTATTCCTCCTATTTCTTTTTCTTTGTTGACTTTTCCTTGGAAGATTCTGAAGCTTTTGTAAACTTTTTCTCGATCAAATACTCCACGGCTTTGGTAGCGGTATGCATGATCGCTCCGAGGGCTGTGGAGCTGTGATCAAACTTTTGTCGAATGCCGTCGAGCGCCGATTCCATTTTTATCATGGTCTCTTGTACTTGAGAGACGGTATCGTTTGCGCGTTTAAACAAAATAGCGATTTGCCAAATGAGCCAGAACATCGCGGCCGTAAACCACAGCGCACAAAACGCCAGAACGATGTACAAAATATCAAGCGGTGTAAACATATCCTCCTATAAAATAATGATCGCTCTTATGTAGGACTTTCTCATTTGGATGAGATGCGCTGTGCTGGAGCCATAAAAAATCGGAGGCGTATCAGACATACGATGGAGATTTTTTATGGCGAAGCACAAGCAGATCGCCGAATGAGAAAGTCCTATTATGATCTCATGATAGCACCAAAAGTCTCTTCAAGCACCTGACGAATCTTATTGATCTCTGCATCTACCTCTATTGCTTCGAGAGTCCGCTCACTCGATCGAAAAGAAAGGTGTATAGCGAGAGACTTTTTTCCCTCTTCAATTCCCTGTCCACGGTACACATCAAATAATTCAAATACTTCGAGAAGTTCAGAGGACTGATGAACCGCTTGTGAAATAGATTCCCATTCTGAACGCTCTTGAACCAGAAAAGCCAAATCGCGCTTGACGGAAGGAAACAAAGGAAGAGGCTTATAACTTTTACCAAGCGTAAAGATAGAAAGAAGCGCTTCAAAATCCAAATCAATCAAAACAGTAACAACATCTATTCCAAACGCTTGTTCAACTCTGCGACTCACTTGCCCAATCACTCCAACCTGTTTACCTAAAACGGTAATAACGGCAGATCGTCCCGCGTGCCAGCGTGTTCCATCTGTTCCACGTTCAAGCAAGTATTCACGAATACCTGTCTGTCTGAAAAAGCGTTCTAATATCCCTTTGGCACGAACAAACAACGCTTCCCCGTCTGTACCATAAGATCCAATCACTAACGACAACGACTGTTTGGGAATAGCCGATGTTTGTGCGAGATAAACGGGAGCCAGCTCAAAAATGTCTGCTTGAGGCAATCTCGCTTGGTTGGCTTCGATAGAAGTCAAAAGGCTAGGCACCAGGCTTGTTCGCATGTACTCCTGTTCGCTATTTAAAGGATTGCGAAGCTTCACGGCTGTCTGAATATCGATTCCGTACTTTTCTAATTGGGACTCCGAAACGAATGAATAACTATAAGATTCTGAAAGACCAGCACTAGCAAGCAGATGCTTTACTCTGCGCTCCCACACCAAACTCGGATTGGAAAACGCTTGCGGCAATTGGCCAGAAGGAAGCTGTGAGGGAAATTGGTCATATCCGTATACGCGTGCAATTTCCTCAACAAAGTCGACACTGGCTTCGATATCATGATCACGCCAGTAAGGTACAGCGACCTGATTTTTTTGTATTGTAAATCCTAGTCGTTTTAAAATGGCGATCTGTTCTTTTTTCGGCAGCTCAATTCCCATGAGGCGATTTGCTGCCTTATCATCAAACGGAAGAACAAGGGGTTGATACTCTTGAGCACACTCATCAAATACCTTGGACACCACTTCGCCTCCGGCAACCTCTTTAATAAGTTCAACAGCGCGTGCAAGCGCAGGTTTAAGAGCTTGGGTTGATAATCCCTTTTCAAATAACAATTGGGAATCAGAATACAAATTTAACGCCCGAGCGGTTCGACGAACAGAAACAGAATCAAACGCAGCACATTCAATCACCACTCTTGTTGTTGCTTGTGTAGTTCCTGTAGAGAGCCCTCCCATGACCCCGGCAACCGCAACCGGCTTTTTTGCATCCGCAATGACCAACATTTCATCAGTAAGCTCGTAGGTTTTTTTATCCAGAGCCTCAAACGTCTCCCCTTTGAGTGCACGACGTACCACGATTTTTTGTCCTTCAAGCGTATCGGCATCAAACGTATGCAATGGCTGACCGTATTCGTGCAAAATGTAATTGGTGATATCGACCAGATTATTGATCGGCCTGTGGCCCGCCAAAAGCAACCGTTTTTGCAGCCACCAAGGAGAAGGACCGACAACCACTCCATCGATCACCACAGCGGTATAGCGAGGACATAAAGAAGACTCCTGTACCTCAACAGAAAACCCGGCATCCCATTCAACCCTTTTTAATTTCGTTGCTTTCCAAGTAAACCTGTCTTGGGTCACAGCCGCTCCTTCGCGCGCTTGGCCGATGACAGATTTACAATCCGGTCGATTGCTCGTGACTTCGATATCAAAAATGACATCGTCCAAATCCAAGGCCTCGGCAATAGGTGTTCCTGCTTGTGCATTGGTAATGACAGAGATATCCCAGATATCTTTTTCCCCTGCAGGTAACTTCTCAAATCCAACTTCTGCAGAGGCACAAATCATGCCGTAACTTTCTACTCCTCGGATCTTGGTTTCCTGAAGTTCAATTAAATCCCCTTCCCCATGCCAACGCACCCGAGCCCCGGGCAATGCCACAACAACTTTTTGGCCTTCAGATAAATTCTCTCCTCCGCAAACGATCTCGACCTGCTTGGCTCCAATATCAACAACCGCCACACGAAGCTTGTCCGCATTTGGATGGGTCTTCACCTCAAGAACGTCACCAACCACCATCTGAGCAAAACGTTCAGCCACACGATCAATGACTTCCACAGAATTCCCAGAAGCGGTCGTGCGTTTAGCAAATTCTTCAGGCGAAAGATCTGTCTCCAGATACTCTTTCATCCAGTTGTAAGAAATAAGAATGTTCATAGATTAAAACTGATTCACGAATCGGAGATCATTTTTATACAGAATGCGAATATCATCGATTTTTATTCCCTCGCGCATCATGAGCGTGCGTTCAACTCCCCAACCAAACGCAAAACCGGTGTACACATCAGGATCAAGCCCGCCGGCTTTAATGACATTTGGATGAACCATGCCAGCGCCTCCAAGCTCAAGCCAACCCGCTTTACACAATCGACAAGTACCATCGTCATTACCACCACATACTTCACAGGTAATATCGACTTCAAAACTTGGTTCGGTAAAGCGGAAATGATGGGGACGCAAACGTGTGCGACGGTTGGATCCAAAGTAAGTCTGTGCAAAATAATCCAACACGCCTTTGAGATGAGTCACAGAAACTCCCTTATCGATCATGAGTCCTTCAAACTGATGGAACATGGGCACATGGCTAATATCGATTTGCCGCCGGTAACATCGTCCGATGTTGATCATGCGAATAGGAGGCTTTTGTGTTTCCATGGTCCGCACCTGAGAATTGGATGTGTGGGGCGTTAATAACAACTTCCCTTCTTTTTCGCCGCTACCTTCTGGGGCATCCACGAAAAATGTTTCCCAATCATCGCGTGCCGGATGATCTTTGGGCATGTTCAGGGATTCAAACGCGTAATAATCCCAATCAATTTCAGGAACACGAACGGCAGTAAATCCAATATGTGAAAAAATATCGGTGATCTCTCCAATGGCTTGCGTCACTGGATGCAAATGACCCTCTGAAGAAAAGCTGCCTGGTTGGGTGATATCAATCCATTCACGCTCTGCTTGCCCCATCACTTCGGACTGACTCATTTTTTGCTCCTGAAAATGAAAGGCTTGCTCGATGGCTTCTTTGACCTCGTTGGCAAGTTTCCCCACGAGTTTGCGTTCTTCTACCGCAAGCTCGACCATGTCTTTCATGACCTCATTGAGTTTGCCTTTTCGGCCTAAAAACTCGGTCTGGAGACGCTCTAAATTCTGTCGATCGGTAACCTTTTCAACCAGCTCTAAAAACTCTGTTTTCAATTGTTCTAATTTTGTTTTCATATAGAAACCATGGACTTAATGGCTCCCCAAATCTGATCGCCAAATGTGACAAAATCTTTATACGTCACAAGAACCACCAAAACCATCAAAAGCATAAAACCTAAGTTGTGCACAACGACCTCGATCTTTTGGTTCACGGCTCGACCTCGGATTTTTTCGATGAGAAGAAAAAGGATGCGTCCTCCGTCCAGTGCTGGAAACGGAAGAACGTTAATGATCGCCAAGTTGATGGAGAGGACCGCGGTAAATTGTAAGAGATAGATGAGTCCCATGGCCGCTACTTTTCCAGTCATCACGGCAATTCCTACAGGACCAGATAAGTCCATAGAAACCTGCTGGGTCACGACCAGATCTCGAATAAGGCTGCCGAAGGCCTTGAGAATTTCAAACGTAAATTGATAGGTGGTAGAAATTCCTTGTCCAATGGCTTGAAAAAACGGATAAGCGACCAAACCTGTTGAAAGAAATCCGATACCTACGCCGGTCGTTTTCGCCTCAGGAAGATATGTTGAGGTCAGCGTAAGCGTTCGCAGAGTTTCGTCTTCGCCTTTGACAACCACCTCAACTCCTTCTCCTGCGTGTTGAGCAAAATAAGCACGAGCTTCTTCATCGCGAGTAAAGGCAATCCCGCCGACGGAAACAATTTCATCTCCGCTGACAATACCCGCAGCTTGCGCAGGTGAATTTTCTAGAACCTGCATAACCACGATCTTCTCATCCATGACTCGTGCGGAACTGGGAAGAGAATCATCAATCACGCTTGGTAACCCAATCATGTACCCCACACTAAATAAGGCCACGGCCAAGAATATATTCATCGCAACTCCTGCGATCAACACAAGAAATCGTTGCCAAGCTTTTTTTGAAGCAAAACTGTCTTCATCATGAGAATGTTCTCCTGACTCGCCTTTAATTTTGACAAAGCCTCCAAGTGGGATTGCATTAACGGAGTAAGTGGTTTCTCCACGTTTGATTCCCCATATGCGCGGAGGAAATCCAAATCCAAACTCTTCGACTTTCATTCCCATGCGCTTGGCCATCAAAAAATGACCCAGCTCGTGAACGAACACTAGAAGAGACAGGACGATAAGAAAAATCAAAAGTGTTCCCATAAATCAAGAATATCATTTAAAAACTTAGGAAATAATTCGGACGAAATGCCTTTTGCCTTTTTGAATCAACACACCCTCAAGGGAAGGTTCGATCATCTGCTCAGCATCTTGAACAACGGTTTCATTTACCTTTACACCACCACCGGCAATCAATCGACGAGCTTCAGACTTTGAAGTTGCTAAACCTGAATGAACAAGAATGTCTGTAATGGACAGAGTCTTAGAAATCTTGTGTTCTTCAATCTCGTCAGGAATCTCCTTTTTTTGAAATAACTGATCAAAACGGTCGGATACCGCTTGAGCCTCAGCACTGTCAAAATAAAGTCCAACAATTGTCCGAGCAAGATGAGCTTTGAGCTCGCGTGGATTCACTCCATCGTCAAGCTCTTTTTGAACAGACTGATAATCCTCATCGGTGAGTATTTCAAACCCAGGAACAATCATGCCGTCGGTCCAGCTCATAATCTTCCCAAACATTTCATCACTGGTATCAGATAGACGAATCATGTTGCCCTCGCTCTTGCCCATTTTCTTCCCTGTTGGATCAACTAAGAGCTTATCTGCCACGACAAATTTTTCTTTGCCTTTCATGGCTTTCATGAGCGTACGCCCGGCAAGCATATTAAACGTCTGATCATTTCCTCCAACCTCACCGTCCACATCCATCGCCACGCAGTCATACCCTTGCATAAGCGGATACAGAAACTCGTGAAGGTAGATAGGTTTTGCCTCAGCCAGACGCTTCTCAAACATATCGCGCTCGAGCATTTGTTGAACGGTAAAGTTAGAAGCAACTTCCACGACATCGGCAAAACTCATTTTTCCAAGCCAATCATTGTTATATTTTACTTCAACGGGATTTTCTCCATGAAAATCCAAAATTTTTCCGGCTTGTTCTTTGTACTTTTGAGCATTTTCTAAAACCTGTTCCCGAGTGAGGCGTACCCGCGTGGCAGACTTGTCCGTTGGATCTCCAATCATGCCGGTAAAATCTCCAATCAAAAGAATGATCTTATGTCCCAACTCCTGAAACTGACGCAATTTTCTCAACTGAATAGAATGTCCGACATGGAGATCTGGTCCTGTTGGATCGATTCCTAAATAAAGGGAAAGCTGCTTCCCTTCCTTTAATCGTGCTTCAAGAAACTCACGTGATGGATACACGTGCTCCACTCCACGGGTTAAAAGACGTTCTATTTTTTCTGGATCTGTTGATACGGACATATCTTACTCGTTAAAAATTACAGCTTCTCTAGCCATTCTCGAATCAGCTTCTTGGTATCTTCCGGATCCTCTACAGCAATAGCGTCGATCCCTGTGCGCTTCACGGGCTCATCATTTCCTCCTTCATACAAAGCATCTCCCGTAAAAATCATTTTTTCTATCTCAATACCCAGATGCTTTCGCATTTCTTCGACTCCATATCCCTTATCGATTCCTTTCATGGTCACATCAATAGAAGATTTCCCTGGAACCTTAATTTCAAATTCTGGAAGAGACTGTTTGAGCACCGCGACGATTTCCCATCTGCGGTCTGCGGCAGATCCCTTGTAAGCATCTTTCAATTCAAGAGGGGCTTGCTGACCCAACGCTGAAAAAGTGACCTGTGTCCCTCGATCTTCAATAATTTCGCCGTACGTCTTTTCCGGATGTTGATACTCAATCGCCTTGAACGCCTCTTCAAATGCGTTTTTAATCTTATTGCGCTGTTCCAAGGAAAGCTGATGGGCATAAACTGTATGCCACTGACCGTTTTCATACCGCAAAAAACTCGCGCCAGAGGTTGGAAATAAGAGTAAATTCTTAAAAAGATCCTCGCGTCCCTGCAAACTCAATAGCAGTTGAGTTTCGAAAACAGGAAGCCATCCACCGCCAATAACGGCGACTTTGCGTTTTTCTAATAGTGTTGAAAAAAGGTCAACCATTTCTGCATCCATGGGAAGCTTGCTTTTTGCCAATGTCCCATCAAGATCAAACACGAAGAGCTCCTTTTGACGAATATCTGTGGTCATACAAAATGAGAATAATAAATTGACGATTGAGCTAAATTCACGTACGATTTAGATAAAATTAACCTAAAAAATATGGAAATGACTTGGATCCTTGTCATTATTGTCGCTGTTATCCTGCTTTGGCTCATTCTAACATACAACAAGTTGATTGTAGCCAAAAATAGGGTTGAAGAAGCTTGGTCAGATATTGAGGTTCAGATGAAACGCCGATACGACCTGATTCCCAACATTGTGAGTACTATCAAAGGATACACAAAACATGAAGATAGTGTGTTTACAAAAGTCACAGAAGCCCGAAGCGCGGCTATGGGAGCACGCACAATGAAAGAGCATGCAAAAGCTGAAAATATGCTCACCGAAACGCTTAAATCCCTTTTTGCCGTCTCAGAAAACTATCCTCAGCTTCAAGCGTCAGGAAACTTTTTGCAACTGCAAAACGAATTAACGGATGCCGAGGATAAAATCCAAGCTTCACGACGTTTTTACAATGCAAATGTCCGCGATTACAACACCAAACTTCAAGTATTTCCTACCAATTTAATTGCAAAAACGCTTGGATTTACCGCACGAGAATTTTTTGATGCTCCTGATGTTGCTATGGAGGCACCAACGGTTCAGTTTTAACATTTCTGATCCTTGCTACCCCCTTGCTTTCCAATTATGTATTCACAAATCGACGGCAATAAACGCAAAACTTGGTTCCTCATCGTTCTTTTTACGATGATGATCATAGCTCTTGGCTGGGTCTTGGGAGAATACGCGGGAGCAGGAAACGCAGGAATCCTCATCGCTGTCATAGTGACAACGATCATGAATCTGATCGCTTTTTACAAAGGAGATAAAGTTGCCTTGGCTTCCTCAGGAGCAAAGGAAATTCAAAAAATGGATCACCCAAGATTGTATCGCGCCGTAGAAAATCTCGCGATTACAAGCGGACTCCAAACGCCAAAGATCTATGTGATTCAAGACCCAGCAGCAAATGCCTTTGCCACAGGCCGCGATCCCCAGCACGCTTCCGTTGCCGTCACCACAGGATTGTTAGATCTCATGGACGACCAGGAGCTCGAGGGTGTCCTTGCCCACGAGATCTCGCACATCAAAAATTACGATATTCGTGTGATGACCGTTGTGGTTGTTCTTGTAGGAGTTGTTCTCTTACTTTCAGACTGGCTCTTACACTCTTTTTTCTGGAGAGAACGCGATGATAACCAATCCAACTTTATTTTACTCGTTATTGGATTAGTCCTTGCCCTTCTCTCCCCCGTGTTTGCAGAACTCATCAAACTGGCCGTCTCGCGTTCAAGAGAATATCTAGCAGATGCTTCCGGATGTTTGCTCACACGCTATCCCGAAGGTCTTGCACGGGCACTGCAAAAAATAGCCGACCAGGACCAGGCTCTAAAAAAGGCCAATCATGCTACCGCCCATCTTTTTTTAGCCAATCCTTTTGATCCAAACGTCACCAAAAAATTTGAACAGTTGTTTAGTACCCATCCTCCTATTGAAGAGCGCATCAAAAAACTCAGAAACATGTTATAGAGACATTACCTTATTTTGAAAAACTTCTTATGAACCAAGACCAGGAGATCGTTGATAAATTTTCCACACACCTAAAAAATGTCCTCACACGGGCCCTGTGTTTAGTTGTGGAAACCAATGAAAAAATCATCCAACCCGAACATCTTCTCTGGGCTCTTGGAACACAAAAAGGCTGTATTGGAGCGGAGGTTCTCAAAAAAGCAGGGATCAAAAATACAGATTTCAAAAAACTCATCAACAGCAAACCAAATAAAGCACCAACGATTGACTCAGAGAACCTTAATCTTCACCTTTCTGAAAATGCCAAACGCATTGTTGAAAAAGCCGTTCTTACAGCTAATAGTTACGGACACCGCTATGTCGGAACAGAACACTTGCTTTCAGGAATTATCCAAATTGAAGATAAGGAAACGCAGGCATTTTTTACGTATATAAAAACCAATCTCAAAGAACTGAAATCCCAACTTTCTATTGTCTTGAAAAGCACATCAAAATTTCCAGACTTCACACGTTCTGTTTCTGCAGAACCAGGCGCAAATCCATTGCAGGCACAAAAAGTTGACGGCTCACCAGAAACAGAAAAAAAGGTTTCCGCTCTTGAATATTTTGCGGTGGAACTCACATCTGAGGATGCCCAAAAACGCATTGATCCGGTGATCGGGCGTGAACTGGAAATCGAACGCGTAATGGAAATTTTGTGCCGACGTACAAAAAATAACCCCCTACTCTTGGGCGAACCAGGTGTAGGAAAAACCGCCATTGTAGAAGGGCTCGCAAAACAAATCACCCAAGGTCTTGTTCCTCCTGTCTTGCAACACAAACGGATCTTTGCCGTTGACATGGCCCTTTTAATTGCAGGGACCATGTATCGAGGAGAATTCGAGGGACGATTAAGACAAATTGTCGATGAAACAAAAGCGAATCCTGATATTTTACTCTTTATCGATGAAATACATACCATCGTGGGAGCAGGTGCTGCCTCCGGATCCATGGATGCAGCCAACATTTTAAAACCGGCATTAGCTCGCGGAGAAATACGTTGTATTGGCGCAACCACTCCAGGGGAATTTAAAAAACATATCGAATCCGACCCAGCGCTGGAGCGTCGTTTTCAAACCGTTCTCGTAGAAGAACCAACTCAAGAAAAAGCGATCGAGATCTTAGAAGGAATCGCTCCTTACTATGAGCAATTCCATCGCGTACGGATCACGCATGAAGCACTCAAAAATGCCGTCATCCTTTCCAGCCGCTACATGCAAGACAAACAGCTTCCAGACAAAGCGATCGACCTGATCGACGAAGCGGCTGCTTCCACGCGCGTGAAAGATCTGAGTCCAGGACCTGCTCAAAAGGAACGAGAGCTCTACCACACACTGGAACAATTGAAAGAAACAAAACGTAAAGCCGTTCTAGAAGAACAGTTTGAAGAAGCCTTGCGTCTCAAAGCAGAAGAGGAACGTCTCCAAACACATCTGGAACATCTGCGCGCGCAAGAAGACCGCTCTCCTGTTCCGATCATTTCTGAAGAAGAAGTGGCCCGTGTTGTCTCACGCGCTTCTGGAATTCCCTTAGAAAATCTTCTCTTATCCAACAAAAGCCAGCTCCTTAAACTGGAAGAACAACTGCGTCTGCAAATTCTTGGACAAGAACCAGTCATTGAGACCGTTGCAGGAGCTTTGCGTCGAGCAAAAACAGGCGTGGCCCACCCTAACCGTCCACTGGCTTCATTTTTATTCCTCGGTCCTTCCGGCGTTGGAAAAACAGAACTCGCCAAAACAATCGCAAACATTCTCTTTCATTCCAAACAACATTTCATTCGTTTGGATATGTCTGAATATGCGGAAGGTTTCAGTATTTCTAAAGTCATAGGGGCTCCGGCAGGATACGTGGGCTATAAAGAAGGTTCGAACCTCGCAGATCGCGTGAAACAGCATCCCTACAGTGTGGTCTTGTTTGATGAAATAGAAAAAGCCCATGGCGACGTCCAAAACCTCTTGCTCCAAATTTTAGAAGAAGGAGAATTGACAGACTCCACAGGACGAAAGATCAATTTCAAAAACACGATCGTGATCATGACTTCAAACGTCGGGTTGGAACGGTTTGAACGCGGAGATATGGGATTTATGGCGGGCGCACAGCAACGAGAACTTTCCTTAACGGAGGATCTGCGTACAGAACTGACAACCCGTTTTCGGCCGGAACTCTTGAACCGTATTGATCATGTGTGCATCTTCCAACCACTGAAAGAAGACGTTCTTGAACAGATCATACAAAAACAACTAAATGAATTGGCAACTCGACTTAAGGAACAAGGTCTGACGATCACCATACATCAACATCTCGCCTCTCACCTTCGATCCCTTATCGAACCTCTCTTTGGGGCACGGACGATTCGCTCACAAATCCAAAAACAAGTCGAACATAAAATTGCAGAACGCCTCATCCAATCAGACCGGGTTTCTTCTTTGCGTATAGATGTGGTCGGAAAAAAAATTCGCGTCATAAAAAACGTTTCTCGTTAAATGTGATCTATGAATTCTTATCAGGAAAACATAGGAGGAGAGAGAAAACGGACATTGCAAATCCTGGATGAAGAACGCCGTCGGCGCGAGCAATTCCAACAAACAAGAAATCTTGCTCATGTTCAGCGTACGGGCCTTGGCGGATCTGCCTTATCAAAAAAACCCCCTGTCATGATGCGTTCGGGTTTAGCCGGTGCACCTTTACCATTGGCAGCCTTATCTGCAAATCGAACCCAAAATCTTTCTCAGAGAGAAAACGATAATGTACAAGATCTGAGCCAAAGGCAATCAGCGCAGGAGTATTCTTTAAGACAATCCCGTGCAGCATCGATACAACAAGCTAGACAAAACGCTTCTCAAACACAACAAGAGGAAGAAACAACAAAAAAAACAGAGGAAGAACGTGAAGAACAAAAAAAGAAACAACAGGCTGACATGTTGAATGGATCCCTCATGGTCTTTGGCAGTCTGACAACCGGCCTTGACGCAGCCTCCACAGGCACCTCTTTCCTGTTTACCCTGATCCTTCGTATTCCCATTTTGTTGTGGAAAAATATCCAGATGATCTATGGGACGCATTTTGCCAAAGGAAAAAGCCGATTTATTCCGCCTATCTCATGGGGACCCATCCCCATGCCGGCAGACAAAGACGCCATTCTGCTCCAGATCAAAATTGTCATGGCAGACTTAGCACTAGGTATCGCGCTTGTCGTGGTAATGTTCGGAGGATTTTGCGTTGTTCATGATTTTACAAAATTTATGACCTCTCCCCTTCAAGCAGGAGCTAATCTTGCACAAGGAGGAAGCGAGATGTGCACAGGTGGTATAATAACGAGCATATTCGGTCTTTAGAGATTTTTTTAAAAATCTCATGAAAAGATTTTTTCAAACTTGCCATCTTTCGTTTATCTTTCTCACTCTATGACAGAGCGTACAAAAAAACTCTTGCTTGTCGGCGGATTTATTCTCTCTGTTTTTGCCATCGCCTTCGTGCTGTATCTTCTTTTTTTTAAACCGGCTCCTCCTCCTGCGACCGTAGAACCGACGGGCGCTGAAATTTTTACAGGAGAACTCCCTACGTCTTTAGAAGGCCAGATCGTACGTCCGACCACGGAAACAGGAGAAACAACGACAGGATTGCAAGAAGCGGACACGATCGCTCGAGGAGGATTAACGCAAACCACCGAGCTCACGACGTCTGCCGTCTACGATACGGTTCTCAGCGGTGATGGAGATAAAATAAACTATTACAATACGGCAGACGGACGTTTTTATACGATCGATGAGGATGGAAACGTGGTAGCCCTTTCACAAACACAATTTCCAAATGCAGAAACCGTTGAGTGGAATAAAACTTCAGAAAAAGCGCTCATCGAATTTCCGGACGGATCTAATATTGTCTATGATTTTGGATCGGAAAAACAAGTGACCCTCCCAAACCACTGGGAAGACTTTGACTTTTCCCCAACAACCGATGAAGTCATTGCAAAAAGCATTGCATTGGATCCCAATAACCGATGGTTGGTTGTGGCAAGCGACGATGGATCCAGCACACAAAGCATCCAAGCCTTGGGAGAAAATGCAGATAAAGTTTCCGTAAACTGGTCTCCTAATGATCAGGTGGTGGCTTTTGCTCAAACCGCCAACGCGATCCAGGGCGGCGTGGATCGAAATGTTATTTATCCTGTTGGAAAAAACCAAGAAAATTTCAAAGGACTTGTAGTCGAAGGGTTAAACTTTGATTCCCTGTGGTCACCCTCTGGAAAACAGCTCCTCTATTCCGTGACCGGCGATTACAGCTCAAATAAACCTCTTCTCTGGATTGTCGATGCAACCGCTTCTACCATGGGCGATAATCGACGATCGTTAGGCCTTAACACATGGGTTGATAAATGCGATTGGAGCGCAAGCTCAACCGTCTACTGTGCGGTACCTCTTGAACTTCCTCCCAACGCAGGTCTTCAACGCTCTCTCTATCAAAATCAACCTGATGCAATCTATAAAATTGACCTCACAACGGGCAGGTCTACACTGGTTGCCATTCCTGCTGAATCAACATCGGTGAACGACATCCAGGTCTCAGAAGATGAATCGCTTTTGTATTTTTCAAATGAGAACGGGCAACTGGAACTCATGCACCTAAAGTAGAGATCATTTCAATCGTTTAACCCATTCTTTACTATGCAACATCGTTGGCTTACCTTTCTATGCTTTGCCGTTTTGGGTGTTGTGGTGTTTATTTTCTTTTGGTATCGAAACCAACCGATCGAAATAGCGACAACACAACAAGAAAAGGTTGAGATAGGCTCTCTCACACAACCAACAATGACATTCGTGAACCCTACCAAAGGAGCAAAGGAACCAAAACTGACCATCGTCGAATTTGGTGATTTTGAATGTATCCCCTGCAAAGCCCTTGCTGATTCATTGCAAGTAGTGGTCAAAACCTACCCCAACGACGTAAAGGTCGTTTGGAAAGATCTCCCTAATGAATCCATCCATCCCCTTTCCACTCCAGCGGCGATCGCTGCCCATTGCGCAGATCGACAAGGAGCTTTTTGGCAATATCATGACGAACTTTTCTCACAACAATCCTATTTGACAGAGGCGCAATTTCCACAAATAGCCCAAAGCTTGGGTCTTCAGATGGATAAATTCACTTCTTGTTACGAAGCGCGCGAAACTCTTCCGATTATCAAAAAAGATTACGAGGAAGGTCTCGCTCTAGGACTGACCGCAACTCCTGCAATCTATGTCGGTGACGAAGAAGTGCTTATTGGAGCGATGACCACTCAAGATTTGCTTGATCTGGTCGCCTCAAAACTTTCTTCGCCTTAATCTATGAACCGTTCTCTTGCCGCACTACTTATCTGCTGTTTTTGTGCGCTCAACTTTTTTTTCTCTTCTTCTGTTGTGTTAGCACAAAACACGAACGGAATCCCTGTTGAAAACGCGCTGGTCCCAAATTTAAGCGTAGATATTCCAGGCCTTACCTTTTCTGAAGTGTTAAAAAACAATGGCGTTTTGCAAGTCGATTTTCTTGGAGATTATATCAGCGGGCTCTATCGTTATCTTCTTGGAATCGGAACAACTATCGCTATTATTTTTATCATGGTGGCAGGATTGCGCTATACCCTTGCTGCTGGAGGAGGAGATGTGAAAGAAGCCCAATCCATGATTCGAAATGCGGTGGTGGGTCTCGTCCTTTTACTCTCCGTATACGCAATCCTCTTTATCATCAACCCGGAATTAACCAAATTAAACAGTTTAAACCTGCTGGATATCGAATCCATTGGGTTGGATGCAGGAACCTCTGGAGAAGAAGGGGTGGTCACATCTTCCGGAAGAGCCTCCTGTGATAAAATAGTGGAAACAGCGAAGTCGGAAGGAACCTGTGACATATCACAATCCGTCATTTCCCCTACAGGAAATAAGCCAAATTGTGCCAAACACCATTGGTTTGACAAAGGAATCAATGGAGATTACAAAAAAATCACCAATCTCGATTATGCCGCTTCCTGGGGAACTTCCATCAAAGCCCCTTTTGACGGAACCGTGACCTATAAAAAAAGCACAACCACTTCAAATCGCTGTGGAAATACGATCACCCTCACCGGAACAGGAAAAGCCACTGGCGCAAAGATCTCCATCTGCCACGCAAAAGATTTCTTAAACGATTCAGGAGCGTATCTCAATGGCCAGACCATCACGCAAGGAGACGTGATCGGACATCTGGGTGGAAATTGCTGCACAGGGGAAAAACCTCCCGATACATGGGATGCCGCAAAAAATGGATGGTGCAAGGTTTCCGGCACCACGTGTACGGATCCCACAAAGAGCGAGTCCTGCAGTTGCCAACCGATCGAACAAGCAGGAAATACCTCGGGCCCTCACGTGCATATCACGTGGTGGACCGGAGGCGATCTACTCGCGTGTATCGATTATTAGTTCACAGAACATGAAATATCACAGACGAATTATCGCCGTTATTCTTTTTTCGGTTATCACCGTTGGTTTATTATTTGCTAAACCGATCGTTGCTCAGACATCCACGAGCGCCCCGAAACTCCTTACTCCTACACTCCAAGTAGATATCCCAGGTGTGAAATTCAGCGAGGGAAAAATCGAGGGAAAAATACTCAAAGTAAACTATCTCGGAGATTACATCGCGGGTATTTATAAGTATCTGATTGGTATTTCCACCACCATTGCGATTGTGATGCTCATGATCGGAGGACTGCAATGGTCTTTAGGGGCTTCTTCTCAAGAAAATATTTCCAAAGCAAAAAAACGAATAAACAATGCGGTGATTGGTCTGGTTTTGCTCTTAAGCGTATACACGATCCTTTTTATCGTTAATCCAAATCTCACCTTTTTAAAAACCCCTGAAATCCAAGTCATCCAATACGCGAATCTTGAATCCGTTATCACGACAGCGATCGAGGAATGCAAGGATGTAAAAGGAATCGTACAAAAATGTTCTGCAACCACTCTTAAAAATCCTTCGGGATGGAGTGCGGATCTGACAAATATCGTCAACTCTGTTGCCACAACGCAAGGCGTTGATGCTATTTTACTGGCCACGCATATTCAAAAAGAAACATCAGGAAATATCAATTATTCTCGCAATATCGGACCTTGCGGAGAAATCGGCATTTCCCAATTCATGCCAACCACGTTTGAATCCATTGTTGGACAGCAATGCTGTACCAGTATGGCAGCCAAAAATGCAAGCAACAGGGAAAGCTATGGAAAACTGTGCGATAACGGAGCTGTCGATGCCTGGCCGCCAAAAACTTCGGATATTCCACATTGCAACACCAGTATTTGCGGAAACTGCCAAGTCGCCATGACATCCTGTATTGATTATTTCGATACATCAAAACCAAACGGCGTTCAAAATAGCGTCACAGCAACCGCAAAACTGATCAAATACAATCTTTCCAACGGAAGAATCGCGGGAGATGTTGCTTTGGCTATGTGCGCCTATAACGGATCCGGCAAACAGGCAGCCGCGTACGCCCAAGAAGCGGCAAAAATCTACGAAGACTTTTGTAAAAATTCCGGTGGAACCTTAGGGGGAAGCATCTCTCCATAAATATGGAGATCTCTGAAAAATTTGATGAGATTGCCTTGAACGGGCTGTTGAACCCCGAGAACCCTACTCATTGTAGGGAGAACGGGGTCAACGGGCGCCCGTGAAAGGCAAGATCGCAAATTTTTCAGAGATCTATGTATATCTGTACCAATTGCGATGCTCAATCCCCCAAATGGTCTGGCAAATGCCTGGAGTGTGACAAATGGGGTACGCTGATTGAAGAATCTGTAGAGACGAACAAACGTTCGTCTCTTTCGTCTATAAAAGCAAAACCCGTACAAAGCAAACCGTTAAAACAAATCGCTCAACAAAATGAAACGGACCGAATCCTCACGCAAGATAAAGAAGTTGACAGGGTTTTAGGAGGTGGAATCGTTCGCGGGTCTCTGGTTCTTCTCTCTGGAGAACCCGGCATTGGAAAATCAACGCTTGTGGCGAGCATCGCTGGATCCATCAATGGTGACGTGCTTTATATTTCAGGAGAAGAGTCTCCTACCCAGCTTGCCTCACGATTTGATCGTCTCAAGACAGACATAAACCATGTTCGATTCCTAGAACCGTTTCCTGTGGAAACGCTCGTCGCGACTCTTGAAAAAGAACAGCCGATGCTTGCGATTATTGATTCTGTTCAAACGCTCACGTCGTCCTTGATAGAAAGTACCTCTGGAACCCCCACGCTTGTACGCTATGCCACCGCTCTTTTGCTTGAGGTAGCCAAACGTACAAATATCTCCATCCTGTTGGTTGGCCAAGTCACCAAGGATGGAACCGTGGCAGGACCAAAGACCCTAGAACATTTGGTGGATGTGGTAATGAATCTTGAAGGCGATCCGGTCCATAGTTACCGTTTGCTTCGAGCTTCCAAAAACCGCTTTGGTGCGACCGATGAAATAGGCGTCTTTGAAATGACAGAAACGGGACTTCTGGCGGTAGAGAACCCTTCAGAACGTTTCCTTGCAGAGCGTTCCCCTACCCCAGGATCAGTCATCGCCGCCACGGCCGAAGGATCGCGCGTGTTTTTGGTAGAAGTCCAGGCGCTGGTGGAACAAAGCTTTTATGGAACCCCCGTTCGTCGCGCGTCTGGTTTTGATCAAAATCGTTTGCAAATGCTCGTCGCGATCCTTTCAAAACGAGCAGGTCTTAAATTGGGAGACAAAGACGTGTATATCAACGTGATCGGCGGAATGTCCCTCCAAGAACCTGCGGCTGATCTGGCCATCTGTGCAGCCATTACCCATGCCTATAAAAATAAAACGGACACTTCCGCAACTGTGTACATGGGTGAAGTAGGCTTAGGAGGCGAGATCAGAACCGCCCCTCTCACGCAACGAAGACTCATGGAAGCTCTCAGGCTCGGAATCTCCTGTGCCGTCATCCCTCTCAAAACAAAACTGAAAAAAATCGAAATGGAACTAAAACAGATAAGCACAATAAAGGAAATATAAAAACCCCGCAGAAAGAACCTCTGCGGGGTTTTGCGTCGTACCTCCCTAAATTACTTTATATGCACGGCTGTATAGGATGCGCCTGTAATAGTAACTCTCCACCTCACGGAACCTTCACTCACAACAAAAACAGTTCCTTGATAGAGTTTGCCACCGCTGCCACCCCACAAATAACCAAGTCTTGCCGTCTGGTTTGTTTCATGGAAAAAGATCGTCGATCGCCCAGAGGTTGATTTGATCTCAATCTCTCCATAACGATTTTTGCCTAATTCCTGACATTCTCTCGATAAAATAGAGACAATAAATGGATTGACGACATCCGTTAACGAACTCGTCTCTGACGAGAAAGCGCTTAGTAAATAGTGCCAAATAACGTTCTCTTTTCCATCACTACTCTTTGAAAAAGAGGGATAGACAATGAGATATCTAGCTTCGAAAGAACCAAGAAAATTCTCTTGTCTAAAGTTATAACCTCGATTATCCCACACAAACATGACTCGACCATCGTTAACCAATTGATAGTCAACATCCTTTGGAAACGAAAATGGTTCTGAATAAAGACCGGGGATAACAACTCTTTGATCATCAACAAGCATTCTATTTGTAGCAGATGAAAGAACCTCTGAAAGACTCCAGGCTAATTTTCTTCCTACCCAAACGCACGAAACTTCTTGTTGAATTTCATCACCTATCCAATGAATACATGACCAAACATTTTCCTTACGTTTGGTAAAGGTGATACGTTCTCCGTCAGAAGTTTTTACAGTGAATACTGTGTGATCCGAATTCCATTCCAAGGAAGTAAACGTTCCCTTATGAGGAGTCTCATAACGATCGGCCCCAAAGATCAGAAACTCAGAAAAGGGTGTAAGAAGAATCTGGGTCCCGTCTTTTAACGTTTCAACTTTGAAACCGTCTTCCAAAAAGGACTCTTGAGCAGAAGCATTCGAAACCATCAAAAAAAGGAACAGACCTGATAACAGAAGCATTCTTTTCATCATCCTTTTACCCTCCAAAATCATTATTCTAAAAATGCTAGATTGATTCCCAACGTTCCAAATCTAATAAAAATAAGTTACAAAAAAATTGTAACGGATGTTTCATACAATCGAAACTCTTTTTTGTCAATCATTGTTGAACGATTGAACGATTCTCCATTCTTACATTCCATTCTAAACCAATATTATTCCAAATGAACCTCTTCAAAGGATCGGTCTATTTTTTCAAGAATAAGTGAATGCTGTTTCAGGGAGGGATCTTCACCCAAAAGCTCGTCGGCCTTGTCACGGGCTTTTTTCATAATGTCTGTATCTTGAATCGTGGCAAGCTGAAAATCCGGAAATCCGGACTGAGCATTGCCAAACACGTTTCCTGCCCCGCGCAATTCCAAATCCTTCTGTGCCAGCTTAAATCCGTCTGTGGTCTGTTCCATGGCTCGCAACCTCATTTCTGTGGTACCGCTCAATTGTTCAGGAAGAAGATAGCAATAAGACTGGATATCCGATCGTCCCACGCGTCCGCGCAACTGGTGCAGTTGAGCCAGTCCAAAACGCTCAGCGCCGATAATCACCATGACGTTCGCGTTTGGTATATCAACCCCAACCTCTACGACCGTGGTTGAAACCAATAGATCGATCTCCCCGTCTCGAAACGCGGTGATGATTTTTTCTTTTTCATCCGACTTTAATCGACCGTGAAGCGTGGCTGAGGAAACCGTCTTTAACGGTCCGTTCTTCAACTCTTTGGCGACCTCTGTCACGGATTTCACGCCCAACGTATCGGAAGGATCAATAAGTGGGCACACCACAAATACTTGTTGACCCTGTTTGATTTGCTCATGAACATGTGACCACATTCCCCGCCTTTGAGACTCCAAAACCACGGCCGTTGCCACAGGTTTTCGACCTTCCGGCATCTGATTCAAAATAGACAGATCAAGATCCCCGTAAATAGTGAGAGCCAGTGATCGAGGAATGGGGGTAGCGGTCATGGACAATAAGTGAGGAGCCAAACCCTCTGTTTGAAGCAGCGCATGGCGCTGTTCTACCCCAAAACGATGCTGCTCATCTACAATAACCAGTCTTACATCCGAAAAATTGACTTGATCCTGCAACAAGGCATGCGTTCCGACTACGCACTTCACTTGGCCCATATTGATCTGAGAAATAAGAGTTTCTTTCGCTATCGGCTCCATTCCCACCTTGTGTTGAGTGCGTGTCAGTAAACCCACCGGTTCATTCAATAATCGCATGAGGGCAGCCTGTTGCTGAGAGGCAAGAATTTCTGTTGGAGCTAAATAAACCACTCGCTCTCCTGCGTGAAGCACGCTCGCCGCGGCAGCAGCGGCTACAACCGTCTTTCCGCTCCCCACATCTCCCTCAAGCAACCGATTCATCGGATGATCTTTTTCAAGATCTTGTACGATCTCCCAAATGGCTTTTCGTTGAGCTATCGTAAGATTAAACGGAAGGGATTGGACAAAGGCCTTGAGAAAAGATTCATCAAACGGAATAGGAAGAGCACTCTTTTGAGAACGCTCAGAACGAACCCGGGCAAAAAGAAGCTGATGAAGAAAAAGCTCATCGAATTTTAATCGTGAAATAGCGGACTCAAGATCTTGCTTTGAAGAAGGAAAATGAATATCACGAAGCGCTTGCGCAAGAGAAGGGTAACCTTCGGATTCTATGATCTTCGCAGGAACCCAATCCGAATATTCATCCGCCGCAGGAAGGGCTGCTTTCATGCCGTCGCGAAGCCGTCGCATCGTGAGCGTTCCTGTAAGTCCATAAATAGGAACGATACGTCCGGTGTGTGTTCCGGTATGTGCAGACCTTTCAATAACAGGATTAAGCAACGAGAGACCCATCCGATTATCGACTCTGCCAGCCAATGAAAGTTTCATGCCAACGGAAAGACTCTTTTCAAGATAAGATTGATTAAACCAGATCACGGATAACTTCCCTGTTTCATCCGCGATCATCCCCTCAATGATTTTTAATCCTCTTTTTTTAGCAGGGCGCGAAGTGAGCGATTGAAGAGTCCCCATCACCGTGACGGTATCCCCTGCCTTTACCTGACCTGCTCCACAGATACGAGAAAAGTCATCGTAACGAAACGGTAAATACCATAAAAGATCCCGGACAGATCTCATACCCAAAGCTCGCAAATCAACCAACGCTTTTTGTCCGATTCCCGGTAAGTCGCTTAAAGGTGAAGTAAGATGGATAGCCATAGATAAAGAAATAGTAACACAAACGAAAAAACAGCAATGATTGCTGTTTTTTCCAAACCATTGTACCGATCAACGGCTAATGGAACTTCCCCATCTTTTTTGATAGGTATTTTTTGTTTCGTCGCGTTTTTTCACCAACGTCTGGTACTGTTCTCGCACGGATGACTGTGTTGGAGTCAATTTGATGATTAATTGTTTCTGTACCGTCTCAATGAATTCCTGCAGAGGAACCGGGGTGGAAGGGGCTTCCAATGGCAAGATACCTCGCACGTCATGCAACGTGGTTCTTAATTCTTCTAAGAGTTTATCCAGACGAATTTTTTCTACATATTCTGTTTGCGCACTTTCAAAGCGCAATTGCAAAGATGATAATTCATTCTCTAACGTTTGTTTTTCTGTTTCTTTCTTTCCTCTTGTCCTCGCGTGAAGCCAACCTTTAGCGTCTGAGATTTCTTGCGTTAATTTTTTAATCAGTTCTTTCTTTTCTGTTATCTCTGTTTTAAGAGAAGAACTGTTTTTATTAAGTGCTTCTAAATCTTCTCCTGAAGCTACCACAAACTCTATGTTTTTATTCTGGTTCATAACGACCTCTTGATGCAAAGATCCTTGTAACCGAACCATGGCTATATCTAACTCAGAAGAGAATGCCTGTGCTAATTCTTGCAATCGAATACGAGATTCGGCGAGCGCGATGATTCCATCATTTTTTTCCCTATAGACAAAATTTGAAAGCTGCTCTTGATCCCAATCCGCATCAACCTTATCACTCAACTGCTCCTTCAATTGAGTTCTCTTCTTCTCGATGGCTTGTTGTTCTTTTTGTAAACGCGTTTTAACCTCTTCAAACTTACTGTCTCGCAACGCAACATACGTCTTAGCATCAAACGTTAAGTAATGTGAGATGCCCGAATGATCTAATGCTAATGCTTGTTCAGAGGTGACAGCTAGGTCTGAAACGAGTTCAGCATCGCGTATTTTTTTAACAACTTCTGGTTGAGGAAGAGCGAGAATCTCTTGAAATTTTTGATAAAAATTTTCTAACTCATCTAAAATACGTTCTACTCTTTTTGGCTTCGCTAACAAAGAAGGAAAAGGTCGATCGTTTGGAGAAAAATACTGAGAACTTGCGTCTCTGTTTGAAAAAACTTTTTTCGAATCCCCCCTACGAAATTGATCCAGTAGATGTTCTTGATCTACGATCATTTTTTCCAAAAGATCAATGGGCGTTTTTTGACTCTCTCTCAATCCCAATCTAGAAGCACTTAACATTTCTTGACCATCGACAAAGGCTTCAGCCAATCCGTCTAATTTTTTATCACCCCATTGTTCATACGCTTTCACCTGTTTAAGCAAAGTGACTCCGGAATCTGTACCCAAAAGACTATTCAAACGATCTATGGTTTTTTGTTTTTCTTGTCGGACCTGTTGTAGACGATCAGAAACTTCGTTCCAACGTCGTGGTAAAGATTCAATTGTCTCTACCGCTTCTTGTAGCTGTATCACACCATCTCTTTTGGCCTCCTTCTGAAGATCGCGATCAATGACTTGTCCGTAGTACTCCTTTATAACCGATTTAACTTTCCCTTCCCCATATTTTTTCGCATCTTCCAAATCGTCCCCAACAATAAGTATCTGTCTGTCTAATTTAAATCCGGATGCCAATCCATCCCAAGACCCTCTTAGTTCATATTGTTGTCTTACTCTCTCAAACATTTCTGTTCTTATGACCTCTTGGCCTTCCGGGGTTTGATCAAATACTGTTTTGCGTTCTTGTTCTAATTCTTGAATGGCTCGTTCTAATGCATTGGCAACGCTGGGATAAGTCAACGTATCTAATGATAAAGCCGCATGAACTTTTTCTTTTGCGCTACGTCTTGCCGCAATTGATTCACGAGCTGTTTGGCGTTTTGTTGTACGGGATTCCCTGGACTGTTTTACTGTTTTTATTTCAGATTCTTCTGAATATTGTTGAGCGTTAAGCAAATCTTCTAAAGAAGATATTCCTTCGTCTTCGAGAATCGCATGGAACTGTTCGTTCTCAAACAATTTTTCTAATTCACTTGTTGCCTTCGTTAAGGCTTTTCCTTCTTTTTTTGCTCCAGCCACAGATACACCCGCTTTCTCGTGCGTTTGTGTCAACTCTGTCAAAAGCGTTCGCATGGACTCTAATCTCGAATCAATCATTCCTATGGATTGTCGCAGACTCTCAAGGTGCGATTGTTCTGCTTCTTGTGTTTTTAACGCTTCCGCTTGCTCTTGAGCAGCTTTTTCTTCACGTTTCTGTCTCGCTTCCTGTTCTTCTCTCTCACTAATTTTTTTGGAGAATGTGTCTGCTAATGCCATAATTAAAATTGATAATAAATTTTCTCTATTTTATAACGAAAAAAGAAAAAAATCCTATTTGCTGTGGAGAAGTCTATAAAAAACCAAAACGAAAACACAACAGGATCACTGTTGTGTTTTCGTGGTGCACTCGGCAGGATTTGAACCTGCGACCCTCAGCTCCGCAAGCTGATGCTCTATCCAGCTGAGCTACGAGTGCATAGAAATCTTTTTAAAATCGCGATCTTGCCTTTCACGGGCACCCAGGCACCCCGGAAGACGTACGTTTGGGTACGCCTTCCGGGGCTGCCAGCCCGTTCAAGGCAATCTCATCGATTTTAAAAAGATTTCTTACTTATAAGTTTCAAAATTTTCAAGAGACCATATAACAAATCATCCGAATGACGTTGTTCCAAAACTCGATGAGATCAACTTGAACGGGCTGCTGAGCCCCGAGAACCCTACTCAGAGTAGGGAGAACGGGGTCAGCGGGCGCCCGTGAAAGTTGAGATCGCGAGTTTTGGAAGAACGTCGAATGTCACAGTTTATACAGTCTCCTAACCGAATCCGTCAAGCTTTCTTCTGTTCGTTCAATGTTCTCTAGACAAAATGGCAAGAGAATTTCACGGACGAGGTTTGGGTCTATATCTTCAAGGGGAATGGTCAACAACGGCTGCCAGGGAGAGCGAAACTTGAGATATAGAATTTTGATATGAGGGGGTTCATAGGCAATAGAAAAATCTTTAATGGCCTCAAAATCATAATACGTATCATCTACGACCACGCCTGTATTGGTAATAATCACCGGGACACGTTCGGGCGGAATAAACGTAGAGAGCGCGGTGATGACTCCAACCATCAGAATAATAACAGCGAAAAGAAAATTCGCCGTAGCAACACCATAGATAATAAATACCACACCCAACACAATCGCAATGGCATACCAGCGTTTTGAACGCTGGTGCGCAGGATACTCGTCTATCTCCCAATCAAGTTGGGGTTCACCGATATGAATCTGTGGCTCCACGGCTTCCATAATGAATGTATCGTATCATAAAAAAGAAGATTTTACCTTCCACAGGAAACTTTTTTCCAAAAATCCTGGGAAAGATTCCAAGCCGTGTCTACTGATTTAATAATCTAACCCATGAGGGTATCGTTGTTGGATGTAATAATCTAACCGTGAGGTTTGGATTTCTTCCGTGAGGCAGCGATCTGTTTTTTAATGATGGTGAGTTTCCTAAGAATGGTTCGTCTGA
>JACPHU010000001.1 GCA_016188495.1 Candidatus Uhrbacteria bacterium
CCCAAATAAAAAGTTCAGTGATATTCTCAGAATACAAAAAGGACATACGGTTTTCTTGTGAAGAGTTATACACCTCACAGGATACCAGATGTCCTTTTTGTATTTACTTAGCGATGAAATGAATTTTTGGGTTCACGGCTTAGGGACTCAATTAGAAAAAGAAGTACAAGTTCTGAGTATTGCATAAAAATTTCTTTTATCAAATTTGAAAAATACAACCATTTACGGCTGTATTTTTAATAGAAAAACCGCACCCTAAACTATAAGCGTTATGCTTGTTTAAGATGCGGTAAGATATATAAAATGCTACGTAAAGTGGATTGGGATACTGACTCCATTTTTATAGACAGCAAAATGAATGTGAGGAGCATACGTCCAACCTGTTGAACCTTGTTTTGCAATGACCTGTCCTGTGTGAACACGGTCCCCGACCTTCACGCGCACACTTCCTTTTGCAAGATGAATAATGATAGATCGTTGACCCTCTTGTTCATCGATGACAGGATTCTGACCTCCCCCAAGTTCTTCATCGCTCCAGGCAAGTCGCGAATACCCCATAATCTTAAAAGTGAAACTTGTATGGTCGATGATGAGGTAATTTGCACTTTGTGCAAAGTCTGGATTAGGACCACCGCAATCAGAATCATCTTTGATGGCAACCACCACTCCGTCGCGTGGAACACAAACAAGTGTGCCTTCTGGGACAAGAAAGTCGATGGCATGTCTGTCTGGTCCAACATGAGCAACGGAATTGATCTCGATACGGGACCATACAAAAAAAGGAAATCTCCTCTGAAAAAATGAAAAGGGGCGACGATAAAAAATGGTCATGATCTACCTCCTGATAGCATTTCTATCATTTCGAACCATAGATGGCAAACGGTACAGAACTTAGGTAAGCCCAATAACGATCACCATAAGACCAGTGCCACCATTCAGCGGGATAATTTACAAAGCCAGCACGTTGCATGGCTTGAATCAATATTTGTCGATTCTTTTTAGTATCCTCGGAAATGGAAGGTGCAAATGTAAAACAGCTTCCAGAATAACCATCATTGAGATCCGTTCCCATATCGAGTTCTTTTCCGTCCATCGTCATGAGTGTGAGATCGATTGCTCCACCGGTTGAATGTGGTGGAGTATTGTCTGGCGGGGCAACAAAGGTAGATGTTTTTTCGTATACTTGCTGTTGTGTCCAATCCGGATGTTCTTTTCTCACTTCATGAAGAGTCTCTGTAAAAATGGCTTGTTGTACTTCAAGCGGACGATACCCTTCGATGATCATAAAATGAATATCGTCTGGAAGATACTGCGTCGCTAATTTTAGACGTTCTGCAACACCTTTACGAAGAAAAGAAAGGGACCTCGAAATCTTTTGAGAATACTTACGTGATTGATCAACAAAAAAATCAGGATATTCGTCCAGTACGTTGATCAGTGGCTCATCATTATCCTGAATGGGTACCGCATAAATCTCTGGCGCACTGATTTTTAGAAAAGAATTCATAAGAGAACTTTCATTAAACAATTTCCTTGATCAAACTTTCAAGTCGATCCACATACACTTTGATGGAATAAGGCTGGGCTCGATCTCGGATGAGTTGAGATTTTTCCCACCACTGATCACGCTGTTCATGAATCGTTTCCATGGCGTGGGCAAGCTCACGGGCATCGTCGGGTTTCACCAATAGGCCTGTGACTCCTTCTTCGATTAACTCTGGAATACCTCCAACGTCAGAGGCGATGACAGGCACGCCCACGAGAAAGCTTTCGTAAATGACGGTGGGAGAATTTTCATAACAAATAGAAGGAATCACCACAGCATCTGTGCTTTGCAATAATCGAATGAGATGTTTCAAAGACACGAATCCGTGAAAATAAATCCGCGGATCGCGCTGTGCACGCTGGGCGACTATTTCTGATAAGGATCCTTCTCCAGCGATGTGTAACTCGATATCGTCTCCAACCTGATCTAGAGCATCGAACAATTGCATTACACCCTTATGGGACTCTAATTGACCCACATACAAAAATTGTGTACGTCGAGCCATGCGGGTTCCTCGTTTTCCAATACCATCTGGAGGAAGAGGGTTGGGAAGAATTTCCATGCGTGTGTGAGCAAACAATCCTCGTTGCTGATAAAAATCAGCCAAAAATCTGGATGGAGAAAGGACAAGTTGAGGAGTTCCCATTTCTCGTCTGACTCCAGCCTCGTACCATCTGCGTAAAAAAGAACGGTTCAGCCAAGACTGTTCCTCTCCTACAATAAGCAATCCGCTTGGAATGCTTAATTGGACATCGTGAAGCGTATGGATATGCGGGATCCCCTGTCGTTGGATTTCAGAACCGATGGATACGCCAATGCCCTTCAGATTATGGGTGATGATCACGTCTGGATCTTCATCTTGAATAACCTGGGCCATCGCGCGACGGCCGCACACTCCCACAAGATCAATTAAGTGCCAAAGAATGCGAACGAAAAAAGGAATAGACCGATCATGACGAAGATAATAAAAATTACAAGGATAAAAACGATACACGGCCTCCAGCGTCCGTTCCCGGATGCGAGGGAATAAACTTCGCACTCCTTCAAAAGGCTGCGTCGTCAAGACAAAAACCTCATGACCGCGTTCATATAAGGCATCGGCCACACGCTGAGCCACGAGCTCAGCTCCTCCGCGCGCGTCAGGAGGATAAAGGTTTGAGACAATACCAATCTTCATAATTAATAATGTCGTTTAGATTGCTGACTCAATACGGACGCATAAGTGGACTCTAGCCGGTCAATCAGAGGTGCCCAATCATAGAGATGTTCCGCATTGATTCGGGCAGAAAGTCCAAACCGTTCGCGCAAATCCACCTGTTCCAAAAGCAAAGAAATCGCCTTGGAGAGCTCTTCCACATTCCCGGGTGGCACAAGCAAACCCGTATCACCATCTCGCACAACGGTACGAACTCCTGGCAAATCAGATGCGATGGAAGGAATGCCACTTGCGGCAGCCTCAAGAGCCACCATACCAAACGCTTCCGCACGTTTGGTAGAAGGAAACACGTGAATGTTTGCTAATCGATAATAGGCAGGCAAATCGTCGTCTGAAACATTTCCCGCAAAAAGAACTCGCTGCGACAATCCTTGTTGTTGTGCAAGATCTTGATAGGTTTGTTTTAGATTCCCCTCTCCAACAATAATTAACTGCCACCGATAAGAAATCAATTTTTCTAAAGCACTCAACAACTCGGGAATTCCCTTAAACGCATGGGCGCTATCCAACCCGCCGACGAACAACAAAATGGGAAGATGATGAGGTAATTGATGAAGTTCTCTGAGACCTGTTTCTTCACCTGGATGAAAACGCTCCAGATCTACACCGAAAGGATGTTCTTCTACACGATCCATCACATCCAATTCTGCAAGCGCAGAATGTTTCGCGTAATCCAGAGAACTCACCAAAATACGATCCACGCGATTCATGAGCCAAGGAAAAAGCAAACGGCGATGAGCGCTGAACAACGCTCCTTTGGCTCCGGAGGCAGAGGCATCCATATGATAGGTCATGATCAGACCCTGATCCTGGCGCATGGCTTTTCTCACAATCACGGGTTCTGCTCCACCAAAAAAAGGGTAGTGAAGATGAACAAGGTCAAAACCGGCAAGACGATGAAACAGCGAAGGGAGAACTCCTGCATTACCGATATGAATAATTCCAGGAACACGATGAACGTAATGGGGGTCCTGTTCAACCTCTTGATCCTTAATCGTAAAAACATGCACATTATACCCGCGTGCCCGTAACCGTTCCACATACTCATGAGCAACACCACCCATCCCACCGCGGTAAGGAGGGTACGTGCATACGACATGAGCAATGTTGAGAGAGGATTTATCCATCAAGAATATTTTTTAAAAAAAGAATAATGCTAAGACCCCCAAAAAACAGAAAGAAAAAAAGAATGATCGATAAAAATTGTTTAAAAGCTTTCTTTCTTGTGTTCGAATGAAAAAGACGTTTAAAGAGATCCAGAGTGGGCAGTGAGTGTCCATAAAATTCTTTATTCAAAGAAACACGAACAACGACAGCAATAATAAAAATAATGAGAAAACCAACAAAATATTCAAGTTGTTCACCAAATTCAGACATGAATAAAATTTTCTCAAAAGTTAATATTCCCTGAGCCTGTCGAAGAGGCAAATGCATTATGCAGCCTTCGACAGGCTCAGGCAATATAAAAAACATTAATAAATAAATCGTTTAAGAATACTCCAACACACAGAGAGAAACGGATTTATAAGTTTATCCACGACAGGGCTGTTGGTTTCTTGATGTTCAATCTTTCCCGTCCATAATGACACAATCTCTCGATCACTCACGCGACGTAGCAGACGGCTTTCACGACGTTTTTTTGCCACATAAGCCCAGGTGCGAGGACTGAGGAGATTGACATACACCAAACATTTCTGTTTAAACCACCCTCCTTTAACGGAAAAAAGAATCAGTCCACACTCTGTAAAAAAAAGAAATGGAAGGAGTAATACTAGAGTTGACCAGCGCAGATGAGAAAAATGAACGAGAATGCGATTGCGTTCCATCCAATAAAATTTTTGAATGGAGCGCTTAAACTCATAATCGTGGTAGGCAATCGATTCAGTCGAGAGAACGTTGGTAAACCCTGCAAGCCGAATACGCCAACCTAATTCTAAGTCTTCATGATACAAAAATAAAAACGGATCAAGAAGACCAACCTTCTGCAAAACAGATGCCCGATACAAGACAGCGGCTCCGCTGGGATAGGCAATGGGTTGACCATTATGCACCTGGGCTTTCACCTCTTCCCAAGAACGGCCATTGTTTCCTGCAAACCCGAATCCCAAAAAATGCACCATCCCTCCGGTAACGTTTACAATCCCGGGATGTTTCCAAAGCATAATACGCGACTGCACAGCACCGATGGCTTGATCAGATTCAGCAACGAACACAGCCTCTTTGATGGCATCAGGATGTAGTTTGGCATCTCCATTGAGCAAATAAACATACTCGGCCCCCGATAGCAGTGCGTGCTCTATTCCCACATTATTTCCTTGCGCAAATCCTAAATTTTCACCGCTTGGAAAAAACGTGATCCCATTTTGAGCACGTAACCACTCCTGACTCCCGTCTGTAGAAGCATTGTCGACCACAATCATTTCTAACTTCTCAGACGGGTAATCAAGCATGCGCCATGAAGAAAAAACCTCCTCAAGATAGAGTCGGTTATTATACGAAAGATAGACGAGACAAACACGTGGAAGCATGTCGTTATTCTTTTTTAAATTCGTCCAAAGAAAGCTTTCGCACCAAACGAGTCACTTCGCTTTCTACCTGTTCGATTTTTATGTATAAACGAAAAATAAAATAAAAAAGAGCCGTCAAGGAAACATAGATAACGACGTCTGCCCCTCGACCAACTCCTACAAATCGAGCAATTACGTCTGTGGTTTGAGGAAGCACAGCGACTAAACCGGTTCCAAACCAAAAGAGGATCCAAAAAAGTAACCACGCAATCGTCAGAGCTCCGCGTTTAAACTGAAAAATCGTTCTGCTCATCGCAAAGCCGGCAAAAAGTAAAATGACAATCTGGATCACGGACATAATTACTGGTTAATACGCCGCAGAACGAGCTTTATAAGTGTTTTAAGACCCACAAAAAAACTCTGGCCTTTAGAAAGAGAATATTCGGTATAGATCGCCTTAATAGGAACTTCCACAAGATTCAGCTTATGACGTTTGGCTTCTGCAATAATTTCGGAAGAGACTTCCATGCGATTGGTTTTGATCTGTATCTGTTGGAGCGCAAATCGGGTAAATGCTCTGAAACCTGATTGACTATCCGTCACCCATGCCCCGAACAGACAAAACGTCACAAGGTTTCCTAACACTTGCGCCACTTGTCTGTACCAAGGCATCCCGTCAAAACCCGTCAGCATCCGCGAACCGATCACCACGTCCGCCCCATGCTCAATAGCTTCAATAAACTTTTTTATCTCTGCAGGGTCATGCTGACCGTCGGCATCCAGGGTAATCACCGCGTCTGCCCCAAGATACTGCGCTGCCGCAAACCCTGTGCCTAAGGAAGCGCCCAACCCGCGATTGACGCTGTGGTTGACTACGCGCACTCCTTGGGCCAATGCCCTTTGAGCGGTCTGATCGCTGGAGCCGTCGTTCACCAAAATAATTTGATCGACAAATGGTTTTGTTTTTTGAAGCACTTCCGCAATGGTCGTTTCTTCATTGTAAGCAGGAATCACCGCAAAAATCTTCATACATTGGTAAGCAGCAACTTATTGGCTTTGATATAGTCGATGGTTCGCCGTAACCCGTCCTCCAAGCGCACAAGAGGAAACCATCCCAATTCTTTCGCCCGATCAATGCGAGGAAGCACAGATTCAAAAAGGAATTCCAATGGTTCTCCCTCAACGATCGCTGAGGATGAATCCGTAAGCCGAAGAATATGTTGAGCAACTTCTTCAAGATGCAGATCCACATCGCTTCCAAGATTGACTGGCCCTTCGTACTCGGAAGCGTGCATGATGCGCAACAGTCCATCAATAACGTCTGTAATAAACGTCAGCGAGGTACGGAAATCTTTTTTGCCGTAAAGCACCAGATCTTTGCCGTCTAGCGCATTGATAATAAATTCAGGAATAAGCTGTCCATCGAACAAGGACATACGGGGACCATACGTTCGAAACAAACGGACTATTCTTATTTCCAAGCCGTGAACCTGACGATAGGTTTCAAACATGGTTTCTGAAAAGCGTTTACCTTCGTCATAACAGGCGCGAGGGGTGAGATGATCAAGAATCCCCTCTTCGTCTTCAGTAACCAACGTCGCCTGTTCTTTTCGCTGGCCATAAACAACGGAACTGGAAGTGAATAAAATCTTCGATCGAAATTTTTTGGCCAGTTCAAGGACATGATAATTGCCCAAAGAATTGGAAAGAAGCGTCTGAATTTTAAACTGGTCAAAATTTCTGATCGTCGTAGGACAGGCCAGATGATAAATTTCCTGAATTCCTTGAAAAGGAATCTTAAATGGAGCCAATTCTGAAAAAGAATCTAATTCAAACGGTTGATTGATATCCAAACGGATAAAACTGAAATCGGGATTTTGGAGCAGGGCATCAATATGTCCGACATGGCCGGTTGAGAGATTATCTACACAAATGACGCGGTGCTTATCCTGCAATAAGCGCTCGCATAAATGAGACCCGATAAACCCAGCCCCGCCGGTTACAAGAATATTTTTATGTTCAAATGTAGGAAGTGAAGGCATACCAGTTTAGTATAGCAGAAATTTATAATCCCCATGCGGCTGAATTTAATCCCATGTGATTATTCTCATCATCGCTAAAAAACGTACCGATTAATTTAGCGTATCCGTTATAGACCCGCACATGAGGACCGCCGCCGGGTCCCGCAACGGTAATGATGGACGCTCCTGGCCAATCACTTAAATTCCCTACTGAAAGCCGAACACCTCCACGAAACTGATCATCGTACGCAAAAAAAGTTCCTAATTTTTTTCCTACACCATCAAAAATTTGTACTTGCGGTCCTCCGCCTGTATCTGTTCCTGTGACAATTTCGTCATCCCCGTCTCCATCTAAATCGCCGCTGGCAACAAAAACCCCTTTATCATAAGACGGATCATAAGCCAAAAATTCATTGATCATTGTTCCATCTGGTTGATAAACTTGAATAATCGATTGAAATCCGTTTCCTCTGGCAACAACCACCTCGTCTGTCTGATCCCCATCCACATCTGCCAGAGCAACACGGATACTTCCTTTTTTATCGTCATTACCAAAACTGGAAAAAAATTGATTCTGAACCGTTCCTTTTGAATTAAAAATCAAAATCTGTGAATCATTTGTTGAATCGGCATCCATACTCACAACAATCTCCTCAATCCCATCACCATCCGTATCTCCTGTGGCAATAAAAAACCCTGAACGGAAGGACTCATCGAACGCGAAAAATTGCCCTTCAAGCTTTCCATTCAAATCAAAAATCCTCACTTGTGCCCCGCCTCCTGGACCTGGAACCGTCACGATTTCCTCTTCCCCATCTCCATCCACATCTCCCATAGCTAATCGAACACCTCCAGAAAAAGACGAATCGTACGCATTAAAAGAAGCAGTGACCTTGCTTCCATCGTTGGTCAAAATACGCACGATGGGAGGACTCCCAAATTCTGGAGCCACGGCGATACGATAGCTTGATGCCTGCACTGGAACAGATGAAGAACTCATTGCTCCGTCTCCAGGGTCTGCAAAAGAAGGTGCGATCGCAAGGGCATTGGAAAGATTTAAGCGTCCGGCTCCCATTTTTCCTACAGCGTCCCCCGTAGAAATCACAGGATCCACAGATAAGCGCAAAATGGATTTAATGTCGTCAGGCGTGAGCGAGTGGTAAGCCGATTTCAATAGCGCTGCCGCACCTGAGATCATCGGAGAGGCCATCGATGTGCCGGACCAACCCCCTTGATAGTAGCCCTGACTTAACGCCTGCCAATCATCATCCTGATAAACAGTGCTAAATATATCCTCGCCCGGAGCGGAAATATCTGTACAGAGAGATCCGTAATTTGAGAAAAAAGCTTTTTCGTCATGGGTATCGGTGGCAGCAACACCCAAAATCCAATCATGATCGTCCTCTTCTCCGTAACAGGAAGGATAAATAGCCTGATCGTCCGTATTGATTCCGGGTTCTGCATTTCCCATGGCTGCCACGACCACAATGCCGGCACGGTACGCCTCCTCTATAGCGGCGCTTAAAAGGTCATCTACATCAAATCCTGTAAAACTCAAATTGATCACATCTGCTCCATTTTTGATCGCATACTTCACACCTTTATAGACGGAGTACGAGTCTCCTATTCCGTTGCTGTCTAAAATACGAATAGACATGAGCTGAACATCCCAGTTAATCCCAGCAATACCCTTTCCGTTATTTCCTACACCCCCGATAATACCGGCGATGACGGTTCCATGAGAAACAGCTGATTCTTCAAAACCATTATCCTGATCAGGAACAGGCGATCCGTCTTCATCAATAAAATCATAGCCGTTTAGGTCATCCACATATCCGTTATGGTCGTTATCGATCCCGTCGTCAGCTATTTCTTTTGTATTAATCCAAAGATTTTGTTTTAAATCCGGATGGTCCAAATCAAATCCCGTATCTAAAATAGCCACGACCACGCTCCCGTCGCCTGTTTCAACATCCCATGCCTCTTGAGCATGAATTTGTTCTAAGTACCATTGTTCGTCTAGGTATACATCATCTGGCGTTTGGGCAAACACGGGAAAAACCGTTACAAAAATAAAAGAGCCAAGAATACTTGCTCTCAATAAAAAACGAAAAAATGAATAATCCATAGGTGAAACAATTACTCGATGGCGATAGAGGTACCGAAACGGTTAGCGGAATCAAAAGCAAAGAATCCTCCAATGACTTCTCCTAAGCTGTTAAACAGGCGAACCTGAGGACCGCCTGCTTGTTGGGGGACGATATACGCTTCTACAAGGCCGTTGTGATCAATATCTCCCACAGCAATCTCTACGCCCCCTCTATAATCGGAAGGAAACGCTAGAAACGAACGTTGGAGTTCTCCCTTTTGATTATAAATGCCTATCTGGGGGATAGAACCTGAGGTCGGAGAGACAAAAATTTCATGTCTCCCATCATGGTTTATATCGGCACTGGCAAGAGTAAATCCTGAAACAGATCCTCCCAAAGCCAGAAAAGAATGGATATAACGACCATTTGCATCATTAATAAACACAAATCCGTTTCCTCCAGATCCTCGAGTGGAAATAATTTCTTCTTCAGCATCCTCATCCACATTTCCCAAGACGACTCGAACGGGTTCTGTGGTTCTTCCCAGCGGGAAAAAAGCTCCTTTTAAAAATCCACGATTGTTAAAAATACGGACTTGACCTGAACCTCCTTTATCAGAAGTCACTAAAATTTCATCAATACCGTCTGCATTCACGTCTCCAGAGGCGACAAAAATTCCATAACGATGACCCTCGTCAAAGGCAAAAAACTGTCCTTCGAGTTGTCCATCTATATTAAAGATACGCACTTGAGGTCCTCCTCCAGGTCCAGGCCCCGTCACAATTTCTTCCTCTCCGTCTCCGTCGATGTCCCCCATGGCTAAACGAATCCCTCCATGAAAATCCTCACCGTACGCATTAAATTCCGCCAGAATATCTCCCCGACCACTGATACGGCGGACCACGGAAGAGGATCCTGGACCTTGGGCAACAACAAATGAATGAGAAGGGATAACAGAGGATAGAAGAGAGCCGGGTAATACGCCTTTGACAAAGACAGACGCATATTCAAGGGCGCGGGAAAGATTCAAACGTCCGGCTCCCAATTGCTTTCGTGCGTCAAGAGAACTTTCTTTTACAGGATCAACGGAAAGTTTTAAGGCATTTCGAATTTGATCCGGGGTGAGCGTGGGGTGGGCAGATCGCAGCAAAGCGGCAGCTGCAGAAACCATCGGAGCCGATAGCGACGTGCCTTCCCAGGGCGAAGCATAGGAAGTCACGAAGGAAATAGAATCGTTGTCATGATACACCGCGGCAAAAATATCAACGCCGGGAGCTGAAAGATCTGTACACAACGTCCCAAAATTAGAAAAACTTGCTTTTTGGTCGTTCTGATCTGTCGACGCCACACCGATGACGGCATTGACTCCAAGCTGCTGATCAAAACAAGCGGGATACACAGGTTGGATATCTGTATTCGTATTTCCGTTTCCAACCGCGGCAACCACCACCACCCCCTGTTCATAAGCCCATTTAATCGTCTGGGCGAGAAGATCATCAGGCTGACTGAAGGTAAAACTCAAATTAATGACGTCCGCCCCATTTTCTACGGCATAACGAATCGCTCGTCGAACATTCGCCGTTGAACCTGCACCGTATTCACCAAGCACACGCAAGGGCATGATCGAAATATCCCAATTGATTCCAGCAATGCCTAAACCGTTATTCGCTGTGGCACCAATAATTCCTGACACAACCGTCCCATGAGACACGACGGTGTCATTAAAATCTTCACTGATCACGGGGGAAGGATCTGAGTCATTATCCACGAAATCCCAACCTTGAACATCGTCCTCATACCCATTTACATCGTTATCAATGCCGTCTGTGTCTATTTCATCCGCATTAGACCAATACTGATCTATCAAATCCTCATGGGTTAAATCAAAACCTGCATCTAAAACCGCCACAATCGTCTGTTCTGATCCTGTTTCCATCTCCCAAGCTTCTGGAGCAGAAATTTGATCTAGATACCAAAGTTCTCCGCCAAACCGATCTGTAACCTCACGCGCCAAAACAGAGAAGGGATTCAATAAAAAAGAGAATAAAAAAGCAACAATAAGACTCTTTTTCAAAAAACAGTTCAAAACAAAATACCGCATAATTCATGCGGTATTGTAACGATCTTCTCAAAAATTGTCATCTAAACCTTCAACGGAAAGAAATTCTTCCTCTACATCATACTCATCAGCAGATTCAATAAGCTCGCCAAAGTCATAATTTCCATAAAACGCGTCTGGGATATCATCAATGTGCTGATTCCAGTCTATACCGTATAAATCTGCCGCAACGTCTTCGCTGACAATCGCCCTCAAAAGACCCCCTCTTGAGACGGCGTAAACAGTTGAAAAACTCTGAAATTTCACCATTTTGGTTCCTGGATGATAAGTCACATTGGACCCAAGCGGAATCGTCGACATGAATTCTCTCTCTACTTCCCAGACATCGTCAAAATGTTCAAACCAGGTAAAAAATACTCGTTCATTCGGAAAAGCATGACGTTCATCATTAAGATAATAATAAACCGCGTGACAAGGATCATCTACAAGAGCCCCTTCCTCACAGGCAAGTTTAATAAGGCTGCCTTCCTGCGTTTGGGATAAATCCTCTTCTCCAAGCATGTCGGAAGATTCTTCTTCATCCAACGTGTCTTCTTGTATCGAATAAAAATAAACGGAAGAAAACACATCGTCATGAGAGCCTGCTACCCAGAATTGGGACTCATTCTCATAATAAGCCGTATAAAAAGTAACGTCTTCTTCCACAAATGCTTCTGCGGCCCATGTGAGTCCGCTATCTTCAGATAAAAGGACGACGTTATCGCCAACAACGACCATGTGTTCGCCTGAAACTTGAATGTCGTACAAATCCTGATCCACCAGACCTTCTACAGAAACCGCTGACCAGCTCGCGCCCGCGTCCGTTGTTTTTTTAAACGTTCCATTTTCTCCAATGACCCAACCAACAGAGGAAGATTCAAAGTAGACTCCTTGCAAATTTTCTGTCCCAACTCTTCCTAAATTTGACCAAGAAAGTCCTCCATTTACCGCTTTCAACATCCGCCCCCCTCCCCCAACGATCCAAGCAGAACCGTCACCGTTATCTTGAACGGCGTAGAGAGGTTCTGTGACCTCAACAGAAGCCGTAAACCACTTTCCATTGGCAAGATACAAAATCATCCCACCAGAACCTGCGATATATCCATAAGAAGAAGATTGGTCGATATCATACAAATGAGCAGAAACTCCCAAAGAAAGCGAAGACCAATGCTGTCCTTGGTCCGAAGATTCGGCATAGGTTCCAGATTCCCCTACGGCCACGACATCCCCGTCAGTCTGTGTCATCACCTCATGCCACCATGTGCCGGACACGTTCGTATTAAAAACCCATGAGTCTCCCTGATCTTGGGAAGTCATGATCGATCCGCTACTGCCAACAGCCACGAGAGTCTCCCCTGTCTTGGTGATTCCCCGAATGCTTTGCATCGTTCCCGTCTCCTGCTCAATCCAATAATAGGAATCAGCTGCTGAAACAGTTGGTGTGAGTAGAGAAGAGAAGAGAAAAAAAATAAGAATGGAACAAAAAAAATTGATCTTAAAAAAAGTGTTGATCATATCCTTTTCATTGTAACACAGAGATCGTTTCAAAACTTGATGAGATTGCCTTGAACGTCATGCCGAAGGCAGATCCGCCTCTGGCGGAGGCTGCCCGCCCGCCCGCAGAACGTTCGTTCGGGCGGGTCGAGTCCTGCGAACCCTATTCACATAGGGAGAGCTGGATCGACGGGCGCCCGTAAAAGGCAAGATCGCAAGTTTTGAAAAGATCTCAAAACCAAAACCCACATCCGAAGATGTGGGTTTATGGTTTTGAATCTTCTCGTGAAACGAGAAAGAGTCAATGGATATTACTTAGCCCAAGTCTCGCCAGAAAGGTCGAGGTTCTTGATCAAGTAACCGACAGACCAATCACCTGAACCAGTCTCTGTAGCTCCATCATGTGATTCACCTGAGGAATCAGACCAAATGAAGTTGTAAGCAGAGTTATTAGTTGAGGCAGCGGTACAAGCACTGCTGACCTGTTCATCAAGCTCCCAAATATCACCTGCGCCTGAATCTTCAAGACAGATGTCTGTAGAGTTATGAGCGGTGTCACCGGCAAGGTAAATGGAGAAGTAATCTTCATCACCTGTGTCAGAATCAGAGTCAAATCCGGTTGGGGTAGCGCGCAACGTGTAAGTTACGGTTTCACCAGCGGAAATAACATCTTCATTGGTATCCCAGATCACAACAACTGTTGTACTGGCTTCGACGACACCTGAGGTGTCTTCGATGTCGTTACCGGACTCGTCTTGAACGACGACAGCGGTACTGCTGGTTGAAACGTCAACGCCGTTCTTGTAAAGCTTCCAGCTTTCCATTTCGAGCGTATCAGCATCAACACCGTCGGTCCAAGTGATCGGAAGTTTGATCTGTTTAAGAGCAACGGAACCGTTGCTGTCAGCGGTCACCGTGAACTTGTAAACGTCAGCTGATTGACCGTTTACGAGTGTGCTGTTTGTCAGATCGACAACAGACACTGTTGGGATTGAATTGTAAGCACGAATTTCATTTCCATCGCGGTCGGTTGCATCCGTTGACACAGCTCCGTTTGAATCGGAGTAGCGAGCTGAGTCAAGAGCGAGAGCAAGGTTCTGTTGTGAAGCGGCACCACCTGCACCAATATCGTTCAAGACAAGCTTGGCGGTAATGGTTTTGGTTGAACCAGCTGGAACAGAGATATGAAGACCTGTGATGAGGGCTGCACCGTTGGCAACAGAGTCACCAGAGGTTTGTGCGAATACGGCTGATCCTAGCAAGCTAGAACCATCGTACAATTCAGCTTTCGTGATCACTCCAGAAGCTGCGGCTGAAGCCACAGAAACTTGAATTTGATCGATGGTATAGCTTTCACGAACAGCAGTAAATTTATACTTAGCAGCTTCGACTGTTTGGCCACCAGCAACAGCTTTTGCAACCGGAGTAGATCCGTCAAGGGCTGTTGAGAATGTACCGGAAGTGTACCAAGTAAGAGACTGACCTGTGACGTCGGAACCATCAATACCGGTTCCAGAGCTAGAAGCTGTTGCGTCTACGTCAAGATCAGCAGAGATAATGTCATCGCCATCGGTATCATCAGACACGGAAGTGGCAACGTTCGCGTAAGCATTGACGTAAATTGTCTCACCTTTGGCAAGAGTGTAATTCAATGACCAGGTGTTGGAAGTGAGAGACACGGAAGTCTTTACAGACGTCTCGTGGTCATCACCTGCTGGACCGTAGGTCAAGTACAAACTTGAGTAGTCAGCGGCAGCACTGGCATCAGAAACGGCAGCAGAGAAGTCAACGTCAAATTGTGTGAGGTTAACATCTTCTGTGGTGTTCGCTGTAATAGTCCATGAACCAACTTTATATTCTGTCTTTGGAGCGACAGCGGACTGGTTGGCATAACTGGTGTTCTTTGCAACGGTCAATGCACCGGTGCGGACCGTGAGGGTATTGCCCTCAACGTCAGCAGCAGGGCGAGAGATGTAAGAACCAGACGTCATACGAAGCACGTTGCTTGAAGCAGAACCTGCGTCGATTTGAACTTGGATGGTGTCGCTAGCGGCAACATCGTTTGTTCCATCGCTGTCATACACATCGCCTCGAATTTCCAACGTCACTGGAGAACCAGGATAGACGATGAAAGAAGAGCCGAAGGTATATGTGGTGTAAGCCTGAGTCGCATCGGTATCGCCGGCAATAGCCGCTGTTGAACCGACCTGTGTGCCGTCTACATAGAGAGCACCATTTCGCAAGGTGTAAGCGGTGTCGCCGTCATCCTCGTCGATCTGAACTCCGAGAGATTCGATCTTCATGGCTTCACCTGTTGCTTTGACCTCGAATGAACCGAGGGAAGCAGAGGAAGCGCCATTGATAAGGTCTCCGGAAGCGGAAGTAGAAAGCTTGGTAAAGGTGATATCACCTGAAGCAAGGGTCTGGGCAGCGGCGTCACGTGCAGAGAACGTGGTGCTGTTAGCCTGGACCAAAATTGGCTGATCGTAATCGTCTTCGATAAACACAGCGTCAGCAGTGTTTCGCAGACCAACGGTCACGGTGCGGGTTGAACCGCCCCAGATGTCAGCCAAAACCTTGATCGTGTGGGTACCAGTGTTCATTTTGACTGGGTTGGCGGAAAGGTCGAAGGTGACATAGCCATCTTCATCCTGTTCAGCAACAACGCTGCCATAGTTCACACCAGCAACGTACAACATCCAGTTTCCGAGATCTTCGGCATTGATAGAACCGATGTTGCGGAAGCGCAACACGTTGAGCCAAGCTTCGTTGTTACCAACCGTAACCGTGTTCTCCCATACGCGGAAATCGTCTTCAGGAGAAGGCGTTCCATCGGAAGATGGCTGAGTGGTTGCGGCAAAGCTGAGTGTACCAAAGTTAGAAACGGAAGCGATCGTGTGTGTGGCAGAAGAAATCGCTGAACCTGTTGATGCATAAGAACCGCTGTACACAACGTCATCTGGATCAAGAGAAACTCCAACGGTTTGGCCAGAAGTGCTTGAAGCAATATCTGAACGAACAGCAACTGTTGCTGTTTCACCGGCTGGAATGGTGAAAAGTCCGCTTGAGTTGTTCCATGAAATAGAACCGCTAGAAACGGTTGCGGCATCACTCATACGAACCCAACCATCAAAAAGGTAAAGGTTTGAGAGTGTGGTATCAGAAGAAACACCTTGACGATTCAACTTAACTTTCGTCACAACAACATCTTGTGAAGATGAGTTGGTGAAGTCATAAGAAGCAACGTGGGCGATACCTTGTCCAGAAACGAGCGTGCTTGCAGATGGAGAATCATCAGAAAGAGAAATCTCAACCATTTGAGTTTCAGCGTACTCATCGGTTTCCACCATTTGAGCAGCGTCGGTCAAATAAGCGAGTTCGCTGTCGATATCCTCACCTAAATCCATGCTGTCTGGGTCAACGCCTGTTCCGTCAAGAACGAAACCTTCGTTAAACATGTTGGCAGACATACCTTCGTCTGAAACCAAGTGGAATTCACCGTCCCAAATAAGGTAGGTGTCTGTTCCATCGCTCCAGAGCATACCCTCATAACCTTCTGAAGCGTCAATGAGAGAATCTCCAACGGTGTAATCAACAAAGAAAACGTCTGGAACATCATCGATGTTTTTGTTCCAATCGCTTCCAGCAAGACCTACAGCTACTTCTTCAGACTCAATCCAGTGGATTGAACCATCAACAGCTACGGCATAAGTCTTTTCATCGCTAGTAATTTTGACCCATCGTGAACCTGGGCGGTAGACGATATTACCAGCAAGCGTGATGTCAGCGAGATCTTCATCAGAAATCGTTACAACATCGTCAAAATCTTGAAACCAAGAAAAATAGGTCTTTTCATTTGGGAATGAATAGCGTTGACCATCAGAACCGTAGTAATAAACGGTTGAAAGGGTTTCACCTTTGATCAGGTCACCGAACTCAGCGGCGGAAGCCTGTGAAGGAACGAGTGCGGACAAACCAGCTGTTGCCAAAATGGTAGCAGTGGCGACCACAAACGTGAACGCTTTTTTCAATCGGAGGGAATTAGACATAATAATTTTAGAATGTGTATTTTACCCGGGTTTTTTAATAAATTTTATACCCAGGCGAACCTTTTTAGCCCTGGTTAGGGGCTTAATTTAATTACGAGTAATGACCCCCGCCCGAACGACTGGTCGTACAGTCGGGCAGGTTTTGGTCTCGACCTTTCTTAATTACTCGTCAATTAATGAATTCATTCACTTCTCCATCTAAATTTAAGGAATGAAGAAGTGAGTCAGAGCCCCTTCTATATTAATGAAAGGGCCTAGACTCATGAAATAATGATTGGTTTCAATCTTGTGCGGATTGAGTCTCCTGTGTTTGTTCTACGGTTTGTTCTGTACTGGTTTCTGTCTCAACCTGTGTTGTTTCTTCTGTTGTCTGTGTTTCCTCTTTTAACAGGATTTCCTGGTTGTAAGAAAAATCCTTTAGCACCTGAAAAGCTCGTCTGTAAGATCCTTCTATACGTAATGCTTGTGCTGTTTCAACGACCATTTCTGAGTCTGCATCATATAAGGATTGTATTGAAATGATCTCTGTCTGAAGGGCTGCATCCAATTCGTAAGCACTTTCTTCATCTTGTTCTTGTTCATGGGCGGTAATAATAACCTCGACAACTTGGTCTTTGGTTTCTTCCAGAAGATCCTCAACTTCTCCCAGTACTTCATCCGGAAGCTCAGAGGTCGTAGAAGCCACGGTCGAAGAATACACATTCACTTTACGTCCCACCGTTTTTGCCAACTCTGTTTGGGAATCAGATGCTTCCTCTACCTGAAGTTCTTCTTGAATATTCGTGACCTCGTCTTTAAAACGATTAACAGCCAGCTGAACCTCTGCTGGTTGACGGTGTTCAACCAAAGAAGCGATTTGAACCATTTCTTCTAAACGACGGCTGGCAAATTCAACTTTAAGGTTTGCGCGCTGCTGCGATGTAAACGCCAAAGCGAGCTGCGCTTTTTCCATCCCAATCTTCACTGGATAAAACGTATCGCCCGGCAATGCATGAGCAGAGACATTGGCAACAGAGAGCCAGCCTGAAATAGCAAAGAAAAAAACAGCGAATCCGGCAGACAAAGGACGCATCAAATGATGCGTTAACTCGTAAACATAAAATTCAGCATAGTCACGCCATGAATAATGGGGTTCTTTTTGAAACCCAAATCCATTCTGTCGTAACGCTTTTTGATGAATCTTCTGAACGTCCAAATTCGATCCAAACGCAGGCTCGTTCTTGAGCTGTTTGAAAGATTTGATAATACGACGATCAATCTGATCCATAGATTATAGTATTGGGAATTAAACAGTTATTTCTTTTCAAAAAAAGTTCGTACTTTTTTAAGAGCTCTGTGAATAAGGACGGAGGTTGCGTTTTCAGTTTTCCCAAGATACTTGGCGATTTCTTTTACTGAATATCCTTCCACAAAACGCAGAAGAAGTGCTTCTCTATCATCTTCATTTTCTAAAGCGTTGATTCCTTGAGTCACGAGCTGCACATCCACATTTTTTTGTATCTGTTCCCCTGAGAATTGAGATTCGAGATGAACTCCTTTTTCTCCTTCTTCATTCACCACCACAAGATCCTTGCCTTCTCGCTGTTTATAAAACTCCGCGATAATTCCCCGAGCAATGGTGTAAGCGAGTCCGGAAAAATGCTGGACAGGTGTCTGAATGGCATATTCCCATAAACGAAACATGAGTGTTGAATATGCATCCTCTACATCAGCCTGGGTTGGAAGTTTGCGATAGAGAAATTTTTGCAAACCAGCTGAATATATTCCAAGTATTGAAGCAAACGCCTGTTCATCCTTAAATACTCGAATTCTGAAGAGGAAAAATTTTTCTTTATTGTCTGTCACAATTGAGAAGTCTTTAAAAAAGAGATTATCTTACAATTCTTGCAAAACGTACAAGATTTATAATAAGAAAAAATAGCTTAAATTAGGAAATAAATCAATATTTGCATTGACAGGCTCTTCATTTTTGGCTACACTTGTGTGGACAAAATACTTCATCCACATTCTTCCTTGTACCACTATGAAACCCGTTATCCGCCTTTCTGTTTCAGAAGCAGCAAAAATGTTTGGGATAAGCCAACGCACGGTCAGACGAGCTATTCAAAATAGCGAGGTGACCTATGTTGTGGTTCAAGGACGTTATAAACTCAATTTTGAATCACTCTTGCGCTGGTCACAGCGCACGACCACCGTAAAAAACAAACGGGACAAAAAAGGAATTGGCCAGTATGTCGATAAGTGGAAAATCAGCAGCAAGCTTTATTCCCCCAACCCAAAAACATTAGACGAAGAAACAGATGCCCCAACAACGGTATGAAATATACACTTTGGTTATTGACACTTCTGATGCTTATTGTGACGCCAACAACCTCTGCCAAAGCATCTATTAAACATTCAACGTTTGTCCGAACAGCCAACTATTTTTTGTTATCTGGCTCGGCTCTGGAAAACCAGTCCACGATAAAAACGTTGGCAATGTTTGATTTGATTATTATCCCCGTTGAAGCTCAAGTATACAATAAATCTTTCTTCCAAGAGATTCGTTCTCTGAATAAGAACATCATAATCCTCCCCTATATCGCCACTGTCAGCTGGAATGATCTTTATTGGAATGATCCCCTTCATCAAAAATTGTATCAACAGATCAAACCTGAATGGTGGCTTACTGATGCAAATGGAAAACAAGTTTCTGTTTGGCCTGGAACACGCGCCCTCAATCTTAATTCTGGCTGGAATACATTTCTTCCTGAATTTGTAAAAAAAGAAGTTCTCTCTACAGGCCTGTGGGATGGCGTCTTCTATGACGAAGTTCAAGATTCTATCAGTTGGGTAGGTGCGACGGATGTAGATAAAAATAAAAAAAATGATTCACCCTCAACAGCCGATATTCTGTGGGAAACACGTTACGAGGAATTATTTGCTCGAACAAGATCGCTTGTGGGAAGCGACATGACCCTCATTTCAAATGGAAGCTCAAATCCAGACTTTGCTCGCTATTTAAACGGTCGTATGTTTGAAACCTTTCCCTCCTCCGACAACTCTCTTACGGAATGGAAAGTGATGACCAACGAATATCTAAACCTCGAACAAGAAATTTCAAACCCTTCTGTGATGCTCATCAATGTAAACACAGAAAATACAGGAGTCATTGATTATCAAAAAATTCGTTTCGGATTGGCGACAACCCTTCTAGGAAACGGGTACTTTACGTTTGATTACGGAACAGAAAACCATGCGCAGCTTTGGACGTACGACGAATACAACACCTACCTTGGAACTCCAAAAAGCTCTTTTCAAAATCTGTATAACCCACAACAAACGACGATCAATCCAGGCATCTGGATGCGGGAATTCGAACAAGGACAAGTACTCGTAAACGCGACAGATCAACAGCAAACCATCCATTTGGATGGAGAATTTGAAAAAATACACGGTACGCAGGATCCAAACGTCAATAATGGACGGATCGTCTCTGAAGTTACACTCTCCTCCAAAGACGGATTGCTCCTATTAAGACCAATTGAGGAAATACTTGATGCTCCTTATTTAAACGGGGCTTTCGCTAAAATCTATACCCCAGACGGAGTGACAAAACGAACGGGATTTTTTGCGTACAACAATTCCCAACGCGGTGGAAATCAAATCATTCAATTTGATACCGATGGGGACGGCAAGCGAGAAACTATCGTCGCTGATCACACCTATATTTCTATTTATAAACCGGATGGATCTCTTCACAAAAAATTTGCCCCTTATACGGCCCAGTACAATAGAGGAATTAATATTTCTGCCGGAGACATAGAAAATGACGGAAGCGTCGAGATTGTCACAGGAACAAAAAATGGCGGAGGACCTCAAGTGCGCGTCTTTAATAAAGACGGTGTGCTTATTAATCCTGGGTTTTTTGCCTACGAAGAAACCTTTCGTGGCGGAGTGAACGTGACGATCGGAGATTTGAACGGGGATGCGATCAAAGAAATTATCTGCGGAGCTGGTGTGGGCGGTGGTCCCCATGTGCGCGTATTTAGGAAAGACGGCACTCTCATTAATCCCGGATTTTTTGCCTATGACACATCCTTTCGAGGCGGCGTGAATGTTTCTGCGGGAGATGTGGATGGTGATGGAATTGATGAAATTGTGACAGGTCCGGGAATGGGCGGATCTCCTCTTGCTCGCATTTTCACTCGTGATGGAAAACGCAAATCAGAATTTTATCTTTTTGACTCTACTCAACGTGACGGACTGGAAGTCGTCGTTTCTGATGTTGATACAGATGGAATTGCTGAAATCATCGGACTCACCGCTGATGTCTTTACATTAAGTTTATTTTAAGCGTATTAAGGCAATCTCATCTTATTTTGAAAAAAGTCTATAATAGAAATGTATGCCCCTGACGGAAGAGATAAAAAAAGGAGTTGCGTGCGACAGCGTGGATAAACCCCATTCTATTCTTGGGCGTGCCGTATGTTTATCCGTCCACCCAGGAAAAATGCTTATTTTTCCTTTTTTAGAATGGTTTGAAAAACGATATAAAGGAAGAGTTAAATTTGCACGACTGCTTTTTGCGTTCGATCTTCTCCTGATTGGAACAGCCTTAGGCATCGGAGCAATGGTTCTTTCGTTTGGTTACTTGCGCCCATCAACAACTATTGAGGATCGTATTTTCTTTGAAGCAACCGTCGCCCCTAAAGAAATCAAAACCGGAGCGTCATCAACTCTGATCATCCACTACACCAACGAGGGGAAAGAACGGCTCTCCAATGCCCGACTTCATCTTTCTTTCCCTGATCATTTTCTTCTTCAAGAACTCTCCGCAAACAACACAGAACTTGAAGAGCGATCCATTGAACTTGGAACCATTCCCGCCGGAGGCTCTGGATCAATCAAAATACGAGGAGTGATGTTTGGTGCTGTGGGAGCAGATCAGACGTTTACAAGTACTTTGACGTTTACCTACGGTGAAAATCAACAAAAAACCGGCGAAAAAAGAAGTACCTACACCTTCTCTCCAAACTCATCCGATTTGTCACTTACCCTTTCTCTTCCCGATCAGCTTGTCGCCTTTCAAGAAATAGAAGGCACGATACGCTACACAAACACAGGAGACATTGATTTTCCCATGATCGGCATCGAACCAACCTGGCCCGAAGGTTTCCGTTTCAGTTCCTCTTCTATTCCACTGACCGATGGAATATTCGTCCTCGAACCGCTTCAAAAAGGAGGCATCGGCGAGCTGACCTTTACGGGATATCTTGATAATACAAAAGAAGCATTACCCTTTTCTTTTCGACCATCCTTTATTTTTGAAACAAATAGCTATCCACAAGACACACTCAACCACACCGCGCTTGTCGTCCCCCCGCAAATCCGCGTAGAACAAACGGTAGAAAAAAAGAGTGCAAAACCAGGATCTGAAACGCTCTTTACTTTACGTTATCAAAATACAGGGGAATTTCCTGTTTCAGATCTTGTCCTTTCTATTGAATCAGACAGCCCATTCTTTCTAAAAGATTCTTATTCCTCTGCCTTGATCCCCTCTGTAGCCCCCAATGAATCCGGTGAAGTCACGCTCTCTATTCCCCTGCGATCCTCGCTTCTGTTGAGCGAAACCAATGTCTACGAACAGTTAACACTCACCACACGAGCGGTTGCCACATACACTCTTGGAGATAAAGATGGGCAACAAGTTACTTCTAAAAGTTCCCCTGTCACGACACCACTAACGACTCCCGTTGTTTTAGAATCTTTTGGACGTTATGCCACCGCTGGCGGTGACCAAATCGGACGAGGACCTCTGTCCCCTCGCGTGGGAGAGCAGACGACTTATTGGATTTTTTGGCATGTAGAAGAAACATTTAATGAACTGGAAAATGTCCGTATAGAAGGAACGCTAGGCAGCCAAGTTGTCTATACAGGACGACAAAGTTCTTCACAAAACGGCGGGGCAGCCTATGACCCTCAAACCAATACCGTATCCTGGGAAACAGATCTGATAAACCCAACATTCTCCCCCACCAGTAAAATTATCGGCGTGGCGTTTGAAGTAGGTATGACACCAAACGCATCTATGATAGGAACTGCTCCCGTACTTATGTCCAATATCCATATCACAGGAACAGATAAATATACCGGAGCCTTTGTAAGTGCTTCCGGCAAGGTAGTAACGACAAATCTCCCAGATGACCTTATGGCGACAGGGAAATCAATCGTAGAAGAATGAAACTCCTCGCGAGCCATCCTGACGGGGTATCAGGCTGCATATTCCCTGAGCGGAGGAACGTTGCAACGAACCGGAGTCGCCCTTCAATAAGTTCAGGGCGACCGTGAGCCTGTCGAACGGTCGAAGGGTGCATTTGCGGCCTTCATTCATTAAAACCTTTCATTTTAAAGGGAAAAAAGGTCTTTTTGATAGTCAATCATTGACAAAATGCCCATTTTTTGGTATTATTTGGTGTTATGAAAATAGCCATGATTGGACAAAAAGGAATTCCTGCACGTTCTGGGGGTATTGAACGGCACGTGGAGGAACTCTCCGTAGAACTGGTTACGCGTGGACATGAAGTCCTCGTGTTTTGCCGTTCCTGGTATACATGGCCTATCCGAGATTATAAAGGCGTTCGATGTATCAAGACGGGTTCGATTGCGACAAAACATCTGGACACCATTACCCATACCTTTCTTTCTATTTTAAAAGCGGTCCAAGAAAAAGTGGATGTTTTTCACTTTCACGGAGTAGGTCCATCACTCCTTGCCTGGATTCCAAAGCTTTTGCGACCATCGGCGAAAATTGTGGTGACATTCCACTGTATCGACCGTCATCACAAAAAATGGGGATTCATTGCACGCAGTATGCTCAAAATTGGAGAACGCATCGCCTGCCGTATCCCTCATGCCACCATTGCTGTGTCAAAAACACTTGAAACATACTGTCGGCTTTCTTATGGCACAACAGCAAAATACATTCCAAACGGAACACAGATCCTTTTGGAAGATGCGGATCCCGGTCTCTTGAAACCTTTTGATCTAAGCCCTGGAAATTATCTGATGATGTGTTCGCGACTCGTGCGCCATAAAGGAGCCCACACACTTATCAATGCCTGGAAACAACTGAAACAGACAAATCCAAACTTAGTAAAAAACAAAAAATTAGCCATTGTAGGCGGAGGTGCTTTTACAGAAAGTTATGTAAAAGAACTCCATAAATTGAGTAAAGATGATCCTTCTATTATTCTCACAGGAAATCAGTCTGGAGACACGCTCCACAGCCTCTTCGCCCACAGTTACGCGATCGTCCATCCTTCTGAATCAGAAGGATTACCTATTGCGATCTTGGAAGCGATGAGCTATGGAAAATGTGTTCTCTCCTCTGACATCCCTGAAAATAAAGAACTCACGCAAGATCATGGTCTGACATTCAGAACAAATGACGAAAGAGATCTCAAAGAAAAGCTGGCAATGATTCTAGAAAATCCAACCCTCGTCAAAGCCGTAGGACAAGAGGCGCGTCTGCACGTGGCAAAGCAGTATGATTGGAAAGATATTGCGGAAACGACAGAGTATCTCTACGAACTGCTCTGGCTTGAACCAGAAATGACAAAACAACACATTTATAAAACAAAAACCTCCCTTCAATAAAGAAAGGAGGTTTTTGTTTTTGGTTTTTTTATATTGAATAATCTTCCAATGAACAATAACGTTCAAAATCAGTTTTTAATGTTTTTTGTAAACGATAGGCTTCCTTTTCCTAAGGCGACTGGGTATCAACACCTTGACTCTTGCGAATACGTTGATTTTGTCCCATTTCTGGAAATTTACCAGTCATCTCTTGCACAACATGAACTAATTCATGGGTCATTAATTCAGCAACTACATCTTCTATCGCTTTTAATGGGTGATTAAAATGAATCTCACAGGTATCAAGAAAAAACTTACCGATAACAATTTGTTCCTTTGTACCAAAATGTAAAGCCATGCGATGTTGAGCTTCTACCATTCTTGGATCTTGCGAATTAAAGACGATCTTCACTTCTAGGGGATGAGCACGTTCTCCATTTTTAGCTCTACCAACGCGTTGCTCTAACAAGGACCAAAAGCGTTCATCAACTTCTAAATAATAGCGTTCTGGTTGATGTTCTTTTTCAATCGATCTTCCCTCCGTGGTGGTATACCTATGCTCTACTGAAGATACGGGTTCAGTCGTAACAGGAACATTATATTCTGGTCCTCTCATAAAATGAAACTCTGTTATAAATGAATCAACATTTAAACTTCCGTTTCTTCCTCTTCTTGATTTTCATCTACAGTCCTGCGGAATGTGACTTGAGTTATGTCGCTGTCACCGGAGCGTTCTTCTAATTCTTCTTTATATCTCCTATCTCTTTCAATACTAATTCTTGCTTCAATCTCTTTTAATGCTTTCAATCTTCCTTCTTTTAAACCTGTTTCAAAAATATTTAATGCCGTTTGTTCAGACTCCATAAAATCTGGTTTTCCTTCTTCCCAATTTTCCTGCTTTGGAGAATTGAAATACCACTTATCATCTAAAGCATCGCTTAATCTTCTCCATTCTTGATAATCTGTCATTAACTCTAAATCTTCTTGGTGCTCTGGTGTTCTTTGCATTTCTGGACGTTTTGGAAATTCGGTCATAAATTTTAACCCCCTTTAAATTATATCTGTCATTTTATCGTCTTTCTTGAAAAAACAAAACGCTCTAAGACAAACCCTTGTATACTAGATTAATCATCTATATAAATAGCTTTCACATCTCTTCTCCCAGGATTTGTTTTATCGCAAAATGCATCTGCAATTAAATCGAATAAAGCTGTTTTCTCTGGGACTGTGTTCTTCAAAGAACGAATGAATTCTTCCGGATCTGTAGGCCACTGTATTTCTATTAAAATTTGACGGTTCTCTTCAAGAAATTTTTTTAGCGAGGACTCATGATACGCGTATAGAGCACCCCCTGCTTTTCTTGACTCTTCCTCACTCAACATAAGCGTCTTCACTCCATCCAATCGGTCAAGCTGTTCTTGTAACATTTCTGGCCTAATTCCAAATTCATTTAAGGTTCTGATCGGTAAATATCCCAAAGGTTTCTCTGGACCTACTTTTCTGAGATCATCAAGCAAACCATCGATCATCTCTTTTGTATATTCAACTGGTTCATATTTTTTTATATGGACAATTCTCTGTGGTTCTTCTCTCTCAATTTTTTCACCCCGTTCAAGACTTTGTTTTCTCGATACTTCTCTTGCTTCTGCATTTTTTAAAAAAAGACTAACTAATCCTGGTTCTTCTGTATTAATCTTCCTAATCTGTTCAGGATCTTTTCCCTCTGATGCTTCTTTAGCCTCTGTTCTTCTAGCTTCATTATCCAAACTTTGAGTTTCATCCCACTCAAATAATCGTCTCATAAAACAAAAACTTAAAAAAATTATCTTTATCGAATCATTTCTTCGTAAACCTTCATGAGCCTGTGATAGTGATCCCTCAGGGAGAATTTATATTCGACTGTTAAACGTGCTGATCGGGCCAATTGGAGCCTGAACTCTTCATCGTAGACAAGCCTCATGATCGCCTCCACCCAGCCATGCAAGTCAGCTGGATCTACCAAAAGCCCATTCACGCGGTCTTCAACAATTTCAGGAATTCCTCCCACATGGGACGCGATCACGGGTTTGCCTAAGGCCATAGCCTCCAACAGAATAAGCGGAAAATTCTCCTGCACACGAGAAGGGAGAACGACAGCGCGGGCTCCGCGATAGAGCTCAACGAGTTCTTCTCCCATCCGGAATCCTACAAATTCAATATTCTTTACCCCATCTGCCAACAGATGCAGGCGTTCCATTTCAGGTCCTCGGCCCACAATTTTAAACAAGACATCAGGAATGAGTTTTGCCGCTCGGACAATGGTTTCAATTCCCTTTTCTTCACTTAGACGTCCGACAAATAACAGATATCCGTCATGATCATACCGTGGCTGAATCAATTCGCAATCGATGCCGTAAGGGTTGACGTGAATTTTCTGTTGCGGAAACCCGCCGGCAATCAACTGGCGTTTCATGTAGGAGGACGGACACACAAACACATCAACCCCTCGTTCATACATCATCAAAGAGCGATGAAGTTTATAGGCGGCTATTTGGGCAAAGCTTCCCAAAAAAGACTGCTTATGAAACCGCGACAGCGTTGCTTGAACAATGCCGGCGTCACGATAATCCTCTCCGCACCCAGGAGCCCAAATATTATACTGGGGCGAAATGAGATGATGATCATGAACGGTCATGACCACAGGAACATGCTGATCCTTCAGTGTATCTAAAATCGAAGGGGAAATTTGCGTATAGATGTTGTGAATATGACAAAGGTCTGGTTTGGTAGAAGAAATCAATGTCGCCAAATTTCTGCGCGCTTCCAGAGAATAAGTCATTCGGCCAAGAGTTCGCAGACGCTCCCATACCCCCCTTAATCCTTCTGGAAATTCTTCTTTTTGCGTTCTTATTTGGCTGACAAAAAAATCTGAAAAAGGCGTCTGTTCATTGTCGGGATGAGCCATCGAAAACGGGATGACCTGATGATGCTGTAATTCCAGCCAATGCGAAAGCTCAAACAGATAGCGTTCTGCCCCACCCTTAAGAGTATAAAATTTATTGGCTTGAATGACTTTCATAGGAAATCTCTGCACAAATCGCGATCTTACCTTTCACGGGGCCCCATTGGCTCGTCACTGTATGTGAATACAGCTCTGTCGCCAATCTCCCCATTCAAGGCAATCTCATCGATTTGTGCAGAGATTTCATAAAAACTCATTTACTTTTTTCTTGTGCCAGCACATACAAAAATCCTGCATAGAGCCAGACATAAAACGCGCTGGTACGAATTTCAAAAAAGGTGGAGGTGAAGGCATTAAAAGCGACTCCGATAAACATCGCACACATACCCATTGCCAAAGAACGCACAAACGGATCTTTATGAATTCGAGCAATATTCAACGCGTAGAAAAAAAATCCAAGATACATCCACAGATAGAAAAGTATTCCTAAGGTCCCCGTCTCGCCCCATAACGAAAACCAATTATTATCAATGTACCCTTCTGTTCCATACACACCAAACGGAAGACCGAGCTGTTCATACACTTTCGTATTGTGCAATGCCGCCGCAGCCCCTCCACCAAACTGTCCGGGGCCAAATCCTAAGAATGGAGAAGCGACAACCACCTGCAATGGTGTCTGGACATACCAAAACACCCGTCCTAATCCATAATACTCCCCTCGCCAGCGAGCCAAGCTAAAGCTTTCAAAAAAACGTTCAGAAAGCGTTTGTCCAGGCATCTCTGTAATCAATCCCACATTGAGTCCAGAAACTCCCAGAAGAACCATTAAAGAGACAACGAAAACGCCCAATCCGGCAAGAATGCGACGATCTTTCTTCAAAAAAAGACCAATAAAAAGAAAACCTAAGAGAAAACCGAACCAAGAAGAGCGCGAATAGGTTAATACCAGCGTAGGAACTCCTAAAATAAAAAGCCAAACGAGCCAGGGATATTTGCGATACATCTCTTTGGTAAACAGCATTCCGGAGGCAATCAACAAAAAAAGGTAGAGAAAATTTCCAAGACGATCATAACGGCCCAATGTGGCAAACACTCGAGAACCGGGATCCCAAAATTGCTCCACGCCTTCGGTTAACGTGATGCTTCCCAGGGTGCGTTCCTGCGAAGGCAGCAGAAATTGGTCCAAAGGTTCTCCGACAAAAGATTGGGTTAAACCCAGCAGGCATTGAAACACAAAGATGCCAAACAATACCCATGTGAGTTTACGAATAAACGCCTTGCTTGGCTTAATAAACGCAACCAAAAAAAAGATGATCATGAATCTCAAAATCTGCCGCAGTCCCAAAATCGCAATCGTGGGAGGAACGAGATTCACAACTGACGACGCCAATAAGACAAGAACGAACAGAAAAAAAGGCAGATCAAAAGGAGTTTGTTGATACGGCTTTTTTCCGGATAAAAAAGAAAAAAGAACAACGCCTGCCACCAGATAAATCAATAATTCTGATCCATAGCGAGCAAACAGATACACCTCGTCTGGAACAAACTTTAACAAAACAGATTCAAAAGGAAGATAAACAGCAAGAATTCCCAAAGTGAATTCGGGTCGAACAAACGTTAAGATGACAAGACAGACCCCAATAACTCCCGACAAAACAAGAGCAGGAGAAAAAAATGATTGAAAAAGGATAAGAAACCCAAGGAGCAGGAAGAGGAACACGACAGCCAATGCCGTATGCTCTTCTGCACGTTTATAAACCGTGCGCAGATTGATCACATGGGGTTATTGTAACATAAAAATGAGAGCCCACCCTTCGACTCGTCGCGGACTCCTCGCTCAGGGAGTATGAGGATAAAACTCATTATGCATTAACTAATATTCCCTGAGCGAAGCGACCAACGGGAGCGAAGTCGAAGGGTCATACGAAAAATTCTAAACAAAAAGAAAAACCCCGAGCGAAGACGAGACCAGGAGCCTAAGCTCGGGATTCGCTTCGCACGGGGTTCGTGCGTTTGTACACCACCTTCGTCAGGGACTCAGGTGGTGGAGGTTTACTTGATACTGGAACTCTGACACTGCGAGGCAGTGCTCACGAGCAGCACTGCGGAACAGGATCCGGAAGACGAGTTGGCAACCCACACCTTGAGCTTGCTCTCGTCATACCAGGTCCCCTTCCACCAGATGTCCACCTGAACCGAGGGATCGATCGCGCTCCCCTCGCACAGCCAGTCGTAGGCAGGATTACCCACACTGACATTCAGACGGACACCGCAGAAGTCCGCCAGACTGCCGTACTCGGCGGTTGTAAACTCCACCGAAACAGCGTTGGCCGACGTGACACTCGCGGTCTCATACCATTCGTTGCCCAGCTGACTAGCCGCGGTGAACACCTGGGCGTTGAGCTGATAGGTATTCTTGGTCGAGTAATTCACCTCGACCTTGGCCTCAGTCCCCTCGTCGATCGTCCCATCACAGTCGTCGTCGACCCCATTGGTCGTAACTTCGACGGCTCCGGGATGGATCGTTGCGTTGGAGTCGGCACAGTCGCCGTATTTGTTGATATAACCCGACGGCTGACTAGTGGCGGTCTTGGTGTCCGTGGTGATGCCATAGCCGTCGCCATCGACGTCGCGGTACCAGGTGGTGAAACCCTCATCGATACTGCCATCGCAGTCGTCATCGATCCCGTTGGAGGTCTCGGTGACGCCGGGATAGACCGTTGCCCTACTGTCATCGCAATCACCGGAACGTGAGACGTAACCGGTGGGCTGTGAGCAGTTGGATGTGGTCGTACTGGTCGTGCCGTACGTATCACCATCCGCATCGCGGTACCAGGTCGTGACCGAGGTGCCGTTTTCATCAATGCTGCCATCGCAGTCGTTGTCGATGCTGTCGCACTGCTCGACGGCGCCTGGGTAGACGCTGTCCTTGGTGTCGTCGCAATCACCAGCCATTTCTGACCAGCCTTCGTGATCTTCTCCAGCACAGCCCAGACGAGAATCTGTATCAGCTACATTACCGTAACCATCAACGTCCCAATCACGATAAAACGTAACTGTGACATTTTCATCCATCTGATCATCACAGTCGTCATCGAGACTGTTACATGTCTCGACGGCGCCGGGATAGACGTTGGGATCCTCGTCATCGCAGTCGACGTCATCGGAATACCCGTCGTTGTCGACGTCATCGTCGGGAGGCAGGGTTTCCTGCGGCGAGCAGACGAGATCGCTGCCGTTGCAGTCCTGATCCACACCGTCTCCGCAGACTTCCACGGCTCCTGGATGGATCGCCGCATTGCGATCGTTACAATCACTTGCAAGATCGTAAAAATCACCATCCTCATCCAGACCAGGGGTACTATCCCCCTGGCGATCATCTGCTGAATACATCGGGACATCACCCGGAGCACAACCGAAGACCAGAACTGCGAGATAAAAACCGACAATCAATCCAACTACTGCTGCTGCAATCGTGTTCATCACCTTCATCGAATTACTCCTCTTTGCTGTTGTGGGGGAAAGCTTATTTATCCATCCACCAGGTAACTCCTGGCTCGATGTTTAAACAAGCTTAGACACCCCCATACCTTGATTTATCATCAGGGGTCGTCCGTCCAAAGGCTCAAACGACTTTTGTAGCCTTTAAACGGACAAACCCTAAAAATTCTTTTTGAAAAATTTAAAGGACTTTATTCCATAAATTCAATAAAATCACCCATTTCAGAATGTCTGACTATACCATTTTTTGCCCATTTTGTCAATGATTATAGACACAAAAGAAAAACACCTTCTCAACAAAGAGAAGGTGTCGTAGTAAAGAGGAACAACCGCGAGCGGAAACCCTCCTCAGATATTTGAGAAGGTTAGATGGGCTTGCACACGAAGCCCGCGGGTGTTCCTAAAAGATCAGTTGTCGAGATAATCCGATATGAGGGATTCGATATCGATTGCCGCGGAACAACCGGTTGCATAAGGAACACCGTCTACGTTCCCATCGCCGAAGTACGATTCCTCGACCCACACTTCGACATTTCCGTTGATGGTGGGGTTGGAGTACCCCTCGCACAACCAGTGGTCCGGATCGTTATCACTGCCGACGAAGTAACTCGAGTTGAACCTCATCACCCCCGTCGACTTGACGACCAGATTCGCGGTCACGACCGACCCGGAATTGGAGACCACGCTCTGATGCCAGTCGGCACAGGCGGCCGGATCATCCTTATCCGAACAGTAGCCGTAACTGAAGTCGATTTTGGTCAGTCCGGAGGACGTGACCTTGATAGTGACATCATACTCCTCCGCAGTATCGGGCACCGGAGTCGAACTCTGACACTGACTGTCGGCCCCATCGATGGTGCCGTCACAGTCATTGTCCTTGCTATCGCTGCAGTTCTCGCTGACGCCGGGGTGAATGGCGGCGTCCTGATCGTTGCAATCGTTGGAGTAGGTATAACCGTCTCCGTCAAGATCGCAACCTTCATCGACCAGACCATCACAGTCATCATCGATCCCGTTGTCGAGCTCAGTAGCATCGGGATTAATGTCGTCGTCGTGATCGTCACAATCACCCTCGTCGATGGTATACCCATCGCCATCCGCATCAACAATCTCGTCTTCATCCCCATCGGGAGCGACGACCTTGGCCGGCGTACAGGAGGCAGAGGCGAGAAGAAGAACGAAAGAAAAAACCGCGGTGAGAAGATACTTGGTGTTCATCAGAATCTCCATGGATATTGTTACTGCCACTCAAGAGTCCTCAGCACAACTGCTTTGGAATCGAGAAGAGTCTGTGAGGAAAAAGACTTCCACACACATTCTTCCCGATTCCGTAAGGTTTATCGAACGAATTTCAAAGAACAATTGACGTGTCAGAGTAACAAAGAATTGAATTTTTGTCAAGAAATAGGGTATAAAATAGGGTATAAAAAATCAGGTCCCCTTTCGTAGGTAGACCTGACAGATATTAGAACGTTGGATTTTAGAGAGAACCCCCCGCTTTCCCTTCAAGATTAACTTTTCAGGAAAAAATGGGAAAAGCGGGTAATGGCGAGATTAGCTTAGGCAGGAATAAAGGGCAGATTTACTTGAGGGCGCCAAAGGTGGCGCTCAAGCCAGCTCGTACGCCACCAGTGAGGCCACTTCCTTGGATCGGAACGGAACCTTCGGAAGTCTCCCCCCGGGTTCCGTAGAGTGAATAACCGATGAATCCCTCCCCATAACCAGACAGAACAAAGTGCCCCTTCTTCATCAGGTCATAGGACACACCGGATCCGAGGAGAACACTTCGATCGATCGCGGAAAGATCCACGACCGTTGCGTGGTCTTCCATGACACCGTACAGCGCCATCAGACTCACGTTGACGGGGAGAGCCATGGGCTTCTCGAACATGGCCTCGACACCGAACTGGTACGCACTGTCGCCCGCGCCTTCACCGTCATTTCCGAACCCGACATCCAGACGCAGAAGCACCTGGAAACCGGCGGCGTCGACTCCTGCCCGAAGGTTGAAACCACCGAGTGGGAGAACGGCCTCACGGACCATATTGCCCGTGGGGACATCGTTCTGATCCACCTCCTGCAGAGGCTTCCGGAACATGACCCCGAAAGTCGGTGCGACCGAAACGAGCGGACCGTAGGACTCGAACCCGTCCATACGGGTGCTGAGATTGGTGTCGGTCGTTACCAGGCCGGCAATCTGTGCATCGACACCTTGCGAATAACTATCGAGGGCCTTCTTCAGAGCTTCACGTTCTTCGCTTTCCCTTTTGAGAGCCTTCTCGCGTTCTTCGCTTTCCCTTTTGAGAGCCTTCTCGCGAGCCTTCCTCTCCTTATTCACCAGCCCCTCTACCCGCACCATACTCACACCACCGCCCGTATTTTCACAAATACGGGGATTGTGTGCTGCATCGGTCTCGAGAACCATCTCCTGCCCATCACGGGTACACCCACGGTTCAGGAGCCCTGTGACCCCATCCACGTAGACGTCCTCAAAAACGTACCCCTTGGCCGGAACGAACTTACCGAGCACAAGGTCGATCTCACAGGTCGCCGGTGCGGTCGCCTCGGTGCAGGTATCAAAGTCCTGCACAAACAGCTTGGCACCGGGATCCCTGCCGCCGTATTCGTTCCTGACGAACACCTTGTAAATCGAGGCGGTGACGCCGTCCGGAAAGTTCAGATCCTCCCCGTCGCAGTCCTGATCGATACCGTCAGCGACCTTCTCAGTCGCTCCCGGGTTGATGGCCTTGACGTCATCGCGGCAGTCCTGTTTGAAGGACATTGGGAAGACCGCATCGATTTCGACCGTGGTGCAGAACCCGTCTTTGTCCAGGTCAATCAGACCCGGCACCTTGGCACACGGAGTGCCTGGACGAATCCCCACCTCCTTCTTGTCACCATCAGGGGATGGAGTCGTGTCGGCGTCCTGCCCGAAGGCGAGACTGCTGGAGATCAGACTGAAAAACACGATGAGACCGCTGAACAAATTTCGCATGATCGAACTCCTTTGTTTCTTCGCGTCGGGATCAAGGAACCCTGACACAATGCCAGTGCCCCTTACCGTCTGACCCCGACAGGGGGTTTTGACGGTTTGACTTAGACTGATTGTTAAGTTACGAATCAGCCACGGTCAGATCAGAAAAATTCATTTATGCCCTTCGACTTCGCGCCTTACATATGAGGCGCTTCGCTCAGGGAATATGAGATAAATCTCTCTGATCCGACCATGTACTGAAGTGGTTTGACATCCAGCACTACAACAAGGAGGAGGTGTTGCAGGTGAACATCAAACCGCTTCAAAACATAGTAAAACCTTTGTTTATACAGAACGAAAACTTTTGTTAACGGAGCAAAATATCACAAAGGGGAATTTTTGTCAAGGAATATTGGCAGATAGGTGTTATAAATCATTGACGAAAAGGAGTCTCTTTGGTATCCTTATGCTCGAATTAAGTAAACGAAAGAAGTTCTTTTGAGGGCTTAGACACAGCGGTGAACACGACTCCTCCTTGTGTTGACAAGCTAGTATCTAAGTTCTCAAAAGAATTTTTTTCATCAAAAAACGGGATAAAATCCCGTTTTTTAATTATTTACTGCCTGAGCGGCCGCAACTACCCCTTCGACTCCGCTTCCGTGGGTCGCTTCGCTCAGGGAATATTAACTTCTATTGAGACCTCTGCAAAAATCGATGAGATTGCGGTGCACGGGCTGCTGAGCCCCGAGAACCCTACTAAGAGTAGGGAGAACGGGGTCAGCGGGGCCCGTAAGCCGCAAGATCGCGAGTTTTTCAGAAGTCTCTATTCATTGAAATCCTCGTGAACAAACTGGTGTCTGCGTCTAATACGTTCAGTTTGGAGGATGGTAAAGGCGATTCCTACAAACCCTCCTAGTACAAATCCAGAGGACATATTTACAATAATGTCTGGTTTCACAGGCCATCGGGAATTCAAAGGCTCATCCACAAGACGGACGGACACGTTGGCTCCCGACGTATACTCGCCCACACGTTGGGTAAGAACAAAGGAAATCGCGCGCACGAGCTGTTCTGCCTGATTGATATCTGTGTGGTAAGCGGTGACCGAAAGCAGTCCTGAACCACGGGCCACGGTTGCCTTAACCGTTCTTCCCCAAACTTTTCTTTGTCTTGACGGGTCTTCAGGAAAAATAGACTGATCAATGCTAAACCCTGCATCTACTACCTGATCAAAAAACGTACTAGTGTAAATCAGTGTGGAAAGATTGTCCGCGATCCGTTCTTCTGAACGCGAAGCCGTGTACGCATCTACCCCAGAACCGACATCTTGCAAAATAAGCAATCGCGAGGTAGAGGAATATTTGAGTGGCTGGATAAAAGAAATAATCAGAGCCAGTACCAACCCTAACAGACCAAAAAGAAGAATCGTCTGCCAATGTCCAAACACGTCACGAAGATAATTTGGTTGGGCCATAATGTTTTTAGTATAACTTAAAGTTTCAATTCCCCCAACGTAAGCGTCACTTCTTGCTGTACGCCTTCGCGATCAATCGTCAGACGGATGTGATCCCCCGGCGCATAAGAAACAAGCAAATCATCTAAAGAAAACGCAGGGCCTATCGCAACGCCCTCGACAGATAAAATAATATCCCCCTCAACCAATGGCAGAGGATTAAGAATATTTCCGCTTGGGAGCGTCTGTGTTCCATAAAGTAAAAATCCATGGCGTAAACCTCTGGAAAATGCGGGCGAAACACCAACCGTGCGAGCAAGATCAATCCCCTGTAATCCCAACGCAGGATACACAATAACCTCAGAAGGAAGCAGTACTTGACGGAATGCTCCAGAAAACTGTTCAAAAGGAATCACATCGGTCGAAGTTTCTGTCTGAGAAATAATTCCCACCAGATCGCCAAACAGATTGAAAACAGCTGAACCATGTTCAAGTTCGGACGCATTCACGAGATGAATACGTCGTAAAGGAATATCGGAAGATTCTACACTGCGCGTACCCCACGTAAGGGAAGAAACGCTGGTCATATTCACTTTTCCCATTGTTGAGACAACAAATACCTGATCACCGACAGCAACATCGTATCCGGATCCGAAATTCACCACAGGCACATTGATTGTCTGACAATGAGCAAACACAAATCCGGTCAATGGTTCATCAATGCGCTTATCGATCTCGCACTGTTGGGCTTGCCATTGAACGCGATCCCCCAGGGCCGCCTGCGGAGTAAGGACCCATCCGTCAGAAGTTAAGGCAATGACAGGAATGTGTGAAAGAGAAAAAGGAATGCCGGTTTCTATCACCTGGCTGTTTTCAAACAACGATCCCACAGCAGGGAGAGCACGTTCTCGAAGGAGAGAAAGCGCGTCTTCATAATTTTTCGGGATCGCTCGAGGAAGCTCCTGAGTCATGCGAAGAGGTTCCGTAAGCCGCGATAATCCGAACGCATATTCGGAAAGATAATCCGTTGTAAGAGCGGTTCCAATAATCCCCGCTCCAAGACCGACAGCAAGAGAAAGGAGGATGAATGAAAAAAAGTGTGGCCAAGAACCTATGTTCATACCCATTGAGACGTGACCACGATGATCACGGTGAGAAAAAAGAATAAAACGAGATACCGCTTAAGAACTTCGCGCGAAAGCTTATGAAGAGCATGGGCGCGAGAGAGTCCCAAAAAGACGTACACGCCTAACGCAAGAAAAGTCGCATTGGAATAAAAGCCGGTTGGAAGAAAAGAGAGGCTTGCAAAAAGTTCCGTGGTCAGAAGAGCTCCTGCAAAGGCATACGGTCTTGCGCGTTCAGGATCAACCTTCCCTGCCCAAAGAGTTCCGTACACAATAAAAAAAAGAATGAAAAAAAAGATCAGAGAAATGAACCACAAAGGTGTATGAAGAAAAAGAGAAAGACCAAATCCTAAGGTTGAAAGAAAGAATACGGACAAAATGTGCAACAGCTGAGAAAGATATTCTAAAGTGAACGGCTGATAATTCATCGGGAGATAGGTGAAGCTAAACACATGCTCGACAAATAAAAACAGAAAAAAAATGACCAAGACAGCGAGAACCACTTTTGCCAACAGATGTTCCAAAAGAAAAAAGGGGCCGAAGCTTGAAATGAAAAAAAGCGTCGGCGTTCCCAACAGATGCCAAAATTGAAACGTCCGGACATGCCATCCAAGCAACCGTGCAAGAACGATAGCGATAAAAAAAGTAGATAAAAAAACGGCAACGTAAGGATGGTTCCAACCTAAAAAAAGAGCAAGAAATCCAAAAGCAGCAATGAATGTGGCGACAAAAGAGGAAAGGCGATAAAAAAGGATCATAACGGTGGTCTTGGTACTTCAACAGAAACAGTGCCTTGAATCAACAGCTCTCCTGAAGAAATATCCAGAGACGAGATCTTCCCGTACCGGACAATAAGCTCATTCAATTGAGCGAGTCGCTGTTTTAACAGAGGTGTGAAAAAAGTCTTCACCAAAAATGAAGGAACTCTCAAGTTTCCAACAAATACATCTTTAGGAATAACAGCGATCGCACCGTCTTTGACCATCACGTCAAAAAAGAAAATAACGGCTGTCTGAAGATGACTGTCTTGAACAGGGATAAAAACCTCTACCCCTGAATCGGGTTCTAAGATCACCTGAAGAGCTGAAATCTCCAACCCTTCCAAAGAAGCTTCCTCTAATTTGCTTCTCACGCTCGCTGTCAGAGAGGCTTCGGAAAGACGTACTTCGAGCGTTTGATTTGGCGAAGGCAAGAACCGACCGCCTTCACGGAAACGCTGTACAAAAGATGTGGCAATCTGTTCTCGCAACACGGTCTCAACAGGAATGCCAGGGGCCACTTCCCGCAATGGAACAGGCTGCGAATACGCAAAGCGAGTAAACACAGGAACAGACACCAAACCTGTAGAGGCGATGAGCCAAGCCAGAGAACTAAGACCGACCAAAAAAAGAACCAAAAAAATGATCAGACACGTAAGCCATCGTTTGCGTGGTTTGGTCTGTTGTTTCATTTCCTGAACGACATCCCCTTTTACGTCCTGGATCTGTTTTTCTAAGGAAGCTTGTTTTTCTATACGCGACATAGATTTTTAAAGAGATAACCAAGGATAAGTGACCTTCAACTGTTCAATAGTTTTTAAAGAGGTTGTTAAGTCTTCTTGAGAACCACTTTGCAAAGCGGTTTGGATTTGATTCCAAGCAATAGCCAGTTGCAGATGGAGATCTTTATACTCAACAGGCACGCGAAGTTCAAGCAAAGCCGCCAGAGCTGTTTGAGTTGCAAGACGTTTTTGCGCCGCGTCTTGAGAGACGGCAAATTGTTCTTCGAACGTTTGAAGAGTCACAGAAACACCCTCGCGATAGGCCTGTTCATTTACCACCTTAGGTTCTTGTGACAATGATGTTTTAGCAGAAGGTTGGCGAAAAACAAAAAACATGAAGCCTGCCAAAAGGATGGTTAACAAGATAATGACGATCGGAAAAAAAGAATGTTTTTGATAATAACGCATACTCGACAAAAAATTATTTGAGATATCTCATTCAGTTACATCTCGAAAAAGATCTTCTAAAATTACCACCCCCATCATCGCCAAAGGAATGGAAAAAACAGCTCCGACAATTCCTCCTGCTTTAATTCCTACCAGTAAGGCCAAGATACTAATGATGGGATTCAACCCCGTGACCTTCTGCATCACTTTGGGAACCAGTAAATGATTTTCAAGCTGCTGAACAATCAGATACAAAATAACCACAGCAAAACCGATTACGGGCGATTGAGCAAAACCAATGATAAGCGCCGGGATAAGAGAAATGATAGGACCCACATAAGGAACCACTTCAAGCACACCAGCCATCAAGGCGAGAAGCAAGGCGTAATTGACTCCCAAAAAAAGCAAGCCCAGATAAACCGAACCACCAACAATCAGTCCCAAAATCAACTGGCCTCGCAGCCATTCCCCCATTTTCTTTTGCAATTTTTTTATCAAATGAACAACGTATGGCTGATATTCAATAGGAGCCAGATTTCGAAAATATTTTCGCATCTTTTCTTCCTCAACCACCATGTAAAAGGTTAAAACCAATACGATAAACACGGCAACGACTCCTCCGACAACTCCTTTCACGGTGGAAAAAACAGAACCGAAAGTATCGTTAAAACTTGTTTGCAGTGCCGTTAAAGAGGTTGAGAGATTCGTACTCAATCCATAATCTTCTGAAAACTGACGTACTTGTCCCAACGACTGTGTTGCTTGAGTATAATAATCTGAAAAATGCGCAAACAACTGAGCTCCTTGCTGTCCGACCACCGGAACAAACAGCACGATAAAAATAGAAGTAAAAGAAAGCAGGAGCGTATAAATGATCAAGACAGCAATCCCCCGCGGAATTCTTCGCAGAGCAAACCACGCAGCAAAAGGTTCGATGAGCGAAGCCAATAAAAGAGAGCCGACAAAAATAGCCACGATGTCGCGAATAAACCACAGAAACCACAAACCCAATCCAATCAAAACAGCTTTAATAAACGTGGTTGTTGAAATACTAATGGACTGTGGAGGCTGCATAGATAAAAAAATTATAACATAAAAACGGACTCAGAGTCCGTTTTGCGTGTTCTTAAGGAAGTCTCACAAGAGCACTGTGGAGACAATTAATGGCACCGAGCGTGACCTCAGGGGTGTTGGCAAGGGAGAAACGAATAAACTCAGGTTGATGAAACACAGATCCCGGAATAATCGCTAACCCATGTTCAGACGTGAGATATTGAGGGAGTGTAGAAACAGTCGTGACTCTCTCGTGTAACCAAGGAGACACTCGCACAAACGCGTAATACCCTTGGTCCGCGACAAACTGATAGCCCCAAGAGTTCATCTGTTCGCGAAACAGTCTACGGCTTTGTTGGGTTGGTTCAACGACCCGACGAACCCATGGATGTTTGTGTACATCGTCGTGTCGATATAGCTCAAAAGCAAGGGCTTCAGAGGTAACAGGCGTCAACACCGTGTGAGATGAAATCGCACCGATGGTCTTGGCAACGGTAAGACTTCCACAAAACAAATGAGCGTGACGAATATTACTTGCCCCGACAGACTTTGTCAGACCATCCAGTATGGTCACACATCCTCGTGCCTGTGGAGTGAGTGTCTTGAAAAGACTCGCGATGTCATAATGTTCTACCTCTTGATCCAAAACCATCTGATACATCAGATCAAGAAGAACGAACTTGATTCCACAAGACACAGCCGTCTCAATCAGATCAACGATCTCCTGCTGGGTGAGATACACCCCCGAAGGATTATCAGGACTGGTTAACACAAGTCCGACAACGGGATGCAAGTGATCCTGAGCAAACTCCACCGCGTGCTTGATCCCCTCCGGAGTCATTTTAAAATCCCCCTGAGTGGGAGCACGCAACATATTGAGTCCGCTTAGATACCCTCCTTGGGCATAAGATTGCCAGGGGGCCGCAGAGACAATCACGCACTGACCGGCAGCACGCGTGAGAAGCGCGATGGACTGATACCACTTTTGCAACGCATCACGTCCGCCACAGGTTGTGAGCACATGAGCAGAACTTAAATCTGTAGAACCTTCCAGACGATAATAACGATTGAAAAGAACTTCTCTGACTCGCACATCCCCCTCAGGCTTCCCATAAGAGGTGGTTTGCGATCGAGAAAGAAATCGAGCGATTGCGCCCACAATCTCTTCGGGAGGAATGGGTGAGAGACTGGCTCCCCCATCGCCTTGAGAAGCATCATAGACAGGCAAATCTGGAGAATGACGTTTAAAGACCTCCAATCCCTGTTTGATGAGAAACATCTGAGAGGAAGGGAGTTCCCGTCTCAAGAATGATTGACCAGAAACTCGATACTCCAACGGATCCACAAAAACAGGGTCCGAGTATCCAAGCGCAATCGTTTGTCTGTCAGACATGTAAAGACCTCCTTGGTTGATCGCCAAAAAATCCTACAATAAACTCACAAAAAATCAAAAAATCGTTATTGCCATTCTTCGCGCGTCCTCTCACAAACAAGCCCTCTTCCTCGCATATTGGGCAATGAAGAATGTGGGGTGTGGGCTATAACTGGACAAAATGTTCTTTTTGAAGTATTATTTTTTGTTTTTTGGAACAAAAACAGGAAAAGGAGAATAAAGTGAATCCAATAAAACTTACGGTCGCCAACCACTGGCAAGAGTTAGACGAGATGGAAAAAAACGGAGATCTCCCAGGAGAACTCGCACGTCATCTAAAACAACTGATAGGGTGTCATCTCAAGCAGATGATTCACCCAGCAGTATCTGCTGAAATTCTGCGTCTTGCCAAAGCACACTTGAAAGCGGGTATCCTCATTACCGATGAGAAACGCTGCTTCGAACAGCTCTATGAGATTGTTCTGTTCCAAGGTGATGAGCAAGCCCGCCTGTTCTTTCATCTGATTCCCAAATATCCACACGGACGTTTCCGGTATCTGGACGAAATCTAGATCTGATACTTGAATAAAACCTCTACCGAAAAAGGAGTGGAAGATGAGGGTACTTGAGGTTGGACGTGCGCATCCTGATTGGAAGCGTAAGTTCGATTGTGAAAACTGTGGGACAATCGTCGAAGTCGAACGATCAAATTTGGTATTCACATACACACACGATATAAGCGGACCACGAAATAGAGTGGTAGCCGATTGTATCGTATGTAAGTATGAAATCGTCATCGACGACCCCGCCCATGACGATTGGGGTGATTTACCTCACAAATCATACTGCCGAACTTGCCAACAACGAGTTATCGTGGCCGCAACAGATCTTGCCGATCCACATTGTTCCAACTGTGGTGCTTCGGTCACTGTTCATAAAGCACAGAAGAAGAAACAATACAGATAAATGCTTGACCCCACCGCCAGCGAGAAACTTCCCTATCGGAAGCTCGCTGATGGTGGGGTTATTTCTTTTCAAAAACAATATCGCATCATGAGTGATGCGATATTGTTGGTGGAGCTGAGGGGAATTGAACCCCTGTGTGGTTAGATTTTTCACAATGACGTTTCCAAGCTCATTCACACCTGGAATACCTACATGCGCTTAAGGTGTGACGCAATACGTCTGTAGGAACCGATCGCAACTCTCGAGCGCGAAAGATCGGTGACTTCGCGTTCAAAGCTCAAAAATATAACACCCAATTGCTGGCTCTTGAGCAAAACCAACTTGGATGGTCCTTCAAACCCTTAGGCGAGGACAGGAGCAAATGAAGGAACGCGCAAAGCGTTCTTGATCATTGCCATGACGTTGTTTGCAGTTGTCGTCTTACACGAGTTTGAGTACGTGCGGTCGTGCCCACACGGCTTGATCATTGTGAGTAGGCTCCCATCGATACCGATCAGCCCCGGGACTGTTCCCGAATTCGCAACCTTGCCTTTCACGGGCACCCAGCCATCTCTTCAATGTACATTTTAGGTACATCTTCAGAGATGACCCGTCCGAATGGACATGAGTCCGGGCGGACAGCCCGTTCAAGGCAATCTCATCGAATTAGGAAACAGTCCCGTCCCATGAGAAAAAACTAACAGAAAAACAGTGTTTTGTCAATCAAAAAATCCAGGATGTCAACGGGAAATAGAAATGTCCTACTTCCAGGGATTTAGAAATGTCCTAGTGAGTGAGTTGTGAGAGGGTACAGTCTTTGGCGATTTGTTTTCTCCAAGGATGGTCGATCGCTGGTTTGGTAACCTGTTTGTTCGCAAG
>JACPHU010000011.1 GCA_016188495.1 Candidatus Uhrbacteria bacterium
CACCACCATCGCCGGATCTGCTACTTCTTCCATTACCTTAGGTACTGCCTTCACCGTTGCTGCTACCACAGGTTTGACCACGATCGCCGGAGCCGCTGACGGCACCGATGCTCTCGTGCTCACTCTTGGTGACATCCTCGTTTCAGACGGAGATCTCGACCTTGTAGGCGGTGACTTCAACGTTGCATTGGACGCAGGAGACGGAGCTTCTGTCTCTAAAGCCGCGGCAACATCCGCAACCGCTTCATTGGCTGTTGCCAACACCACCGCAGCCTCTGACACTTCAGGCTCAGAAGGATTAGACGTCGCTCTCACTGTTGCCAACTACGCCGATGACGGTGCTGCTGACACACACACAGGACTTGACGTGCTTGTCACATCCAACACCTCAGACGCTGGTACGGACGATATTATCTACGGTATCCAGGTCCAGAACTTGGGCGGAGCCGCTGACGGAGGAAATGAATACGCCATCTACCAAGCAGGAACCACCTGGGACTTAGGTCTCAAAGTGGAAGATGCGGTTGATATCGACGGCGCAGCCAACATCGCAGACACCACCGCAGGAGCTGACGTCACCATGGGTAACTCCACAGGTAACCTCACCTTCCTCTCAGACAACGCTGACTTCACGCTGACCGATGCCACCGACAACGTATTTCAGTTGGTCAGTTCTGCTGCCGCTACCTTGCTTGATATCGACCTTGGAGCCGCAGACGCCATCACGTTGGGAGATAACAGCACGACCATTGCCTTGAACTCTTCTGATTGGGATATCTCTACCGGAGGCCTGGATGTCGATGACGCGTTCGTGGTTGCCGACGGCGGAGTTCTCACAACGTCCCAAACCGCGAACTTCGATGGTACGGTTGATTTTGATTCACTCATCGATGCCACAGCCGGCGTGGTCCAAGGAGCTAGCCCTCTGGTGTTTGAAGGCCTGACGGCTAACGATTTTGAATCCACCTTCGCCTTTACCGATCCCACCGCAGACAACACCATTACCTTTCAAAACGGATCTGGAACCGTTGCTTTCTTAACGGATGTCGTTGGAGGAAGCAGTCTCTTCACCGACGGCGGTACGGTGTCCTACCTGACTTCCACTACCGATGATTTAGCTATCGGTGCAACCACTCTGACAGCCCCTTTTTCCGTCGATGTTGATACTAATATCTTGCGCGTGGGTGATGGAACCAGCGATACAAACGATCCGACCATTACGTTTTATGCCTCCGATGCGACGGATAGCGGATCGCTCTCTTATTTGGATACGGACGGATGGTTTTTTAGCGGGGGAAATATGCTTGTCGGAGCAAGCGCTGAAACCATCGGGGATACAAACTTTACTCTTACGGGAGACGACGCCTTTGTCGCGGACGATGTTGGTATTGAAGGAACGCTTTATGTAGATGGTGGAACTATTGTTGATGGGCGTTTTGAGTCGCCTGAGGATATTTTAGCTTCCCCAACAACAGAACAGGTTGTGAGTTATATTAATCATTTATTTGGTAATGCCATTACTGGCGACCGCGAGGATATCGCCTCGTTTACACGTGCGCGTTCAAACCAAGACGCTGCTAGCAATACGTATTATCTCATCGGTGATGCGGCTGTTGCTGGATTTGAGGGTGATGCGAATAATGCAGGAACGATCAATGTCTACGGAAGATATACGGAAGCCATTGTGAATTACAATGATGCCGATCAGGCGGACCAATTGACAGGAGAATATATTTCTATGGGGGAATCAGGTTTTCAGGCAGGAAACGTCACAGGATCCATTAATTTGATCAATGGACAGTATCGTAATAACTTTCTTACGTCGGCGAATTTACGCGGTGTGAATATTGACATGGTGCATGAGAATAATGGTTATAATCATACCAATGTAAATGGATTTCGTTTCACGTTTGATAATCAAGGAACTTCCGTTATCACCAATATGTATGGGCTTCAGGTGAGTGCGGCCAATTCCGGAGCAGGTTCTTTTACGAATTCTTATGGCGTGTACGTGGGAAGCACAGGAGGAACCAGCGAGTGGTCCTATTATGCGATTGACGGAGCTGGAACAGCCGCCTTTCTTGACGATGTGGTGGTAGGGGCTGCGACGGAGACGATCAGCGACAGCGGAAGTCTTGCAACCTTTAGTAATAATGGAGATGACTTATTTGTAAATGGTCAGATGGGAGCCGAAGGCGTGATTTTTAGCGATTCGGGAATGGAGGTCCAGGCAAATACCACTTCACGGATCGGTGCTTTTTTTAACGATGGTAATTTAGATACCCATCAAGGGGTTTTTATCCAAGGATGTTTAGATGCCAGTCCAACGGCTGCCTGTAACCTTCTTGAATTGCGAGACGGGGACGGAACCGTCATCGGGGCTATTGAAGGAAATGGCGCGGGAGGAGTCACGAATGCCTCATCAGGTTCTGACTATGCCGAGTTGTTTCCGGGAACTCTCGCGAATTTTTCTGAAGGAAATGTTCTTGCACTGGACGAAGCAGGAAACGTGACTCTTGCCACACAGACCAACACCCCCATCGGAGCTTACTCTGTGTCTCCAAACGTTTTAGGAAACTGGGTTGAAGGATGGGAGACTGCGGGAAATGCCGTTCCTGTGGCCTTGCTCGGACAAGTTCCTGTGCGTGTGAATGATGAGGGGGGGTCTATTGCCATTGGAGATTACCTCACCCTTTCTTCTGTGCCGGGAGTAGCGAAGAAAGCCACAGGCGTTGGATTTATGCTAGGCCGCGCGTTGGCCACTCATGCGAACGGAAACGGAACGATCTTGGTTTTTATTGAACCAACTTGGCAGGCGTTAGATCTTGTGACGGATTCAAATGGGGCAACAGAATTGCGCGACGATATCCGCGTTGTTTCTCCTGAAGAAGCCACAGAAGAAAATGCTCTGGTGAATTCGCCTTCTATTTCTTTGAGAGGTTCTGTTTGGAATGAGTCAACCGCTCACGAACTTGAAATGAAAATGAAAACGGTTGTAGAGGATCAAGAAACGTATCGGCTTTCTATCAGCAACACGTCCGAGAGCGAAGTCGCTTACGTGACCAATGAAGGCTTGATGCGCATTGCCGGAGACATGATCATCGGCGGAAACATTTATCCGTCCGATCGCGGAGTGCCTCAAACAGAAAAATATATTTATTACGATGGATCAGAGGGATCTGGGGGAGACTTCATGCGTACCAATGCCAAAGGATGGTCAACAGGATCTTATGATTTTGCAGAAATGTTTTTTGCCAATGAGGTGTTGAAGGCTGGTGAGGTGGTGGCGTTTGATGGCAATGGTGTTGATGGACAGGTTCATCGCTCCACAGGTGGAGAACATGAACAGCTTGCTGGTATCGTTTCCACTCGTCCTGGATTTCTGGCCGGTGAAAACAATGAACACAATTATCCAATCGCCCTTGCCGGACGCGTGCCCACACGCGTGAATCTTCAAGGAGGGGTGATCCAAGTTGGAGATCCTTTGGCAGCGTCGACCGAAATAGGTGTAGCCACGAAAGCCACAAAACCAGGTTCTATTATCGGATATGCGTTGGAATCTTATGACGGAACAGGAGACGGTCTTATTGTGACGTTCGTGAACGTAGGATATTGGGGAGGTGAACCGACCACTGCCATGCCCGGAACACAAAATACCGCTTCCCAAACGTCTACCCAAAGAACCGAGTTTACCAGTCTCAATCTCACAGGAGATATTTCAATGAATGGTTATCGTGTGCTCAATGTAGGTCGGCTTACCGGTTTGGTTGATACATGGTCTATCGAATCTGATGGAACCATTCAAACTCAGGGGCTCATAAAAAATGCCATCGTCTCTCATCAAGGGGAAATGGTTGAAACAATCGCTGTTGTTTCGCCTGAGGCCGTTATTACTCTTTCCGGAACCGCCCAATTAACGCAAGGAGAAGTCGAGGTGAGATTTGAAGATGTGGTACCTGAATATAACGACATTATTAGTGCGACAGCACCTCTTCGGGTGGTGGTAACGCCAAACGGTCCGGTATCTCTCTATGTTTCTGAAAAAGATCAAAATCATTTCGTCGTGAAACGATTTGCAGGCGAAGAGGATAGTTCCTTTGATTGGATCGTGACTGCCTATAGGCGGGGATATGAACCGGTTGAAGAAGTGCGGCCAGAGGATACGACTGAGGTCCAGACAACCTCCCAAGCCGAACCGACTCAAGAACATTCGTCAGATGATCAAACATTAGAATCAGAACAAGCCGCAGAGGAAGAAACAACGGAAGAAACGGACACACAAGAAGTTCTCCAAGAAGAGGAACAGGCAATACTGCAAACAGAGATTTCTCCCGTACCAGAACCCGTTGTCCAAGCAGAACCCGTTGTTCCCGTAGAGATTCCTGTTGAAGTATCAAGCGATGTTTCCACAAGTTTGTAAAACATCTGATCGAGTCATTCCTCCTTTCTTCATGAGAAGGAAGGGGGTGCTGGCCCGTTACAGACAAACATTCATTACGCATCAGATTGCTCCTGATAGCGTTCGTGAAATCCACGCCTGCAATAGGCTTACAATCAAAGAGTAATAAGCGCACGAACCCCACATTGTGCGCTTTTTACGTTATAATAAAAACGTATGACTTTTGTTTCTCCAAAGCACCTTCAATCGTTCACTCGCGCGTTGGTGTATCTACTCATTTTTTTTCTCCCGTTATTTTTTCTCCCCTTTACTCTTGATCCTCTGGAGTTTAATAAGCAGACTCTTTTATTGATTCTGACGTTTATGGCTGCATTGAGTTGGTTTGCCTCCATGATGCTTGTGCGTCGGGTAGAGCTCAAACAGGGTCTCATCAATATTCTCCCTGTTTTCTTAATCATCGCCGTGGTGTTTCCTGCTCTCTATTCTGTTGCTCCTTATGTTTCTTGGGTCGGATCTTATCGTCAGGAATACACGAGTGTTTTAACGTTCGTCGCCTGCGCTCTGTTGTTTTACATCATGGCAAATGTGTTTACAGACCGTAAGGCTCATCGCATCGCTCATGCGGTTTGGTCGCTTTCCGCATTCCTTACGGGTGTGATCGGTTTGTGCTCGCTCTTTGGGGTGTTTCTTTTACCTTTTGATTTTACCCACACAAAAGGATTTAACACGGTCGGAACCCTTTCAAGCCTCACGACGTATTTAACGGTTACGACGATTTTTTTATGTGCGATCTGGATGTCTCATCGCAAGGGAGATTCCATCATGCATGACGGAGGGTTAGGGGTTTTTGAACGTTTTTTGATGGGGGGAGTTTTTTTTCTTACCTTTTTTTTCCAATTAGTGATCGATGATCCACGTCTTTGGATGATCTTTATTGCGGGATTGGTTATTCTTTTGGCTGTGAGCTGTTTTCGCATCCAAGATTTTTCAAAACGCGCACGACTGTTGTGGCCTGTTTTTTTTCTTGTCGCCAGTTTTATTTTTTGGCTGGGCTTTTCCAAACCCATTCCCGTTGAGATTCCGCTAGAGGTGTTGCCCAGCCATGTTGCTTCAGTGGTTATTGCCCAGCGCACATTTGAGACGCGTGCTTCTGCCTATGGTTCAGGTCCGGGAACGTTTTTATTCGATCATAACCAATTTCGTGGCGTGGATTTGAATAACACATTTTGGAACGTTCATTTTGACCGCGCCTCCTCACATATCATGACGCTTCTTCCTACGTGGGGTTTGGGAGGTGTTCTTTTTTTCGCTGTTTTCCTTTTGTGTCTGTTGGTTCGCTCGTTTCATCAGGTTGTCCACCCACAAACCAAAGCCCAATGGTTAGAGAGCTTTATTCATCTGTGTCCTTGGCTCACTCTTCTGGTAAGCGCTGCGCTTGCTCCTTGGGATATGACGCTCACCGTAAGTTTTTTTCTTTTCTCGGGACTGCTTGCTTCGCAAGTGGTTCAAGAGGCAAAGGCTTCTACACCCCGTTTGGCACCTGTGGCGCTATTGATCACTTCTTTCCTTTTTTTTACCAGTGCCGTCTTTTTTTTAGGAGGTCTTTTTTTTACTGTTCAGCGGTACGCGGCTGATATGGCTTTCACCAAAGCCATTCGACTGGATCGGGAACAAGGCACGTTAGAAGAGATCGTGACATTCTTAGAACGCGCGGCAACATTCAATCGATTCCAAGATACCTATTATCGCAGTCTTGCGGAGGCTCTGTTGTTGCAGGCGGGTGAACAAATCGCAACGATGGATTCCGCGGGTTCGCTTAGCAGCCAATCCAGCCACTATTTGCAATCGCTGATCGCCGCTTCCGTGAATGCGGCGGTTCGGGCCACAGAGCTTTCTCCTTCGCAAGTGTTGAATTGGATGAGTCGAGGATCTGTCTATCGGGAGCTGATTCCATTGATGAGCGATGCATCAGATTTTGCGTTGAGTGCCTATCAAAAGGCTGTACAGCTTGAACCCCAAAATCCTGCCTATTGGACAGAGCTTGGAATCACGTATCTTGTCGTTGTCAATCATCTCCAGCCATTGCGTGCCTCACAAGATCCATCCATCGCCGCTCAATCAGAACAGAAATATCAACAGTTTGTTTTTGAGGCGGAATCGGCATTTTCGGAAGCGATCAAACGCAAAGCGGATTATGCCCCGGCTCATTTCCAACTGGCATTGACGTATCAGCAGCAAAATCGTCTTGATGACGCGGTTGGAAAAATGGAAAGTGTTGCCGCTTATAACCCACTGGACGTAGGTGTCCATTTTCAATTGGCTTTGCTCTATCTCAATCGTGCGGGAGAGGGGGATCTGGAACGAGCACAAAAATCTTTAGAATATACAATTCAACTAGCACCAAGTTACAGCAATGCCCATTGGTTTTTGGCGTCCGTTTACGAACAGCAAGATAATATTTCCGCAGCTGTCGGAGAGATTGAAACCGTCCTCTCACTCAATCCTCAAAATGAAATGGCAAAAGTACGGCTGCACAATCTCGTTTCTGGAAAGAGTAATAGCCAGCTTCCAGAAACAATCGAAGGACCGTAGAATGTGGGGGTACCCGAGACAGGGGTACCCGAGAGACCGTTGAAAAACTCGAATATCATGCCAATATCATGCCAAATTTTATTCCCTGAGCCTGTCGAAGGGGCAAAATTTGGCTAAATCATCTGCGGCCTTCGACCGTTCGACCATTCGACAAGCTCATGGCAGGCAGCTCACGACAGACAGGCTCAGGCAATATGAGGAGTATTTCAACGGTCTCCCCGAGACTGTTGACATTTTGGTTAAAAACGGCTATAGTTCGTAGTCTTTTGATCAATGTTGGTCAAAGGAAGAGGTTTTTTAAACAGTGGGGATTAAAATCAATGAATCTGTGGAAAGTTGTGAAATTTTTCGGAGAATTTGGAATTACAATCGTCCGTTGCACTCCTGAACTCATCATGGGAATGATCCAGTTACAAGGTATCTGGTGTAAGAAGAAATTTGTGATCGGTGACAGGATCGTCGTTCGTCCTGATCATTTCAACACTCGCGCCCATAGGGTCGCGTTTCAGGATGTAGGAGAGTACGTTTCTAGTCCTTTGACGCGCGTTCTAATGACCACGTATGAGGACTCTTACTTGACTTCCGAACAGGGGCTTCAGCCCAAGTGGATTCCTCTGTCGGTTTGGCACGAAGTGCTTGCATTCTTTGCTAAAGAAGGCATCATCGTCGAGCGGTGGGAGCTGTGGCTTCCCAGACAGCTCAAGAGGCCTTCTCGTCTACAGGGAGAGTGGGATCCGTATGAGAGGGATAATCTTACTATTCCTCAGCACACAGCTGAAGGGGATCGTGTACAGCCACTGAAGTCAAACTGGATTCAGGGCATAGAACCCGATTCCTCCCCATTTGATCCGGCTCTTATGACATCTGCCCAGAAAAAGGAGCTTGTAGGAAAAACCTACAAACTTCACTCCAATGAACGTGTTCTCCGTGGTGACGACTCAGATGAAGAAGTCGTCGTGAAGGAGAGCGATTTCCGGCGGTTGTATTGTCGCCGTGACGAGCTCATTTCGGAAGCGCGGAAGGACCGTGCTGCTAAGGCCTTGGTCAAAGCCATTCAAAAAAGTTAGCACGCCTACGATCCGTCCGAGATGATACATCTCTGGCGGATTTTTATTTGGGGTAGAGCACAGAGCCGTGCCGTGCCGTGCTTGCAAAAAATAGAAATTTCAGTAGAATAGCGAGTTCGATGTGATGGTTGTTAGTTCTTTAACTTCTAAAAGGAGAACGTCGTGAGTAAGCGAAATTTCGTTTTCATTCTCTCTTTTGTTTCTTACATCTCTTGTATTTCTTGTGGAATATTCGAATCCGGAGTGAACGAATGTTCTCCTGCAGGAGAAGAAACTTCTTTGTCAACGGATGCATCTGAAACAACTCCTTCTGCGATACCTACTCAAACAGAGGCGACTCCCTCGTCGATCTCAGATTCCTCAGATGATCTCACAGGAGAATCGGCTTGTGGGAATGATGAAGTTTTTTTGGCCCCCGGGGTTTACCCTGTTGGAGAAACCAATGAACAGAAGTTGGCGCAATATAATCAGGCCGTAGACATCACGAATTTTTGGTCTGTACAGATTCCCTTATCTAATATTCAGATCGAAGAACCAGGGGTCTGTATTCAGCGCTATCCTTTTCATGGAAGAAAGGGGGGTCAGTGGTCTGTAGACGGGCTGGCAGAAGCGGAGATTTCGAATTTTCGGGAAAAAGTCCTTAAGCCCGCTGGTCGTGAGTTGTGTAGCATAGGCCAACTCATGGTGGCTATGGCCGGGACGCAGAACTGGCGTTATCCTTATGGAAATACGCCTCAAACCACTGAAAATCCTATCTGTGATATTAATCCGGAGCATCCTTCTCGTGAAATAGGAGCGTTTGCGGACTGTCAGAGTTTTGGATACGAAGTTCATGATTTCCAGGTTCGTACGATGTGGGCGTTGGTTGATAAACAGGGAGAGGTTCTCTTGAATGCAACCGGCGCACAAGGAATTGATGAGGTGATCGCTACTCACCCCGCTATTGTCTGTGGAGGAAATGCGAGATATGCAGAATCATTTGGAGATTTTGATAATTTCTCGTGCCACGGTCATCCCAACGACGAAGCCACCTTACTGTATCCCTATTTGGACGATTTTCAGGGAAGAACTTGTCGTCCCGCGGTCGGTCTAACCGATGAGCAGAAAGGATTATGGCAACAGACAACGGATGTGTGGTACTCCACTAACCAGGTGGGTTGCTATTACGATGAAAAAGATGCACAAGAGTGTGCTCTTCAAAAAGGATACGATCAGAAATGACCTAGTCCGATCGAGGATTCATTACAGACGGTAATGGTCTTTGATCGGTTTTTTATTGATTTTAAGGGGAGATTGCTTCAATACAGAAAATCTTGTATGCTTTTGAACACCACGGGCCGTTAGCGCAGTTGGTAGCGCGTTTCCATGGCATGGAAAAGGTCATCGGTTCGAATCCGATACGGTCCACCAGTCCGACCAGAGGTCGGACTAGAATCTAGTTACTAGAGTCTAGATTCTGGAATCTAGTATTATCATCAAACATCTCTCCAAAACGGAGGGATTTTTGTTTTTATTCCCTCAGGGTAAATACCCCATCAGCTTGCTGTGTATTCTACTTATCGCCTGAGCCTGCCTGCCGTGAGCTTGTCGAACGGTCGAAGGTCGTATCGCGAGCCCTTCGACTCCGGTTCGTCGGACGAACCTCCGCTCAGGGAATATGTAGCCTGATACCCCGTCAGCTTGGCTCGCGGGGAGTTTCATTTTCAAATAAAAAAGCAGGTGTGTAAAACCTGCTAGAGAGCGCTTTTAATCAACTTAGATCATTAGGCCTTCGTACCGGCTTCCTTAACGAAGTCCACATGATCGCCGGGGTTGAGGAAATAGTTGGAGTCGACCGGACGGCCGTTGACCACGATTCCTTCTCCGCCACGGAACCCGATGAGTTCCTTGATGAGACCGTTATTGAGAATGGTGCGGACGGTGTCTCCGCGTGAGAATTCGAATTCTCGGCTCTCAGGTCCGAAACCCACCTGCACCGAAAAACGTTCGGGTTCAGGAGCAGGATCGGTTTTACGTTCGGGAACGGGAAGACGGATAATGTTATCCATATTTTCTACTGCCTCGTTGGTATCACGCATCGCTGTTATTCCTTTCTCAGGATGGGACGCTGTGCGCCGGTTTTGAGGTCGAAATAAACCTCGCTAAATACTACTTCTTTCTTCGTTACAACCCAGAACGCGCAGAGCATTTCCGTTGCCACCTTCACGTTGGCGAAGATGAGCTGCGGAGTGCCTGCAGCGGAGAGTTCCATGCAGTCGAGTTCCGCAGGATTGCGGTCTTTCGGACGCATGATTTCTGGATGCAGATGGGTCAGCGGCGGGGTCAGGTTTTTTCCGCTCTCACGAATATAGACCTGAATATTTCCATCGTCAAACTCATTACCCCCTGAAATGAGGGTGGTGTTTTCCAAGGATCTGCAATGCTCAGAGAGTAGCTTGCGCGAAGCATGGTTGTCCACGCAACAGAACACGAGGCTTCCCTCGGGGATATAGATGTAGACGTTGTCGTCTGTGACAAACTGCGTTTTCGCTTCAATGGAGAGTTCTGGAAAGTCCTTTCTCAACTGTCCTGCTGTGACTTCCGCCTTATTACCCAGCGAGGTAAAAATCTGTCGTTGAGCATTTTTGGGTTCGAATTTGTCGCCATCGATCAGAAAGACAGGAAGCCCCGGCTGTTCGTAGGTCAAATACTGGCACAGAATTGGAGCAATGCGTGTTCCCACGCCTCCGAGCCCCACAATCACGATCCGACTGATATGCTTCATTTCTTCTCCTCACACTCTTTTGATTCAGGATTTCCTGGTTTTGGAAAAAGCTGACGCCAGAGACTCGTAAAGAAACCTTCAGACGTGGTCGGTGTTTTTTCAAAACCAGTGTTTACTACGGGCGTGTTCTCGACAGGGGGTTTTGAAGGGGAAAGCGTTTGTGCCGGTGATTCGATCGCACCTTTTTCTGGTGGAATGTCCTGATGTGGGTGTAACGTCCCTTCAATCTCAGACGAAACATCAGCATAGACAAGGTCAGGAGACTTCCACTGTTGAAGCTTATTTTCCAGTAACAGGACTTCTTCCGACACAGGAGTCGTAGAAGGGTCTGACACGGGAAGAGGTTCGATCGGTTTTATCGGTCGAGGCCAATACTGTACAGGTACCTGTACCTGATTCATCCATTCTTGGGGCACCGTCCAATTTTTCAAGACCTCATTTTCTGCAACGGTATACAGCCTGCTGCGGAACATGCCTTTCAGGAACGTTTCTTTCGCAGGTACCTGTACCGGCGCAATGACTCCTTCGAGTTGTTCTACAGGAAGAGGAAATCGATGTCCTCGCAGAACAATTTCTGCTTCCATGGATAAATGAGGGTGTTCATTCAAACTGCCAAGCGTCACATGGATTCCGTCAAAGGACGCTTCGTCATGGATATCCGTGTTGGAATGCCCTGCTTGGAGATCTCCATGAGAGTGCATGGTCCCAACACAGCGATACCCATCCAGACGCTGGGTCATTTCGTACCTGACCTGAGCGCGAGAGACTCGCTGTCTTGGCACGGTAAAGGCCCAACCATGTTCACGACTATGGTGCAAAAGCACAGCGGCTTCTGTCTGATGAGCGAGATAGACGCTTCGAAAGAATCCGTAAATCTGTAGGAATACCTCGGCATTGATCGGTGGAAGGAGAATTTTTGCTCGGGGTTTTTCATATTCCAGAGCTTGAAGCTCTTTCATAGGAATCACAGCATCAACCCAATCAGTATCCATACGCATGTGTAGCCCGTTTCGGGCTACGATATAGTACGTGCCTTTGGATGGTTCTGTTGCGTTAGGGTGTTTCACGTGGACATCGATCATTCCTTTTCTCCTTCATCTGATTTAGTCGTTTCATGACTGAGCGCCCTTGTAATCGACACGGTTAATTCCTGTGCCGCAGGCTTCATGATTTCGGAAAATTTTTCGATGCAGCGTTGAGTCACTCCTTTAAGGAGATCTTCAATTTTTGCATCAGAGCAGGCTTGAGTCAGTTCTGCTTCGACCAGTGTCTTTACTTCCTCTTCAAGCTTGGATTCTTTCAGAACTTCCTTGAGTTGACGATCAAATTCCGTGCGTGACTGCGTATAATCCGGCATGTTTGCCACACAGTCTAGGATACCTTCCTGAACCCCCTCGATTAATTTTTTGCTCACTTCCTGAGCATATTTTTCTAGTCGAGAAAGGCTTTCCCGTGCATTGAATGTATCCTTACTCTGTTTGAGAGCAGAAGCAAACGTTGCAACATTGTAAGGAACTTTCACCCACCCTACCTTAAGGATGTACCCGGGTTCTTTCTGACTGCGTTCTACCCATTCGGAAAGTGCAAAATCTTTCATCGTGTTGATTTGTTCACGAAAAGGACTGCGCCAATGCGTTGGTTCGAAACTACTTCCCCAGAAAACATGTTGGGCAGAAGTCGCAACTTGCGCAGGTGTTCCCCGCATTTCTTTGGGGCCTGGGAAACAAACGTAGTATTCGTTTAAGGGTCCTTTTTGTCTGTCCCTCTGTTCCATAATATCTGGAAGAGGCGGGAGAAACAGATCGTCTGTGGGTTTGATCAGGGGTTCGTTACGGAAAAAGACTTGAAGTTGATTGAAGGTGTTGTGACTGTTGTTCAAATACAGACAAAAGATCACGTACGGGAAGGAAACAGTAACTCGCTGACCATTCCAAATGATTGTCCGCACGCGCGGCGCCTCTTCAATCACGTACAGACTTACAGGATCTCCCTCGTAATAGAATCTTGTTCCATAGGGGAGAGCGTATGTCTGTTGAGAAGAACCTTTCCCAACTTCTTCGCGTGCATAGATGAGAATTTGTGCCAGGGTTTTCGTGACGATTTTTTCGAACCGTTCCTTGGTTACTTTTCCGATAGCCTCAATCAGAGCTCTCTGAACTTTTTGAATCGCTGAGCGTCCTTTTTGAGAGACGAGAGACGGTAGATCTTCGCTTCCTTCTAAGAGGGCCGCCATTTTTTTCTGGAAGTCGGTTCTTGTTCGCGTAGCCCGATTGGCTGCACTGCGCTTGATTGCCTCTCTCATTTCCGTTTGAGAAACCGTCGAAAGCTCCCTGAGCGAGTTTTTGGTTTCTTCTATGGTTCCATGAGTGACCGATTCCAGATCAATGTCGTCGAGGGATTCCAGCACGAGTCGCGGAAAAATAAACCAGATCCACCCTTGATGAACAAGTCGGTATCGTCGGAATTTTTTTCCGTCGCTGGTCACAAGGGAAATCCCTAATTGTTGCAGAATATCTGAAAAGAGATTCAGCATTTTTGTTCGCAATCCTTTGATCACCTTTGACTCCTTCTATCGTTAAATTGTGAAAGAACGTGGGAGGTTATAAGGAATTTTGAATTATGTCAATAGAAAAAACGTCCGGAAGGGTTCCGGACGTTTTGGTTAACGGGCAAAGGGACGGCACACCTTTGCCTTGAGATCGAGCATTCGAAGACGGATCGTCCGCCGGCTGTTGGGCAGGTCTGAGATCTGTCGTCGCGGACCGTTGGTACAGCACAGGAGTGCCTGTTCCCGAGGATGTGTATACCATAGTTTCGTTGCTTGCGCGGCCTCTTTTTTGTGTTCTTGTTCTTTCCGCCAGGCTCTCCAGGAGCGCGGGAGCGCTTCAATCAACGAGTAAGCGCCGATTATTCCCACAGTCGTAAAAAATATGAGTGTGATAAGGCTGATGTGGATCAATCCACTATAGAGACCGACCCAATTCCACTCTTTAACGACGAGTGAAAAGAGGAAATAGGGCACCCATACAATTGGTATGAGAGGGATGAAGAGCATCTGCCGAAACACATTATCTGTCCGAGGCATCACCAGAGGAGTGCCAAGATCAGCAGAAATATCCGAGGTGTTGTGCTGGAGCACATGAAAGAGCGGACGGAAGTTGATGCCCCGGAAGGTGCATAGCAGGAGTACTGCTGTGTAGATGATACGTATAATATAAATGAGCACTGCGAGCGGGACTTGGAGTGTGTAAGCGAACATTCGTCGCTTCCGGTACCCGCATTGATCCTCGGCGCGTCCGGGTAAAAGCCAATTGACCCATGGTTTTTCCCAGGCCGGCGGCTCTTTGGCGAAGCATTCGGCTGGCACATCCACCGTGAGGACTGTATGCCCACAGACCGGCTCACCCAGAACATTCATACGGATTGATTCCCCTTCCCAGTCGAGGATATGAGAATGGTAGTCACCACCCTCCCGTTCGTATACGAAGTTTCGAAGTTTTTTCGGTTCGCGACTGTGTGCCACGAATGCAAAGATGTTGTGCTCGCCGGATCGATGAAAACTGACAAACGTCATTAGATCCTTTAATGATACAACGACGCGTGTTTCCCGGTAGGAACGGTAAGCATCTCCTTTTGGGGCGATGACGATCACGAGTTGAGGATCGATGATCTTCGCCTGCGCAAGTTTTTCCAACAACTCTTTTTCCACACACCAGCTCAGAGCAACGGTTCCTGACTGAATTTCGTCTGGCACATGCAGTTTGAGCATGACTACCCTTTCATTAAGTTTTGAACACGTGGATACAGGAAATCACCAGGCGCAACATAATGGATTTTTTCATTTTTGTCAATAGATAATGACAGATCGACATTCTTTTTCACTCACGCTATACTCGGTTGGATTTAAGATTTTTTTCCTTTCTTTATTATGCTTCAAGTCGGTATCGTCGGACTTCCAAACGTGGGGAAATCGACCCTTTTTAAAACGCTCACCAAAAAGCAGGTTGATTGCGCCAATTTTCCGTTTTGTACCATCGAGCCCAATGTGGGAGTGGTGGAGGTTCCAGACCCCCGCATTAAGGCCTTGGCGGAGATTTCCCAAACACAAAAATTGATTCCAACAGCGATTGAATTCGTTGATATTGCAGGACTTGTGAAGGGGGCTCATAAAGGAGAAGGTCTAGGAAATAAGTTTCTCGCCAATATCCGGGAAGTTGATATGATCGTGCATGTCGTCCGCGCGTTTGAGGATGAGAACGTTCATCACGTGGAAGGGAAAATCGATCCGTTCCGCGATGTGGAAACCATCGAAATCGAGCTTGCGATGGCAGATATCGCAACTGTTGAAAAACGTCTGGAGACCGTGCGCGGCAAAATGAAGTCAGGAAAAAACAAAGACATGGAACTGGAAGAATCCGCTTTGTCAAAATGGTTTGTCTTGCTCGAGCAAGGGAAAATGGCCCATGAGGCAGAACTCACAGAAGATGAGGCAAAGACCGTAAAAGATGTGGCATTGCTGACAAACAAACCGATTCTGTACGTGGTAAACGTGGATGAACACACGGCTGCAGACAGGAATTGGCAAAGTCCATTGGGCGCAGGACGTCTTGCACTACCCGTGAGCATCAAAGTGGAATCAGAAATTGTGGAAATGCCTGTCGAGGATCAGCAACTGTTTTTGGAAGAGTTGGGATTAACGCAGTCAGGACTAGATCGACTCATTGCCAAATGTTATGAATTGTTAAACTTGATCACGTACTTTACGACTGGAGAAAAAGAAACGCGCGCCTGGACGATTGAACGCGGAACCAAAGCCCCGCAAGCAGCAGGGGTCATTCATACGGATTTTGAAAAAGGATTTATCCGTGCAGAAGTCATTTCTTACGAAGATTTTGTTGCTGGTGGCGGAGAGGCTGGTGCACGCGATTCAGGCAAATTACGTGTGGAGGGAAAGGATTATGTGATGAAAGACGGAGATGTGTGTCACTTTCGAGTGAGTTCCTAAACAAAAACGAGCCAGTGTTGGCTCGTTTTTGTTTTATATAGGAATTTCTCAATTGGATGCAGAGCGCGAAGAAATCGAGGCTTTTTGTGAGCTGTATTCACATACAGTGAACAAAAAACGTAGATTTCGACAAAGCTATGCGCCAAGTGAGAAATTTCTACTATACTTTTACTCGCTTTGCTTGTTTGCTGGATTGTTCAATCGTACGTTTAGCGTCTTCCAATGGAGAGGTTGTTTGCGGATTGATTTCAATGCGACCGTCTTTCGTTCGTTCAAGTTTGATATTTCTCACTCCCACTCCTTCGCGTGTACGGCCAGGATTTTTTTCAAGAGCTTCCATGAGTCGCAGGTCGTGCGTTGAAAGGATGACGGCTCCAGGAAAGTTTCGGATGGCTTCCACGACTTTCATCATTGTCGCTTCATCCATGTGGTTTGAAGGTTCATCTAAGATCAGTGTGTCTGTTCCTTCGATAATGCTTGCCGCGGCAAACCATAGAAGTCGTTGTTCTCCTCCGCTAAATTCCTCAAAGCGTTGTTGGAGAATATTTTTTCGTCCGGTTCCAAATTCAAGCCGCTGAAGTTCCTTTTGGAGTCGACTTGGTGCAACATCGCTGTGTGGATTGCAATGTTCTTTCACCCAATGAAAAAAGTTTGTGATATCGCCTTTCATTATTTCTTCTGGCCAGAGCTGTGGCATATAGGCAGTCTGTACGCGTTCGCTCCTATGGACGATTTTGCTGTGCGGATTGGCGAACTGTTCCATGAGGCGCGTTTTTCCTGTTCCGTTTTGTCCGGATAAAACCGTAATGTCTCCCGCGGAAATAGAAGGGAGAACCGCTTTTTTTATAGGAGAGTTTGGCACAGTGATCGAGTCACCTCCCTCAAAGATTGAACCTGTGGTGGGTTTGGTTGGTGTTTTTTCCCAGATAATAGGTTCACGGATCAGTTCTTTTGGAGCCTCTCTTTTTTTATAGGTTTTATGAGGGGATGTTGATTGTGTAACCGTTCTTTCCCCATTTTTTAGACCTATCTCCAAGGTATTTTCTCCCACCATGTCTAAGAACCATTCCACATGGCTGACGTTCACAATACCTACTCCGGCGCGCTTGTAGGAATCAAAAAGGCCTGTGAGTTTTGCGATACTTTCCAGATCCAAGTGGTTGGTCGGTTCATCTAGCAATAAGACGTCCGGTTCGCTAGCAAGAACCATGAGCAGAGAGAGCTTTGTCCGTTCTCCTCCCGAGAGTTCACTCACTTTTCGATCAAGGAAAAGGTTCACGTCAAACAGTTTAACGGCTTGGCTCAGCAGGGTTTCAATGCGTGTTTTAGCGGCTTCATTTTTTTCATTGGTGTCTGGATCCGTGTTTTCCCAGTCTTCCCAATCAACGGGAAATTGGCTGATAAAAAATTCTTTTACGTGTTCCAATACCTCTTTTGTGGAAACGTCCTTCACTTCCTGGAGGAGTTCCTCTTGGTCAAGACGTGAAATACGCAACGTTTCTTTTCCATGAACCCCTTCGCTATACCCGTGTGATCCTGAGTCAAAATCAGCATGGCGTCGTCTCATGATCGCGTCCAACAGGGTGCTTTTTCCTGCGCCGTTTGGTCCCACTAATACGGAAACCTTGCCTTTTTCAATGGTGAGTTTTGGCACGTGCAGCGGAGGATCGCAACGGTGGATAGAGGATTCGACAGCCGCAACAGGATTTGAACCCACCATCGCTCGATGTTTCTCATCTCCAAACCACTTAGGTTTGATATCCACAACATGGCTTTGAAGGCAACGTTCTATTTTTTCTCTCGTGGACTCTTTCTCACGACGTTCTTGAGAAGGGGTCTGGAACGCCGATTCAGGAGGACGATTCATGCTTTTCATACGGATTGAGATTAAGAAGTGAGAACAACGATATCTCTTGCAACAAATTGATTGGGGCGAAAATAGAGATGCTGTTCTAGAATAGTATAACCCAAAGAAGTCAGAAGATCATGAAGGGGAAGTCGATACCACGAGTCGTCTTTTTGTTTGAAAGCAGGGAAAGCCACCACAGCTTTGCCCGATGGTTTGAGAACTCTCTTGAGAGCGGAAAAGGAGGAGTGAAAAAGAGGGATCAGTTCCTGTTCCAAACGCTGTCCTTCTTGGGTGTTGATCGTTCTGGTACGGGGATTTCCCAGAAATACTTCTGTCACAATAGTATCTACAGGGTTTGAATACACCTTAGGCAAATCAGCGGCTGACGTTGTATAGAGACTCATCTTTGGTTGAGATAATTGGAACTCCTCAATGAGCCAATCCATATTCATCCGAGTATCGTCCATGGCTTTTTGCCAGATATCACCCCCGATTATTTCTTTGAATCCCATGAGCGTGGCTTCCATCAGAACCGTTCCCGAACCACAAAACGGATCAAGAATCGTTGAATCCGTAGGGTTTACGCCAGAGAGATTGATCATCATGCGAGCGAGTTTTGGCGGGAGCATGCCGTTTTTTGCGTCTCTTCTTGGGCGTCCAAAATCACGCTTAGACCAGGCTTTAAAGGGTTGAATGGAAGAGGTTTGACCGATAAAGATTCCGCGTTTGGAAACAAAGAGGGCGAATTCTCCTCCAGAGGTCAGAAGCCCGTTTGTTTCTACAATAGCAGAAGAAAGCCTTGGTTCTTTTCCTTTGACATAACGGACAGGGCGTTCTTTTTGTTTGAGCTGTTTTTTGATTGTTAAACCTAAAGCATCCAGCTGTTTTTCCAATCCTTTTGTTTTTTGAGGATCATCAAGATTATAGAGACTCAATCCAAAACTGATTTTATTTTTCCCCTCAACCGTTGTCAGAAGACTGGTAATAAGGTCGGTGATTTTTTGGACATCCCACGTTTCAACACTACTCACGATACGTCCAATCTTTATCACGCCTGCTAGGCGTTCTTGGAGCATGGCAGGGTTTTGTGAAGCGTTTTTATTTAAAAGAATAGCGGATGATTGAAAAACAGGATGGAAATCTGTTCCTAAAACGGCTTTGAGTTCACTTAAGGAGAGAAGAGGGTGAGATCCGAGGATAAAATACATCATAGATTTAAGATATCGTCCCAAACATTGACGTTTTTGGCAAAGATGGCTAGGATGCGAAAGCTAATTATTAACTGTCCATGACCTCTCTCTAAAGAGGTCGTCCAGCTCAAACTGGACCAGTAATCCTATGAAAGGGTACGAACTCCTCTACATTATAGGAACGCAATACACTGATGAAGAAGTCAGTGGTATTCAAGAGACAATTGCGAAGCTTTTGGAAGATCTGAAGGCAAAGGTTCTCCGTAACGAAAACCTTGGTAAAATTCGTCTTGCGTATCCTATTAAAAAAATTTCTCACGGATCTTATATCCTCGTGCATTTCGATGCAGATTCTTCCGTCGTTCAAGATCTCAACCGACGTCTTGGGTTGATGGATGAAGTGCTTCGCCACACGCTTTTGACACGAGTTTCCGGAGCAGTCGAGAAAACGTTTGAAATCAGTTCCTATGTTCCTCCGCTCTCTGAGGAATCTAAGCAGGAAAAAGAACCAAAACGTCCTTCTTCTTCCAAAACAACGAAGAAATCGCTTCAAGCAGAACTTCCTTCACCACACCCAACGCTTGCAGAAGACACGGGTATGACGATGGAAGAGCTCGATCAGAAGCTTGATCAAATCTTAGAAGGCGATATTGCTGAAAATATTTAACACGACGCGATATGTATTCACTCAATCGTGCGACCATCATCGGCAATCTGACACGAGAGCCGGAAGTCCGACAGATTCCTTCGGGTCAGAGCGTCTGCTCCTTTGCTGTCGCGACCAACCGTTCTTGGGCATCTGCCGACGGCCAAAAGCAAGAGGCAAGTGAGTTCCACAACATTGTTGCGTGGGGCAAGCTCGCAGAGATTTGTGCTCAGTACCTCAATAAAGGCCGCAAGGTCTATATTGAAGGCCGATTGCAAACACGAGATTGGGAAGGTCAAGATGGCGTGCGACGTTATCGTACAGAGATCGTTGCTGAAAATCTGATCATTTTAGATCGGGGAACAGGACCTGCAGCCACATCTACTCCATCAAATCCAGGTTTTTCTATGGGTGGTGGCTCAAAAACGTTTACTCCTCCGCCTCCCCCAATGAAAGATGATCCAGCACCAAATCCTGATGATGAAATCAAGATTGAAGACATTCCGTTTTAAACCCTATGGCAAATCAAACACCCGTTATTCAACGAAAAAAGCAATGTTATTATTGTTTTAATAACATTCACGAAATTGACTATAAAGATGTCACTATCTTGCGTCGATTTCTTTCCTCATTCGCAAAAATTGTGGCGCGTAAGCGTTCAAAGGTTTGCATGACGCACCAACGTCAGCTGACGAGCGCGATTAAACGCGCCCGCATCATGGCTCTGTTGCCATTTGTCCAGAAGTAATTAAAAGGCGGGCTTGTCCCGCTTTTTTGATATGAACCATCGTTTACATCGCATTGCTCAAGAACGTCAGGACCTGAACGAAGGGATTCGTTCGTTTTTTCGTGGGCGCGGATATCTGGAGGTGGAAACTCCCCTTTTGGTAGCAAGTCCTGGAATGGAACCAAATTTGACCCCCTTTGAGACGCTGGTGTTGGAGCCAAATAAGCACAAACATCCGGCAGGATTGATTACGAGCCCCGAGTATTCCATGAAGAAATTACTAGGTGCAGGGTTTGAAAAAATATTTACGATAACAAAAGTATTTCGTAACGAAGAGTCACTCGGAGGAAACCATAACCCTGAGTTCAGCATGATTGAATGGTATCAGCAGGGAGCAGATTATCATGCGTGCATGGATGAAACAGAAGCACTTTTACAAGCATTGGGATTTAAGCATTCGATTGAACGTGTACGATTGCGTGATGTATTTTTGGAATTGGCTGATGTGGATTTAGATGACACAGACGAAAAAAGGCTTCAAGAAGCATGCAAAAAACACGGGATTGTTTGGGATCTGTCCGATACATTGTCTGATCTTTTTTACCGTCTTTTTTTGGAAAAAATAGAACCGACATTTAAAGGACGTCATCTGTTCGTGTACGATTACCCTTCTTATCAGGCGGCTCTTGCTTGTTTAACGCCTGATGCGCGTTATGGACAACGGTTTGAATTGTATGTAAACGGGTTGGAATTATGTAATGGATTTACTGAGTTAACCGATGCAAGACAGCAACGTGAACGTTTTTGTGAGGAAGCGTTAGAACGTCAGAAATTGGGAAAGCACGTGTTCCCAATTGACGAAGAGCTTTTGAGACTGCTACCATCCATGCGCACACCCACCTTTGGCAATGCTTTGGGAATCGATCGACTTCACATGGCGCTGAAAGGGTATACACGAATTCAGGACGTTCTCTTGTTTTCTGGAGGCGATTTATTTTATTGATTATTTTATGGCATCACCAAACGACATTAAAAAGGGGACCGTTATTAACCGAGATGGAGAACTTTGGCTCGTTATCAATTTTCAGCGCGTAAGTCCTGGAAAAGGAAGCTCTTTTGTCCGTACGCGCGTGAAACATCTCACCACAGGCAAAGTCAAAGAGGAGAATATCAAATCTTCCGAAACGCTCACATTTGAAGATGTTCAATATAAAAAAATGCAATATCTTTATAATGATGGAAATTTGTATACATTCATGGATAATCAAACATACGAACAGATTTCTATTACCAAAGCAGAAATTGAAGACGCTATTCCTTATTTGAAAGAAGGGTTGGAAGTAAAAGTCGTTACCCATAATGAAAATGCGTTAACCATCGAGCCTCCACAGAAAGTCCAATACACGGTTGTGTACACGGAGCCTGCTATAAAAGGAGATACAGCTTCTGGAAATGTGTTGAAAGAAGCAGAAATGGATAACGGATTGAAGGTGAAAGTACCCGCGTTCATCAATCAAGGCGATGAGATTTTGATTAATACAGATTCCGGAGATTATGTAGAGCGTGTAAGCAAATAAAAAATAAGAGGAAAAGAAAAAACAGGATTAAATCCTGTTTTTTCATTCTGAATCCGATGTTTCCGTGTCCATGGTTTCTTCTTCCATTGCCTGTTGTTCTTTTGGCATGAGAATAGTTTTTTCAATTTCTGAACGAATTTCTTTCATTAAATTCGGGTTGGCTTTGAGGGTTGCTTTGGCGTTTTCTCTTCCTAATCCGAGTTTTTCACCCTTGAAATAGTAATTGCTTCCGCTTTTTTTAATCACCTCTTGAGGCACGCCAATATCCAGAAGATCTCCAGAAATGGAAATACCTTCGTTGTACATAATGTCGAATTCACAGGTACGAAATGGGGGAGCGACTTTGTTTTTCACAATTTTCGCTTTTGTTCTGTTTCCGATGATTTGTTCTCCTTGTTTAATTTGAGCCGCGCGTCGTACTTCGATACGAATAGAAGCGTAAAATTTAAGAGCGTTTCCACCCGTAGTTGTTTCAGGATTTCCAAACATGACACCAATTTTCATTCGGATTTGATTGATGAAAATGACGGTTGTTTTTGATTTGTTGATAATTCCCGCAAGTTTACGAAGAGCCTGACTCATCAAACGTGCTTGAAGCCCCATATGACTATCTCCCATTTCACCCTCTATTTCGGCTTTAGGCGTAAGAGCTGCGACGGAATCGATCACAATAACGTCCACGGCATTTGAACGCACAAGCGTTTCCACAATTTCAAGTGCTTGTTCGCCGTTATCAGGTTGTGAAATAAAGAGTTCGTTGATATTCACCCCAATTTTTTGTGCATATTCAGGGTCCAACGCGTGCTCGGCATCAACATAGGCGGCCAAACCTCCTGTTTTTTGTACTTCTGCCACAATATGTTGAGCAAGAGTGGATTTACCTGAGGACTCTGGTCCGTAGACCTCAATAATACGTCCACGTGGCACACCCATGACTCCCAGCGCAAGATCAAGTGAGAGACACCCCGTTGAAATAGATTCCACCTGCATCGTTTTGGCTTCACCCAAACGCATGATGGATCCTTCGCCAAAACGTTGTTTGATTTGAGAAATAGCGTCCAGTGCCGCACGTGAGCGGACATCGGTTTCAAGTTCTTTTGTTATTTGTTTTGCCATAAAATACTGTGTTAGGACTTTCTCAATTGGATGCAGAGTGCGAAGAAATCGAGGCTTTTTGTGAGCTGTATTCACATACAGTGAACAAAAAACGTAGATTTCGACAAAGCTATGCGCCAAGTGAGAAAGTCCTAGGTGTGTTAAGTAAGGTAATGGGGATGTTTAATCTATCAGTCAAAGCTTAACAAAGCTCTAAAATCTGCGCAAAATGCCAGTTCCCCCTCAAAATTTTTTAAGCATGGACCAATCAGTTTCCTCATCAGGAAGAGTTTCTTCTTTCACTATTTTCCAAGGAGTGAATAGTCCGATAGGTTTGCCGTGTTTCATGATGAGATATTTTTTTTTGCCATTAGGGTTCACAATACCGGCAAAATTTCTTAGAAAATCACGAACAGAAATAGGTTCGATGGACATAGGAGGAAAGGTTACGTCTCGCTTCTAAGAGTGTCACAACGTCAGATTATTGTCAAATAATTGTCTGACAAGTAACGAGGAGAACTTGCTAAAACAAAACAACCCGTATGGGTTGTTTAATGGATAGAAGAATTTTCTAAGGTGCCAAGCTAAACGTGTGATCTTGCTGGAGGACGACTCGGCGATATTCTACCGCGGGTTGAGAATAACGTTTTGTGGATTCAATAGAAATCACGTTGAGACCTCTCTCAAGAGCAATATCTGTTTCAAATGTTCCATTTTGAGAGAGAAGAACATCCACTCCGTTTACCTTTACTTGAGCACCTTCTTGCGCTTGTCCTGTGACGACGATAAGTGCCTCCTGAGTGAGAATTCCGTCCGCAGGTTCGTAAACGATGAGATCTGGTGGTGAAATGATAGAACGGATTTGAGAGCCTAGATAGACCACCATCCCAAGGGCAACCAGGACGATGGCAAACATTTTTATAAAACGACTTGGCACGAGGAATTGGAATGAACGCGTTCGTTCTCGTGGAAGATTATTGCTTTTTTTAATATCACAGGTTCCACATTCTGACTCGAATTGTTGCAGGAAGTAGTCTGGATCGCCTCCTAAAGATCGAACATAGATTTTTAAAAAATTACGAGCATACACAGGATCAGGCAGGGCTGCGTAATCTCCATTCTCAAAGGACTTAAGAATGTTTTTTCTGATTTTGGTTATCCGCGCCATTTCAGAGAGCGTTTTGTTTGCACATTGGCGTATCGCTTTGAGTTTTTCTCCGAGAGATTCTGTGTAATCAAATTTTCGAATGACAAACGCCATAGTTTCACTATCTTACGTCTTTCTTATTTTTCATCAAGTTCATTTGTGTCCTTTTTTTCGATCCATCGATCATCGATTTCATCTTCCCAATTATGGATATTTGAAACCTGTACGGATTCTTTTTCCCATTCTTTTCGATCATGTTCGTTTTGTTCTTCAATAGGTTCTTCTTCATCTTCTTCCATCTCTTCTTCGTCGGTTTTAAATCGATCTTCATTTTTGTAGGCTTCGTCATAATCATCTTGAGCCGTTGGGACATGTGGTGCGGAATGACCTTCCGGTGGCCAAGATTCCACGAGAATTTCTCTTGGTTTTGCTCCAGAGCCCGGTCCCACGACCCCGACTTCTTCCATCATATCGATAATGCGTGCGGCCCGTGCGTACCCAAGCCGGAGTCTTCTTTGTAAGAAAGAGGTAGAAGCTTTTCCGGATTCAAGAACCACTTGAATCGCTTCATCGAGCATCTCGTCTTGATCCCCAAGATCATCAAAAACCGTTCCTGACTTCGTGATCTCTGTGATCGCCATGTTGTAGTTTGGACTGCCTTTCCTCCTGAGATAACTGACGACCGCTTCCACTTCCTCTGTAGAAATGAAAGCTCCTTGAAGACGTTTGGGTTTGGAAACTTCTGCAGAAGTAAATAACATATCTCCGCGGCCCAATAATTTTTCCGCTCCGGATTGATCCAAAATCGTTCGAGAATCCGTTTGGGAGGCAACGGCAAAAGCAATTCGACCTGGGATATTAGCTTTGATCAAACCGGTAATGACATCCACGCTGGGCCTTTGGGTTGCAAGCACAAGATAGATTCCTACAGCTCGAGCCATTTGAGCAATGCGAACAATCGTTGCTTCAACTTCCCGACCACTAACAGTCATCAGATCAGCAAGCTCATCAATAACAATGACAATTTTTGGCATGCGCTCTTCGGATTTTGCGTTATATCCATCGATATTACGCACACCGAATTTTGAAAGAAGATCTAAGCGCCGTTCCATTTCACGCACTGCCCATTTAAGAGCATTCACGGTGTCGTCTACGCTTGTGATTGGAGGGACAAGTAAATGGGGAATGCCGTTGTAACTGGTAAGTTCAACACGTTTTGGATCAATGAGAATAAGTTTTAAATCATCTGGCCCATTTCGATACAACCAAGAGACAATCATGGTATTGAGACACACGGATTTTCCAGATCCCGTTGCTCCCGCCACAAGCAAGTGAGGCATTTTATCTAAGGCAATCGTGTATGTGCTTCCAGAGACATCTTTTCCAAGGGGGATGGCGAGTGCGGATTCATGGCTTCGAAATTCTTTGCTTTCCATCACGTCGCGTAGCGTTACGGTCGCTACTTTGTTATTGGGAACTTCAATACCTACAAGCGATTGTCCTGGGATAGGAGCTTCCATGCGCAACGGATGGGCTGCCAGGGCAAGAGCTAAGTCATTTTGCAGGCTCACGATCCGTGAAAGCTTTACTCCCTGACTTGGTCGAAGGGTATATTGCGTAACCGTTGGACCCACGGACGTTTTGCCCATTTCTACATCAATAGCAAATTCTTCAAAGGTTTTTTCAATAATTTCTTTATTTCTCTCAATATCGCCTGACTGAGCTTTGGAATTGGATTGTTGGAGAAGTTTGAGAGGAATAGCAATTTCTCTCTGTTCACGTGAAACAAGTGCTGTTTCTTTTTGTTGGAGTACTTGAACGGGTTTTGTGGTAAAGCTTCGTGGAATGTTTTCTATTGTATCTTCTGTTTTTTCATTATTTTTTACTTCTTCTTCTTCTTCTTCTTCTTCTTCTTCTTCTTCTTCTGTCGTTTCTTCCGGTTCAACCCATTCATTTTCTATCGTATAGTCCTCTTCTGTTTCCTCTTGTGTTTGTTCTTTTCGTTTTTGGAAAAGAGAACTGATACGTCCTGTGACGTGTGTATGTATTCCTAATAAGGATTGTAATGAGGTATTAAAGACAAGTAGGACAGAAACAAATAGCAGAGAAGCAGCACTTAGCACAGATCCCCAGTACCCTAAGAAAATATTTAATGAAGAGGCAAGAAATTGACCCAAATAACCCCCTGCCAAGCCAATGTCTTGGGTAAAGGGCTCGGGTCTGTTAACGAGAAAAAGATTTAAAAGGGCATTAAAAGAGAGAAAGAAAAAAAAGAGTCCGAGGTAATTCCAAATCGAAAGTTTACCGCGTTCTGGATAAGCAAGCGTGGCACCAACAATTATAAGAATAACAGGCACAAGATATCGATCTAGGCCAAAAAAAGCAGTAAGGCCTTTATTAATCCAAATTCCTACGCTTCCAGCAATATGAAAAAAGGAAAGAAAAATAAGGACGGAAACAGCAAAGATGCAAATGACGTAGATTCCTTTTTTTGTTTCAGGATTTAATTTCATTTTTGGCAGATCCCTTCCTTCTTTTTTAGGAGACAATTTCTTTTTTTGTGCCATAATAGATTTTATTTTAGCACAATGCTACGGACCCTTTAATTTTTTTCTTATCGTTGTTAAGATTAAAAGAGTCCTCTCTCTGAGGCTGCGGAGTTGGGTACGATACAATCTGGTCTAAATCGCGAGCATAGGTCGTTCGTCGAGTTCGCTCGGCTGAGTGACCAAAATCTCTCTCCTCATGCTCAAACGTTCTGATTAGGGTTGGTCTTCGTGACCTTTCTCCGCAGCCTCAGCTAGAGAACCGTGTCTACTGATTTAATAATCTAACCCATGAGGGTATCGTTGTTGGATGTAATAATCTAACCGTGAGGTTTGGATTTCTTCCGTGAGGCAGCGATCTGTTTTTTAATGATGGTGAGTTTCCTAAGAATGGTTCGTCTGA
>JACPHU010000010.1 GCA_016188495.1 Candidatus Uhrbacteria bacterium
CGTCAATGATTCGCTTGATGATTCCGTGTCTGTCTACTTCTTTTTGAGACATAGAGATTGTTTCCATACCTCACTATTGTAGCGAGGTAGGACATTTCTATTTCCCTCAAGTAGGACATTATCATTTCCGTATGACATCAATTCGGAGTTATTTTTCCTGCGCGTCCAAAATCATCTTCAAAACGTTCGATATCATCTTCTCCAAAATAATCTCCTGTCTGTATCTCTATTATCACAAGATTTTCTGTCTGTTCGTTTGACCAACGATGTTTACTGCCAACGGGAACGGAAATAACCTCTCCCACCTTCGCCTCGATCACGACACCATCGATTGTGGCGTGACACAACCCTTCCACAACAATCCAAAATTCTGATCTGCGTTGATGTCTTTGATAAGAATTGCGTTTGCCTGGATAAACTGTGTGACGTTTCACCTGATAACCAGGGTGCGTTTCAAGAATAGTATAAAACCCCCAAGCACGAACATTTTCTGAAGGTAAGTCAGACATAACAATGATGTTAAGAGATCTCTTTCAAAACTCGATGAGATTGCGGTGCACGGGCTGCTGAGCTACGCGAACCCTATTCAGAATAGGGAGAGCGGAGTCAGCCCGCCCGAACGACTGAACAGAATTGCTCGTCGTTCAGTCGGGCGGGCGGGCGCCGAGATCTCAAAAATGAAAATTTAATCGATGAATATCACAGAGACCTTGTAAACTAATCGCTTGTTTATGCTCAATCGTTCCATATCCTTTATGTTTCTCAAATCCATATCCTGGATATTGTTGGGAAAGAGTCTTCATTAAACGATCCCTAGTGACTTTAGCAATAATAGAGGAAGCGGCAATAGACTTGACCGATTGGTCTCCACGGATAATCCCTTTTTGAGGACAAGAAAGATCCGGAATCGTCCAGGCATCCACTAACGCATAATCAATCCCTGACAGATCTTCCACAGCCCGGCGCATGGCCAAATAATTTGCTTGTCGAATACCCAAGGCATAAATCTCATCCACACTCGCACTCCCAATACTCCACGCAACGGCTCGTGCAGTAATTAATGTATAAAGCTCTTCACGTTGAGATTCGCTTAAAAGCTTACTGTCTCTCAGTCCTCCAATACGAGAATTTAAAGGTAAAATAACCGCTCCCGCCACTACAGGGCCAGCCAAAGCCCCGCATCCTGCTTCATCCACGCCAACAATTCTTCGATACCCGTGACCCGCAAGCATTCGTTCGTATTTAAATGTGGGAACTGTTTTGATTGACATGAAACTCAATTTTTCCTAATATATTGACGTATTTCTTTATCAGGATCGCCCAACGATCTTTTATACCCACATTCATTATGACCATTATACAGTACGCTTTAGCCGCCGGAGTCCTTGCTATTGCCTGGGGCGCTGTTCTCACCCAATGGATTCTTAAGCGTCCCGCAGGAGAAGGAAAAATGAAAGGTATTGCCCTTGCTATCCAAGAAGGAGCCAATGCTTACATGGCCCGTCAATATAAAATGATCACCCTCATTGGAATAATCATCTTCCTGATTCTCGGTTTTACCCTTACCTGGACCCTTGCCCTTGGTTTTCTTGTAGGAGCCGTTCTCTCTGGACTTGCCGGATATATCGGTATGTCTGTTTCTGTCCGGGCCAATGTGCGTACAACAGAAGCGGCAAAGAGCGGACTGTCCCAAGCCCTTGACGTAGCGGTCCGCGGTGGAACCGTCACCGGACTGTTAGTGGTGGGACTCGCCTTATTGGGAGTCACTGGCTTCTATGCCCTTACCATGGATATCTCCGCATTGATTGGTCTTGGATTCGGCGGATCTCTTATCTCCGTCTTTGCCCGACTTGGTGGAGGAATCTTCACAAAAGCGGCTGACGTAGGAGCTGACCTGGTTGGAAAAACAGAAGCAGGTATCCCGGAAGATGATCCACGCAACCCAGCCGTGATTGCCGACAACGTCGGTGATAACGTCGGTGATTGTGCAGGAATGGCTGCTGACTTGTTTGAAACCTATGCCGTCACTCTTGTGGCTACCATGGTCTTAGGAAACCTTCTTGCCCCAAACTCCGATGTGCTTGTGATGTATCCTCTGGCTCTTGGATCTATCGCCATCGTTGCCTCCATCATTGGAACATTTTTCATTAAACTCGGTAAAAGCCAAAACATCATGGGGGCCTTGTATAAAGGTCTCGCTGCTGCCGGAGTACTGGCGGCTGTAGGATTTTGGTTCATCACAAAAGGATTTAATTTTTCCGGAACAGGAATGGAAGCAATGCCTTTGTTCTGGTCAGCCCTCCTTGGTCTTGCTGTCACAGGTTTTTTGATTGTCATCACAGAATATTACACAGCCACGCACTATAAACCGGTTCAAAAACTCGCAGAAGCTTCACAATCAGGACACGGAACCAACATCATTGCAGGTCTGGCTCTTTCCATGAAATCAACAGCCCTGCCAGTGATCACAATCGTTGCTGGAATCTTAATTGCCTATGATCTTGCAGGACTTTACGGAATTGCCATTACCGCCGTTGCAATGCTTTCTTTGACAGGAATCATTGTGGCTATGGATGCTTATGGTCCTATCACAGACAACGCCGGCGGAATTGCAGAAATGAGCGATCTCCCTCCTGAAGTTCGCGCGGTCACAGATCCATTGGACGCCGTTGGAAACACCACCAAAGCCGTAACCAAGGCTTACGCCATCGGCTCAGCAGGACTTGCCACGCTCGTGTTATTTGGCGACTACGTTCATACCATTGAAGCCACTGGGGCAAAAATCGTCTTTAGTCTTGTGGATCCACAAGTGATTGCAGGACTCTTTATCGGCGGACTTATTACATATCTTTTCGCCGCTATGGCAATGGAAGCGGTAGGAAAAGCCGCGGGTGCGGTTGTGGAAGAAGTTCGACGTCAGTTCCGTGAAATTCCAGGAATCATGCAAGGAACCGCTAAACCAGAATATGGAAAAGCCGTAGATATCGTGACAGCCTCAGCCGTCAAATACATGATTGCCCCTTCATTACTAGCTGTATTTTCTCCTGTAATTGTAGGATTTGGATTAGGAGCCGAGGCTCTTGGAGGATTATTGATTGGTTCCATTATCACAGGACTGTTTGTAGCCGTTTCTATGACCACAGGCGGTGGGGCGTGGGACAATGCAAAAAAATACATTGAAGCAGGAAACTACGGTGGAAAAGGATCTGATGCCCACAAAGCCGCGGTAACTGGTGATACGGTTGGTGATCCATACAAAGACACTGCCGGACCTGCCATCAACCCAATGATTAAAATTCTCAACATTGTAGCCCTCCTGATCGTAGCTCTGATTGTCTAAGTGTAAAAAATAAAACACCTTGGCTAAAAAGCTGTGGTGTTTTTTTAATTTAAGAAGGTAATGAAACTCCCCGCGAGCCAAGCTGACGGGGTATCAGGCTGCATATTCCCTGAGCGGAGGAACGTTGCGACGAACCGTAGTCGAAGGGTGCAAATACAGCCTTCGACGGATTCGACCATTCGACAAGCTCATGGCAGGCAGCTCACCGCAGACAGGCTCAGGCAATAAAATACGCAGCCGTTCGATCTACTCACGACAGGCAAGCTGACGGGGTATTTACCCTGAGGGAATAAAAAACGACTCTCCATCAGAGAGTCGTCACGTGAACCGGAAAGAAAAAATTCTTGACTATCCCTGGTCGACCTGAGCCAGTGGTCGATATCGACACTCTCCGAACTCTACGCCCGACGACTGAGCAAAGGTGTCCAGAAGTTTCCGGTACTCGGTCTTGATCACCGTACGGGAAGACACCCTGTCAAACTCGGTCACCCCATGCAGATAGATCACGTTGTCTGGTTCCAATTCTGTACCGCCCCACCAGATCTGTATGCGATACATACCGTCGGACATTCCCCCTATCCTTTCGATGCTCTTAGCCCCCATGTTTCGAAACTGCTTTATGAGTAGAAGTGCACTGTTCGTCATGGGTATACTGAATGAACAGTCCGACGGCGGGGTAATATTGATGCGGAACGAACCATCTAAAGACAACGAATCCTCCGCCAAGGGCACAGTTTCCAACTCAACGAGCACTCTATCCTTCAATGACGTAAGCTTCTGGAACTCCACCTGGAATTCGGTCACGACAGGAGGAACAGTTAACCCTTCCTCTGCGAGTTGGTTAAGATATCCCAACACCGCATCGAAAGAAAATCTAAAACCATCCGCCACGTGATTACGCACACCGAGCTCTTTGGACATGACGTTCTCTTTTTATTAAGGAGTGTTCGTAAATCCGTAGTTTTACTTCCAGGACGGCAGGAAGTTGAAAATATATTACTTTCTTCAATTTTTGTCAAGTATTCTTGACTTTTTTACCTTCAAAATTTACACTCACCCCTCGTTCTTTTACAAGTAAAACTGCTTAAGGAGCTAAAAATGGCAAAAAAAGTTGGACTTAGCAATCGAGACAGACAAACCGCTCTGGTTCACGCGACATTTAATCATGGCAATTCTCTCTCAGGCAACGTAAAAAAAGTTCCTGGAACTTTTTCAGATACCACGAGTCTTCAAACACAGTGGTTTCTAGAAAACACACAAACAACGGCCATGAAGGACGCCCTGCTCATACAACAGGTGCTCATGCGTATGGTAAGGATGAAAAAAACCCAAAGAAATACCCTGTCAGAACCGGAACTTTTAGAAAAACTGGTAAACCGACTCATCAAAATAGCACGGCCGGAAATTATTTCTTATCTGGAAGAAACAGAAAAACATCATCTCTATTTTAATGATTTAAACCAGATGATGTCTGTTTTTTCCTGGATTCAAAAAAAGGTGGGGGAAGAACTTGGATATAAAGGTGGGGGAAGACAAATCCCCGGCAGCAACCATAGAGCAAAAGATGATGTCTTTTGGAAAAACGTTTATTCCATGAGCTGCCAGCTCTTTGGATTTTTCCAAGATCATTGGGGATGCTTCTGCACAGAAAAGGAAGCGGTCCCTATTCAGTCGGCCCAGATAACGATTCGCGCGTTTGAAATTATCTACAAACTCATGAGCACTGTGCCTCCCTGCAAAGTACTTCGTCTGGTCCAAAGCGCCCATCAGGCAAGAATAGACTTACAGCAGATAGAACGTATTGCTCTGAGTCATATCCCCATGCGAATAGACGATTTCATCCAGCTTATGGCTGATAAAATCCTTACGCCAAAAACAAGCATACTCTTCCTCAAGTATCCGGAACTCATTGACGCACTCTCTTATGAAGGAATCCGACATCTTTTCAGACGATGGAAAGAATCCGAGAGGAAAACAAATATCCTTGTCTTTGCCCAATCGATCAGACAGGAACTGTATCCCGATACGCTTCCAGACGGAATAAAAACGGAGTGGGAGATATTGGAACATCCGCGATTATTTTCATTCCTTCATGCGTTGCACGGAACAACACAAGGAGAAATATCCTTTTCTTTTCCTGACCACGCCTACGCACCCGGTCTCTATACACCCAGTAATGCGATGATCCTTCTTCCTAAAACGGTTCCGATGCTTGTCGCAAGGCAGGACCAACCCCTGATCCAAGCATCACCTCGCCAAGAAGAAGGCGAGTATGATTACCCTATTCTCGATCTGGATGAAGATGAGAATGAATCTGATGCACTGACTCAGATAACGTGTATACAGACCGCAGAAAATTTCTTCTGTGAAGAAGTTTTCTCTCTCTGGACGGAACGAGCGGAAGCCTATTCAGCGTCACATGAGAATCCTTGCCTACTCACTTCAAAATCGGAAACCTCTCTTTGGGAAGAATCTGCTGATGTGGAAAATCCCTGGGACGTTGTTATCTATCTGATCGAAGAAGATCTGAAAGAAAAGCTTGTTGCTTCTGCGACTGAAGATCCTGATCTAGTGGATTTGATGCAAGAAATGCAAGCCGTTCATCGTTTGCTAAACTTCGCTCGCGCGGGAGATGCTGAGGGAGTCCTCGATTGTTGGGCCTCCTGGATCGATCCCATCCGCGGTCGAATAAAAAAACTCGATGGGCGACTTAAACAGACAGAGAAAGAGGTAACGATTTCAACTCTCTTGAAAGAAGAGGTTCTGCCAATTTCTCTGGTGGAGGAGTGTGAAACAGAAGAAATGACCGTACAGGAAACACCTGCGGTCTCCCTCCAAATACAAGAACCTTCTCCTGTCCAAGAATTGACACCCAGCGTGGAAATCCCTGCTGAAAGTCAACTCGTGACACAGACAAGGGAACTCCTTGCTAAGCTACCTGTGGGATCCATGCGCAAACAGCTTAAGAAAAAGCTGGATACGCTCATCGGGGAAGCGACGCAAGGCGAAGGCGCATCCCTAAAAGCAGCCTTCACACATCTGCAGGGAGAAATCCAAAGCCTGCTTGACGTTATTTCCTAATGCACGCCTCAAGACCGTCCTTTTATAAAAAGGGCGGTTTTTAATAGACAAAATCAAAACTCTCTGCTAAAAACAGGGGTCGCGTAAAGACCTCTCTCTTAACGCGAAGCCCTTTCCAAACCAACGGAGCGATACCCATGTCTATCACCCAAAAAAGGATGCTGAATCTTCTGTCGGGTATGACCGATGGGGAACGCAAATTCGAGTTCTTCAAATATCTCTTTGAACGCAATGAACTGACAGAACATGACCTGTATGAACTTCTGGTAAAGTCTATTGAGCGTAATCCGAGCTATTATTTCGAACAGATCACCAAGAACGATCTGCTCAAATATCTTTGGCACCGATTTCAAGCCTATCCTGAAACGCTCGCCAGAGCACTCGTACGAGTATGTCCAGAACTGTTCTACGGCAACCATGAATGGGTCACGCGCCTTATTATTCGCCTCCAAAGCGACAAACGCCTGGGAACAGAACTGGGCATGATTACCGTGGCCCCCAAGCAGGGAACAGGCCAAGGATCCAACCGACTGACGGTGGCAATCAATGAGAAGCTGATACAATCCATTCCTCGTGACGTACGGGATCTTGATGTGGAATGTCGTATACGGGAACTCTTGTACTGGTATTCACGCGACCCGAAACTAGGAGCGGAATATACCCAGGAACAGATCGACAGTGCAAACCCTTATGAAGCACAGGTGTGGAATCTGGCTCGAACGCATCTGGATCACTACCTCAAAGAATCTTTCCCACAGACCGTATCAAAGATGAATGACCGACTCTTTCCGGCCATGCATGTGCGCTGGTGGCTGGATCGCTCTGCCGCGCAAACGCGCGTTCTCAACATTGGCGACACTGGAACGTATAAAACCAGTTACTCGGTCCTGGCGATGCGTCAAGCAGAAGCAAAAAAAGTACTGATCTTTTGTGCGGCTAACGCCAGAGCGAACTGGGAACAGGAACTGAAACTCTACCTACCCCATCTTCGGGCTGTCGGTCGAGTAGAAATCGTACAAAACTCCAGTCATGTTATTGCCGATAATGCAGAATTCATTATCGTAGCTTACACGACGTTGGTCCATCGTCCCGTCATCCAAATGCTCAAAGAGCAAAAAATCGATGGAATTATTTGGGACGAAAGTCATTACGGGAAAAACGTGGTAGGAACCACTCCTGCCAAACGTGCTTTGGGAGCATTGGAAATTATTCAATCCCATGTTCCGTCTCTTAAAAAAGTGGTTGCCAATTCTGCTACACCTTGGGAAAACAGTCCGGAAGAAATAGCTGCTCTGGCGTGCATATTGCGCCCCGAGCTTTTTCCAAACCCTCGAGAATTTCTGCGGTCGGGCGCCTACGCCAGTCCGCGATTCCTGCGAGCCTTATTTGAGACGTGCATCCTGGATATCGGGCTACATGAAGTGCGGGAACTACCCACGATTGATCCAAAACCTTGGGAAGACCTCTTTAATCCTGTCGCGATCCGGATGACCCCGCCTCAGGCAGTCCTCTATCAGCAGCTTCTGCACCAAATCCCTGATCAAACAGATGAGGAAGATTCTCTCAAAATCATCAATGGTGTGGATGGGAGCCAGAAAGTCCGTTATCTCTTATATGCCTGCGATATGCCTCATGTGCTCGCGCGCGTGGCAGAATACGATTGGCCCGCAGAGATCGAAGACGCGTTTGAAGACTGGAGCTTCTCGGCCAAGCTCGTGTGGCTAAAAGACCAGATCGATCAAAACATCGGAACAGCCAAAATCGTGGTGGCGTCTGGAATGTATGTTTCTGGCATCACCAAACCGATCAAAGATGATGAAGAAATCCTCTGGATCGGACGTCAGTTACGGGAATGGTATGGAGAAAAAACAGTCTTGATTTTAGATGGGGATGTACGCATTGGCGAGGATCGCAACGATCTGATCAAACAATGGCGAACGCAAGAGTCTGCCCGAATCCTGCTGGTCTCCATGAAGACCTGTCCGGATTCGATTAATCTGTCTGTCACTATTGAAGACGATCCCACACTCAAAGAACTCCTCGTCATCGGGTTTGCTCTGGATTGGAAACCTTGGAAACAATTCCTCGGGCGATTCTGGCGTGAGGGATTACGCATTCCTATGCGTTACGTCTGTCCTGTGCTGCAAGGCACGATCGACGAAGCCCGCATGGAACTGAATCGCCGAAAATGGAAGTCACTCACGCGTTTCCGTTCTCGAGTTCCTCCCACAGACGAGGAATGGACGAACTATTCAAAATCAGACAGCGCCACGCTTTCAGACCTTATGCGCAGCCCAAAAGAATGGGTGAGCATCGTCAATAACGATGTCCGAGGCATCGGCGAGGAAGCCGCGCGCTGTTATCTGGATAAAGAAAACGGTCTCTCCACTCAGGGAGAACAGTTCGCCAGAAGCTTCCTTGCCGCTCAAGAACACATGGCCTCCGGTCACATCGCCCGCCATATGCGCTACGTGTTGCAGCAAGGCCTCATTCCTGGGGGGATCCTCACGGACTCCACGCGGATTTTGGACGCGGGATGCGGACCAGCAACACTAGCGCGAACACTCCAGATGCCCGTCACAGGTGTAGATCTCAATCCTTGGATGATCACTGTGGCGCGCGAAGCAAATCCTGAGCTCACCCTCAATTGTCAGGTTGGAACCGTGAGCCAACTTCCACCTTCTTGGACAGGACGATTTCGTTTAAGTGTCTGCTCCATGGTTCTTGATTGGACACAATTGGGAACGATCCAAGATTCACAAAGAATCAAAGCTCTTATGGAATTGATTCGAGTCACAGATCCTCATGGACTCATTTGGTTAACGTTCAATGAAAAAGCTTTAGACGAGTCACTGTTTAAAACATGGACCCAGGCTCTGAAAAAGAGCGGTTGTGAACTCTCACCACTCACGGGTTTCGTCGTCCCTGTAGAACAGGCGGGAAAAAAGAAACCAGACTTCGCTTTCTGGTCGATCGTCTTCACTGCCGCTGGACATCATCTGACTCCGTTTGACCCGTTATCTTTCCGATTCCGGTTTGAACTTGAACAGATGAAATACAAGCAGGCAAAGACAGGTTATTCTTCTAAGTCCTCAAAGGATCTAGAACCGACCTGTTATGAACGGTTCGTCATCAAAGATCCTGGAGCCTATGAGACATCAGACACCGTGGGCGTCCGACAAACACTCCTTACAGAACTCACACGATGGAGCAAGGTCGAAGGAAAACCCATCAATATCTCCCAACAGGTGACAGACTTGTTTGGAGCCGATTGGAGAATCCTTCAACAGCTTCAAAAACGAGGAATTATCTCCTTCACCTGAGATGCGCACGCATCTCTTTTTTATTGACCAGATTCAGCAAAATTGTTAGGATTTTTTCTTACAACTTTTGTAAGAAAAGGAGGAGATCATGTCTTTATCCAAATCGCTCTTTCAACTAACCGTCCAGGAACTGGCCAAGATTCTGCAAGGACAGGACCTAGAACTCCCTGACGGGAGAGTGATAAAGATCCTTAAGACGGATTACTACACTCGGACAGAAAACGAGAAGGGAAGTTACAAACCCATGCTCAACATGGAACCGGGAAGCGTCTATGTTGCGCGTATCATGAATGCTTTTTTGTTTTTGATTGTGGCTCTGGAAGGAACCGACTCTGGAGCCTGTGTGCGAGTGACGAGCATCCAAACTCAAAACGGAATCATCAAAGGACCGGGGCGCGTAGGAACATGGATAGGCTTCAATATGCATCAACAGACAGGTCGTCTAATGGAACGTGAAGGGAAACCTTTGTTACTCAGTATGGAGGGAGTTCTGACACCGGAAATTCTTCCTGTTCAGAAGACTGTGCTCATCCCCATAACAGACAGCGTTCTCTCAAAATACACGGATCATCTTGCGATCCACTTTATGTCAGAACGTTTGGATGAAGCCTACGAAGAGTTTCTGGAACGGATAAAGAGGGAATGGATTACGGAAGACGAATTAAAAAAACGTCTAGGGATCAGTTAATTCAAGGAGGATCTCTATGACACTTGAGCAGACGCTCATGGCTAAAATCCAGGAATCATTTGAATACTGGAATCGGTCTGGAAGAAAAGGATTCTTCTCTACTTTTTTGGAAAAACAAGAACCAGGAATTCTGGAATTGCTAGAAGAACTTCCGAGAATCCTGACAAAGCTGGATCGAAAAATACTCAAAGAGCTGAAAGCAAAACCTGCTCAGCGGCCTCTGTGCGATGCCATCCTAGCCCTCTACATGCCTCAAATGACTCTGCTCTATCAGCAAAAAAAGGCCAAAAAGACTTTCGAAGAATTTCTCGATCATCTCAGACGAGAATGCCCCACAGCCGAAGCCCTGGAAAACTATCTGAAAAAATTATCTCCTCAACAGCTATAAATGGCTGTTTTTAAATAAAAATTAAACAAAAATGATTGACATAACAAGGCTGGTTTGTTAGGTTCTAGGGTCAGATTGTTCCTTTCAATCCGAAAACTTCTTTTAAGAAGGAGAAAAAATGTCTCTCAAAATGATTGAAATTCCTGGTATTTCGGTCATGAAACAAGGTGAACAGTATCTTCTCGTCTTCGTCGTACCGGCTCAGGTACTAGTCGAAATTGGGATCACCCTGCGTTTTAATGAGCATCCCCTGGGAGTCAATAGGGGACTTACCGTTCATCGAGCAAAAGATATTCTTGCCCACATGAAGGCAGGAAAATCCAATAACCTGATGCGTGATCCCATCCAAGGATGTCTCTATGTAGGAGACGGGCATGAATGGATCTTTGACGAAAAAAACCGTGTCCTCAGAGGCGAGGTAGAAACGGATCCGGACAATCGTTTGGATGCTTGTTTCCTCGTCATCGATGACGGACAGCATCGATTTGCCGCATTGGAAATGTTATCCGGTGAGAATCGCCAACACTGGAGTTTCACGGTCATCGCCGGAATGAACATGTCTGTTGAAGAACGGACCGAGCTGTTCATGCAGGGTGAAAAAAGACAAAAGGTCTCTCCGCGTTTACTTTTGCAGATGATGGATGCCAACGACACCTTTGCAAATGAGTCGACGGCAACGGCTTACCGCATGGCAAAGGCTCTCAACGAAGTAAATGGATCACCCCTTAAAGGAAAGATCTACTTCGAACAGGGTCCTCGAGTTCCCAGCGGTATGGTCAGCGTGTCTTCCTTGCTTGGCCAACTTAAATACTGCGTGGGGAAAAATTCGCGCCTTATTCCCTATACCAGCGAGCAGCAGCGACAAGCTCTCCTGAATCTGTTCATCGCTGCATCGCGTCAGTGGCCCCAGGCTTGGGGACAAGAAGATAAGACGTTGGGGAAACATATAGGTTACCTGACGCTTATCACTCTCCTTGCCCGCAGCGGCAATCTGCATAGTCTCTTGAAGGAAGACCTATCCCTAGACTCTTTCAAGAAAGCTATGGAATTTGCAAAAGGATTTCGATGGGAACAGGCCGGCGTCAAGGACGGATCAATCAATCATAACCGTCTGGCCGTCTTGTTGGATGATCATATCGGACAGGCAATCGCCGCCTCGCAAGCTGATCTGAAAAAGTGATCGTGTAACGACCGTACACAAATCTGTGTACGGTTTTTTATTTATTCGCTTAATTTTCTACTGTATTCGTTGACAATCCACAGTAAAATCGCTATTCTCCCCCCGTTATCTTTCACCTATTTTTGCAAAAAAATATCATCAATTTGTTATGCCAAACGTTGAAAAAGAATCCTTAGAAAAAAATATCCTCAAGCTCACGTTCACTATTACCCAAGAAGAGGCCCAACCTTATTTTGAGGAGGCTGCGAAACGGATTTCCCAACAAACTTCCATTCCAGGATTTCGCCCAGGACATGCGGACTATGCGGTTGTGAAACAACGTGTGGGAGAAATGAAAATCATGGAAGAGGCTTTAGAAAGCCTGGTCCGCAAATCGTTTGTTGAGACCATTCTTGCTGAGAATATCGATACCGTCGGTTCTCCTAAAGTGGACGTGATTAAACTTGCCCCAGGCAACGATGTTGTCTTCACCGCAGAAGTTACTCTCATGCCTAAAGTTAAAAGTCTTGCCGACGTAAAAAAACTCAGCGTAAAAGCTCAAACAGCCCATGTTGAAGACAAAGAAATCGATTTGGCTTTGAGAGATCTTCAGCGTATGAGAACCACCGAAGTCCGTGCCACAGCAGAAAAAACGACAACCCAAAAAGATAAAGTGGTCATTGCGATGAACATGAAGCTTGATAATGTTCCTTTGGAAGGAGGACAATCACCCAACCACAGCGTTTATTTGAATGAAGAATATTACATTCCAGGATTTAAAGAAAAATTGGAAGGAATGAAAGAAGGCGAAGAAAAATCCTTTACAATCCCCTTTCCAAAAGAACATGCACAAGAATTTTTGGCAGGAAAAGAGGTCGCGTTTGATGTCACTCTCAAAGAACTTTACCACCTTCAACCCCCTGAATTGGACGACACCTTTGCCGTAACGCTGGGTACAAAAGACATGGCAACCCTGCGCGAAATCATTCAAAAAAATCTTTTGACAGAAAAAGAACAGGAAACCAAGTCAAAAGAAGAAAAAGAAATGCTCGAGCTCTTGGCAAACAAATCTCAATTTGAGGATATTCCCAATCTTCTGATAAATGAAGAAATCAACAAGATGATTCTCGAACTCCAGCGAGGTGTGGAGGCCCAAGGACTTGAATTTGATACATATATCAAAAATCTTGGAAAAACGTTGGCACAAATGAAACTCGATTTTACGCCCCAAGCTTTGATGCGTGTAAAAGTAGCTATTGTCATGCGTGAAATCGCTAAACAAGAAAAAATCGAAGTTGATGAAAAAGAACTCGACGAGGAATTAGACCGCATTGCCGGCCAATACGAAGAAACCAAAACCAAAGAGCAGGTCTATTCTCCACAATATCGAGACTACATGGAACAGATCCTCCGAAACCGAAAAGTAATAGAACACTTAAGAGGAATCATTATCAAATAATATCAATAAAACAGGCCTTCGGCCTGTTTTATTATAAATTTCTATTCTAGCCAAAATTAAAAACAAACATTAAAGTACACTCATTATCAATCTCAATGAAATGTTTTTATGCTCTTTGGCGCTCATGTAAGTTCTGCGGGAGGATTATGGAACGCTCCAAAAAATGCCGCGGAAATCGGATGTGAGGTGTTGCAGCTGTTTTCCCGTCCTCCCCAGGGAGGAAAACCAAAACCTATTACAAAAAAAGTCGCTGAACAATTTAAAGAAAAAATGAAGAAATACTCTATCCAACAAGCTTATATTCATGCGCCTTATTTTATTAATCTAGCTTCAAGTAATGAACGTATCCGTCATAGTTCTGTGGTTATTCTGCGCGAAGAACTTGAACGTGGCTCTCTTTTAGGATGCAAAGCCATGATGTTCCATCCAGGATCTGCCAAAGATGTGGGTCAAGAAGAAGGGGAATCTCTTGTGATAGAAGGCCTTAATACGATCTTGGATGGTTACGAGGGCTCTTGCCAACTCTTAATCGAGATTTCAGCGGGTGCAGGTATGGTAATGGGGGATACATTTGAGGAACTTGCACGATTTATCCACCAAACCAAACAGGCCGAAAAAATCGGAATTTGCTTTGATACCCAGCATGCCTTTGCCAGCGGTTACGATATCCGTACACAAGAGGGACTGGATCGCGTATTAGCACAATTTGATGAAAAAATAGGGTTAAAACGTCTTATTGCAAGTCACTGCAACGACTCGAAAGTAGATCTTGGAACCCACAAAGACCGTCACGAACATCTAGGAGAAGGCTTTATGGGACTAGAAACTTTTAAACAGTTTATCCACCATCCAAAAATTCAGCATTTAGATCTCATTTTGGAAACTCCTATAGACGAGCAGCGCAAAAAAGAAATGGAACTCTTGAAATCATTCCGTTTAGAAATTCAAAAATACGTATGATTTTAACGGTTTACGTAAAACCAAACGCCCATAAAGAACTTTTAGAGTGGGTTGATGAAGATACTTTAAAAATATCAGTCACTGTGCCCCCAGAAAAAGGGAAAGCAAATAAAGCGGTGATAGAGTGTCTTGCACAGGAATTACACATCGCTAAATCAACGATCGAACTCATCCGGGGAGGCACGACGAGGATAAAACAATTTAAAATACCGACTAAGGAAACTTAGTCGGTATTTTCTTGAGCGGAGGTTCATCTATTCCACCGATCGAAAAAGGATTACATCGGACAATCCGCTGGAAAGTCAGAAAACTTCCTTTAAAGACCCCGTGACTTTTAATGCAAAGATATCCGTATTCAGAACAGGATGGATAAAAACGACAATAACCATCGGGGAAAAAACGACTCAACGGACCATGATCCAGAGAAAATATCCTTTGATAAAGACGAATCATGATCAATAAAAACGTTCTCATACAGAAAGAACTCGGGCTTTTTTTAAACTGTACACCACCTGTTTTGAAATTTCTTCAAAATCCTTTCCAATGGCTTCTTTTTTTAAAAAAAAGAGAACATCGTATCCTGGCTTCATGTGTGGAAGATAGGCTTGGATAACCGCGCGCACTTGTCGCTTTAGGCGATTGCGCACAACGGCTTTCTTTGACACTTTTGTTCCAACCACCACAGCAAAACGAGAAACGGAAAGCTTATTTGGTTGAAATTTCATTCCTAGCCAGATACCAAAGACGCTCTTGCCACGGGCAAAGAGCGCTTTGATATCTTTTTCGTGTCTGAGTCGATACTCAGAAGAAAGCATAGATTAAGAAGAAACGGTAAGGCGTTTTCGGCCCTTTGCACGACGACGTTTGAGAACGTCCTGACCTGTAGAACTCTTCATACGAGCTCTGAATCCATGAACTTTGACTCGTTGTTTCTTTTTTGGTTGAAACGTACGCTTTGACATAAAAACAAGACAATTACGATCTAAACCATTAGGACAATAAACATTTCTTAAAGCAAAAAGATGCTAACACACTATCCACAATCGATCAACTAAATCTCGTATGACCTGACCGCTTGCCCACATGTGGATAATTAGTCTAAACTACAGACCACGTGTAACTTTTGAGAAGGAAACTATCTCATTCATACTCGATGCTATGAATACTAATGAACTTTGGCAAGCCGTTCTCGGAGAACTCGAACTTTCTTTAAGTAAGGCAAACTTTACCACGTGGTTCAAAAACACTTTCATTTCTGATGTAGAAGAACACGCCATTACCATTGGAGTTCCAAACATGTTCACCAAGGCTTGGTTAGAAAAAAAATATACGAAGGAAATTCTTCGCTCTCTCCAAGAACTGACAAAAAATTCTATTAAACAATTGTCTTATCGAGTGGAATCACGCCCCATCAATCCACAAGGGCTACCGCTCTTTGAAAAGGAACAACGCCAAGAACCATCAGTGGCTCCTTCGCATCAACAATCTTCTTACTACCAACCTCAACAGGCAACCGAGGTAAAAGAGATACGTACAGGTGAATTTTCTTTAAATGGAAAGTATTGCTTTGAAACATTCATCGTAGGAAAACAAAATGAACTCGCCCACGCCGCAGCACAGGCTGTTTGTGCCCAACCAGGAGGTATCTACAATCCTTTATTTATCTACGGTGGTGTAGGACTGGGAAAAACACATATTCTTCAAGCAATCGGGAACGAACTCATCCGAAAAAACGCGAGTACAAAAATTCTCTACGTAACATGCGAGCGATTTACCAATGATTTTATTGGAGCATTGCGTTCAAATAGAATTGTAGAATTTAAAAATAGATACAGAACGGTCGATGTCTTGCTTGTAGACGATATCCAGTTCATTACAGGAAAAGAAGGAACTCAGGAGGAATTTTTTCACACATTCAATCAGCTTTACCAAAATAATAAGCAAATCGTTATTTCCTCCGACCGTCCTCCAAAAGCGATCCCAGCTCTTGAAGACCGTCTTGTTTCACGCTTTGAATGCGGTATGTTGGCCGACGTCGGTTCACCAGATTTTGAAACGCGCTGCGCCATCTTAGACACAAAATGTCTGGAAAAGCAGTATTCTCTAGAACGAGAAATTTTGCATCATATCGCCACCGTCGTTCAAACAAACGTCCGCGAACTTGAAGGTGCTCTGAATAAAGTCATTGCCTTCCATCAGTTTAAAAATACGCGCCCAACACTTGAATCAGTAAAGCCTATTCTTTCAAGTTTTCAACCAACATCTACTAGAAAAAACGTGACGCCAAAACAACTGATCGTCACGGTTGCCAACTACTTCGATATCCATATGGAGGATTTGCTTGGAAAAAGCCGCCAAAAACGATTGGCCTTTCCACGCCAAATTGTGATGTACATCATGCGAGAAGAAATGAAAGCAAGTTATCCCTCTATTGGATTAGAACTTGGTGGAAGAGATCACACAACAGCCATGCATGCCTACGACAAGATCACAACCTGTCTTTTGGAAGATGAAAAACTTCAACACGACATCGAACTGATCAAACAAAAGTTATACGCACTGTAAATCCACAGAGTCTTCCACAGATTATCCTAATAATATTTAAGAGGATAAACCTCGGTATAACGTTGTTCATAAGAGGGTGAACGATCTGAATAAGTTTAGGAGAACATTCTGAAGTCATATCTATCCGCTTTCTATTCACGCTGTTCCCCTCTAATAGTACACAAATCCACACCCTTTTTTAAAACTGATTTTAGCTAAAAAAAGGACTTATCCCTGCTGTCCACACCCCTTATTACTACTTCTTTATTTATTATCTATTAATTTATTAATAAAGAACTCAGGTTGATATGAAGCTTTCCTGCACAAGAGATAACCTCCATCAAGGATTAAGCATTACAAGTCATCTCATGACAAAGAATGTAAATCTTCCTATCCTTCAAAATGTTCTTGTAAAAGCAGAAGGGGGATCTATTCGATTCATTGCAACAAATCTTGAAATGGCGGTTAACTGCTTTGTAAGAGGAAAAGTAGAAGAACCTGGAGAGTATACGATTCCATCCAAACTTTTTTTTGATTACGTGTCATTACTTCCAAATGAAACGATCCGTATTCAAGCTGATGATCAAACCGTTCATATTGAATGCGGAACACATAAAACAAAAATTAATGGATTAAGTTCCTCCGAGTTTCCGCTTGTTCCTCGTGTAGAAGGAGGGACCTCTTTCCAGATACCTGTTGAAAGCTTCAAAAAGGCTCTCTCGCAAGTTTTATTCGCTGTTGCGACCAACGAGTCTCGTCCCGAGCTTACAGGGGTTTCATTCCAATTTTTTACTCTTGAGGGAGAAGGACGTTTAACCCTTGCTTCCACCGACTCTTATCGATTAGCAGAAGCAACGATTCCAGTTATTTCTGAAGTAGGAGAAATTCTTTCGTTAGTGGTTCCCTCTAAAACCCTTGCGGAAGTGAATCGTATTTTATCGGTGTTCAAAGATGATGTGGAATTACCTTCCGCGGTCACACTTACTCTTTCCCATTCTCAGGTTGTTTTCACGTATGGGTCTGTAGAATTAATCTCTCGTACGATTGATGAGCAATATCCAGACTATAAGCAAATTATCCCTACTCAATTTCAAACACGAGCCTTGATTGATAGAGACGATTTCATTAAGGCAGTAAAAACAGCCAGTCTCTTTTCTCGCGTAGGAATTTCTGACGTGACATTAGGATTTGATGCTGAACAAAAACAGATCTCTGTCAGTGCAACCGATGCCACTCGTGGTCAAAATACAACACAATGCGGAGCTGATATTTCAGGAGTGACTAATCATGTTACGGTGAACTATCGATATCTCTTAGATGGTCTACAAGCGATCAATCAGGATCAGGTTCTTTTTGAAATGATCGATCCATCCAACCCTTGTCTTCTGACTCCTGAGGGAAAAACCGAAAGTTACCGTTATATTGTGATGCCTATCAAACAATAAGGAATTTAATATTCCCTGAGCATAGCGACCAGTGGAAGCGAAGTCGAAGGGGTATTATTCAAACAAAAACCGAGAGATAGACTCTCGGTTTTTGTTATCTTATGAACAAGAGTATTGTAAATAAACACTCTTTTGCCTTATTGGATTCCTTATGCCCTTACTCCTTCATCAACCAAAAGAAGTTTGTTTGAAGATAGAACATTTTTGGGATGGGTCTTTAAATATGGATGAACGCCTTTGGGCAGACGTTTCGTTGAGTCAAAATAAACAAGGGATTGTCATCACAGCTCTTTCGCCTATCCTCGCTGATCAAAATATTCCTCAATTTCCTCTCGGAACACGAGTAGATGGTCTTTGGAATCATGATGTGGTAGAAGTTTTTTTTGTGGGTCCTGGACATCAATATCTTGAAATTGAGCTAGGAGCCGGAGGTCACTTTCTTGTGCTTGGCTTTGATTCTATCCGTCATTGTTCAGATACCTTTGAATCTCTGGATCCACATCTGGTTTTTGATCGGACAGATGGGCAAAAGTGGAAGAGTGAAGTATTGATTCCTTACAAAATCATTCCTGAAAATATCAGAGCTCTTAATGCGTTCGCTATTTTAAATCATCAATTTTTAGCCTACGCCCCAGTTCCAGGAGATAAACCGGATTTTCATCAACCAGACCGTTTCCCTTTTTTTACTCTCCAATAAAAAAATCCAGCCTAGAGGGGCTGGATGTTCCGTGTCGTAGAGTGTCTATTACTTTTCCTGCTTCACCAGATCGTCGTCGATGCGCCGGAAGGCCTTCTCTGCTCTTCTCTGGAATTCCCCCTTGAGTGCTTCCAGTAGCGCCTGGAAGATGCGTCTTATGGGATCATTGAGAATGGTCCAGGTTAAGGACCAGGGCCACCAGGTCATCCACATAAGAATTCGTTTCTTGTGGTTTTCCATGGATGGAATGAGAGCATTTTTGAACTCTGGACCGGCTAACAGAGTGCGAAACTCTGTCTTGATTTCTTTCGGAAGGGTAGATTCACAGACGTATTTGATCTTTTCCGAATATTCACGATGGAAGATTTGATTCCATTCCATCTGTTCCTCGGAGATAGGGGGTTCAGGATTACCCCTCTCTCTTGTTCCCTGAACGGAAAAGTTTGACCTCTTGCTGTCTTTTTCATATTCCGGATGTTTACGAGCAAAACGCTCCAGCGTTCGTTCGTAGGTTTCCGGACAGAAATCGAGTAGGAAGGCTTCCTTTAATTCTTCGGGGATCGTTGTGCCATACTCACGGTTCAGTTTCAGGAATACGCTCTTCTTTTTTTCGTAACGTTTCCATTCATCTTTGGTGAAGAATCCCCATTTTCCGTACAGGGCCCAGAAACAACCACCGATGAAGTAACCGATAACGTAAAGAATGGTCACGACCGGATGTTCGACCACTGCACCGATGATATCAATCCCTGCCACAAACTGCAGGGCAATGAGCGTACCGATCACGGTGATCGTAGCGATGCCGGACCTCTCTAGTTCGATGAGAGCGAATAGTCCGAGAATAACCACAGCACTCAGAATGAGCGCCCACAGAGGAACCCCGAACACCAGTGCAAGAAACATGTCTTTTTCCCCTTTCTTTTCCTTCTTCTTGTTTTTTTACCTTCTGTCCTGCGACAACGCAGTGAAGGAGAATAGGTAAAAATTCATTTTTTGTCAAGTGATTTGTTTAAAAACACCCATGTGTGGGTGTTTCGTCTTTATCAATCTCCTTCAGTTGGAGGGGTTCCGTTTCCCCATTCATCATCATCCCACGAGAAGGGGACGGCCCAACCAACCGTTTCTGTCCCATCGGTGATTTCTGTCAGGGAAGTGAAGAGGTTCGGATCCCAGATCAGGGTCTTTGATTCGAACCAGAAATTTTCTTTTTCCAGAGAAACATCGATCTGATCTTTTTCAAAAATGTCCCCGGTTTCAAAGAACTCATCGTCCAGGACCAAACAGTCGCTGAAGCCGTTGGATCCAGGAGAATATCTAGTCTCTCCATTAACGGAGATCGTAAGGTTTTCTACACAGGTATCGACAGAGATGACGATACCTGTGGGTTGTCCTTTCTGACAGCCTGCCATGCTTAAGAGAAGTAACAGAAAGAACTTCAAAGAACGTGTCTGCATCTTAAACTCCCTGTGCATGTTTAGGACCATGGATGCGAAAGGACATTAGGAAAAAAGACAGGAAAAGTCAATAGTTTGAAACTAGAACAGTTTAATTTCATCTGTTGGTAGAAGGATTTCAGAATCTGTTTCTTTTGTCTCTTCAGACGTTGTATTTTCTTGCGTCTGGGATTTTTTTTCTTCAGGGGACGGAATGATTTTTACGATAGAACCTGCTGTGGAAAGGCTATCTGAGCCTGTCTTTGAAACAGCGCGGGCAGAAAGTGCCCAAGTTCCAGACTCCGGCAGAACCCAATCAAAGGTCAAAAAAGGCGAGCTCGGGTTAAGTATTTGGCCTATGAGTTCCTGGGAGCCATTTCCTAATGTTTCGCTGTAAACGCTTACAGACTGAAAAGACTCAGGGTTTTCTACTGAAACGACAAGCGTATAGATATTTTTTATACGTTCAATAGTTTGGCCATTTTTTGGATCGATTAGCTCCAATGCTTCTTGACCTCCTTCCGTGTTTATTTGAACACTGATGGTGTCGGTTCCCACGTTCTCGATATCGTCATAAGCAATCGCTTTGAGTGTGTGGACCCCGCGTGAAATAGAACTTGGGATAGATGTTGAGAGAGTAAATGGGGAAGAGTTGTCTGATCCTAAGTATTGGCCATCAATAAAGAATTCTGTTCGAGCGACTCCTCTTGGGGCGTTTGCGGAAACCGAGATGGTGAGCGAACGGGAGTTAATTTCCTCATTTTTTTTCGGAGAAGTGATTTCAACGGAAGGAAAGTTGGATGGAATATGCAAGTCGTCTGATTCTGTCGGCGGAGCTTCGCTGAGAATTTCTATCCCCGTTTCCTGTTGTTTCTTTTGGATCCAGGTTTGGATCCCCGTTTCCCAAGCTGTGTAGTTTGAGTCTTCTTCGGGGTGTTCGGGAGGTTCGCCTGTTGGATCTTCATGATTCACATAATGCAAAATAGAATGATATTCGGCATACACCCGTTCTTCTTTATAACTATCCGGAGTGTATTCTGTGGCAAGTTTTCCAGAAGCTTTATCGATCACGAGTTTTTTTGAACTGATTTGTCCATCCAGAACCGCTTTTCCTGTGGGTTTTATTTCTGGAGCCGTGAATGTTTCAATCGGAGTTCCTTCTAGGGCTCTGCGCATGAATCCATTCCAAATAGGTGCTGCGATGACAGATCCATCCGCTCCACGGACCATTTGCGTGTTGTCATTATTTCCTGTCCAAACCCCTACGGCTAAAGAAGGAGTATATCCAACGGTCCAGGCGTCTTTATAATCGTTTGTTGTTCCTGTTTTAGCCGCTACAGGACGTTCGCCAAGTTGCAGGTAGGAATTGGGCCCGAAGACGTAGGAGCGGGCATTATTATCTTTAAGAACGTCCGTAATCATTCGGGTAACGTTTTTATCAAGAATCTTTTTTCCTTCGCGCGTTTTCCATTCTTCAAGAATGGTTCCGTATGAATCCTCCACACGCAGAATGCTCACGGTATCGTTTTTTACACCTTCATTAGCAAAGGTTGCATACGCGTTCACATGCTCTAATAACTTTACTTCCCCTCCTCCCAATACCACAGAAAGCCCAAACGCGCTGTGGTCTGAAAAGGAAGAATATCCTAACGAGGTAGCAAAGTTTAAGGCATTTTCTACCCCAACAAGATAAACCGTTTTGACAGCGGGAATGTTAAGGGAGCCCTGAAGAGACTTGCGCATGCTTAAAGGTCCGCGTTCTCCGCCATCATAGTTATGAGGCGTATAGTTGCCAGTCACGGTAGGGAACGTTGTTTCCACATCCCAAAGGATGGTATTTGGTGTGTAACCCATTTCAAACGCTTTTGTATATACGATTGGTTTGAAACTACTGCCTGGCTGGCGCAGGCGAGTCGTGACATTGACCTGTCCGTCGATGGTGTTATCGAAATAATCTTTTGATCCGACCATCGCAAGGATTTGTCCTGTTCTTGGATCCAGTGCCACAAGAGCTCCGTTTGAAAAACCATATCGGTCAGAAAGATTTTCTACCCCCTTAAGGACTTCTTCCTCAGCTATTTTTTGTTTGTCATAATCTAGGGTCGTAATGACTTTTAATCCACCTTCTTCAACGGCGCGGCGACCATAGATTTCTTCTAACTGTTCTTTTACATAAAGAACGAAATGGGGAGCTTCAATGTTTGTGAGAGACACTTCCACAGGAGTGTTTTCCAACAAAGCCGCGTCATGTTCCTCTTGAGTGATAAACCCAAGATCGAGCATCTCTCCTAAAATGTAATCCCGTCTGGCTTGGAGACGATCGGTATTGTTGAGATAAAATGTCGTCGCTTTTGGTAGTGCTGCAAGCGTGGCCGCTTGGGCGAGCGTCAATTCATTTACCGATTTTTTATAATAATTTTGAGTGGCGGCTTCTATTCCGTAGTAGGTTGAGCCATAAGGAATTTCGTTCAGATAAATTTGAAGCATTTCGTCTTTGGTATAGCGACGTTCAAGTTCTATAGAAAGAATGAGTTCCTTCACTTTTCGTGTGATCGTTTTTTCTCCGGAAAGAATGGCATTTTTCACGAGTTGTTGAGTCAGTGTTGATCCTCCCACGCGATTTCCCATGAGATTTTGAAGAACCGCACGCGCCAACCCTTTAAAATCAAAACCTCCGTGTTGACAGAAGGAGTGGTCTTCGGCGGCGATGGTGGCTTGTACAACGAATAAAGGAATTCCACTTGCGTCTAGTTCAAGTTCAGAACCGTCTCCGCAAAAACTTGTTTGAAGCTGTTTGAGTGTTCTGTTTTCATCGCCAAAAATTTCATATAGGACATGCTCACCTGTACGATCATAAATTTTTGTTGTTTGGCTGACACTGCGTTCGGTGAGGAAATTTGGATTAGGGAGATCCCGAGAAATAAATGCCATGAATCCCAAAAGGGCCAGCGAACCAGCAAAGACCGCAGTCACCACGATAAGAACAATGTTTTTAAGAGGAATACCCTTAAGACCTATTTTTTTCAGAGGAGATCCTGTTCGTTTAAGCTGTTTTTTGTGACTCCAACCGTGGCGATTGTATGGATGTGTAGACATACGTTTATCTCTAAGATTACACGAAAAGTACATGATCGAACAGTCGAATTGATTGACAAAAAGGGTATTTTATGATATCCTTATGATACTTCCTAACAGGGAAGTTTTTTCTTTTCAGAGTTCTGTCTCTATTTTGCATGCCCAACGTTGACTGTAGGAGGAAGACGTCGGGTATGTTGAATAAAACAATCACACAATTTCATCGTATCTGGGAGGAAGATGTTTGTTATAGTCGGACAGTCATAACATGGGTTTATCAATGTCTGGTGCGTTTAGAGATTTTTCTCAAACCTCTTCGCCGCCAATCGGTAAATATTTCCACCTTAGTGTTTGTTCTGGTCGCAGCGGCTTATCTGCTTTTTCCAAAACTCACGAATGCGGATATGGAATTAGAACAAGCGGTTTTAGATGATGAAACGGTCTCCATGATTGTTTCCTCAATGCAAAATGAAACCACAGATTACGGTCGTCTTCCTAAATCTGAGAATGCTCCGGCTCGTGATTATTTCACGATTCCTCTCACCGCTTATACCTCTGACCCTGCTCAAACGGATGATACTCCTTGTATTACCGCTTCGGGACTGGATGTGTGTGCACGAAATGAAGAAAACGTGGTGGCGGCTAATTTTCTTCCAATAGGAACACGTGTGCGTATCCCGGAACTGTATGGGGATCGAGTGTTCTATGTGGAAGATCGAATGAATGCCCGTTATCATTATAAAATGGATATCTGGATGAAAGATCTTCAGGATGCGAAAACCTTTGGAGTAAAGTACGCAACGATCGAGGTTTTTTAGACATAAACAAATAAAACACCCTCGCCATTTCGGTGAGGGTGTTTCGATTATTGATCTCTCTTACATATTTTGATACGCTCCATGCCAACAATGAATACAGATTCGAATGAGAGAAGTTTTATGCTATGAATGACGAAACTCGATGAGATTTGCGTGAACGGGCTGGCAGCCCCATCAGACGTACCCAAACGTACGTCTGATGGGGTGCCTGGGCGCCCGTGAACGCAAAGATCGCGAGTTTCGTCATTCATAGCTATGGCCACGTGGCGAAGTGGGAACGCAGGGGTCTGCAAAACCTCGATGAGTCGGTTCAATCCCGACCGTGGCCTCCAACAAAAAACGATAGAAATTTCTATTGTTTTTTGTTATTATATACAAGGAATTAAATTTGAATCTCTGCATTTATGTCTTTAGAAAAAAAGGAAGGTTTTCCTGATTCATTGGTTGAGTTTAAACAAAAAATTCGAGATTTTTCAGACAGAAACGACAGTGATGAAAAAATGTCGGAAACTAAAAGAAATTTAGAATTACTCCTCTCTTCTTTAGAAATTCTTATTTCTGAAGCTGCTTCAAAGGACGATAAGGCTTGGAGATACGATGATTTGAAAAAACAATTAGAAGGTTGTAATGAAGTTTTGAGGGATATGGGTTTAAAAATCGAATTTCTAAATTAGATTCTAATTTAGAAGAAAAAAACGACTTAGAGAGTCGTTTTTTGAATCCGTTCCAATATTTCTGGTAGAGGTTCTTTGGTGAGGAGTTTTGGAATTTTTTCTACGAGTCGTTTCTGTACATCGTTATGGAATGCTTCCGTAAATTCGTTCAGATGTTCATGTGGGGCCGTGAGGATTAGCTCTTCGTAGCTGTGCTGCTGTAGGCGATGAAGAAGCTCTTTGGCAAGAATTTGAGAGAAGCGTCGTTCTTTTTCCATGCCAAGATTTTCACTTTGTTCAGCAGAGTGCATGCCGCTTGGGGTCATGGTTGAAGTGCGCTCAAGGTTATCTTTTGGAGGATAATCGATCGTAATTTCTCCGGATGGCTGGATTTCTCGTTGGTGTAACGAGAAAAAGAGTGCGTGTTCGCCATCGGCAACCACTAGGAGAGTTGGCTTTTCATATGGAAGCAGGGGTTCTGGGATGTGCATAAGGATTGATCCTATTTGATGATAAAATGGAGAAGATCTTTTCTTATCTTACTCCTAATCTTATGGATGGAAAAACATTACAGCACGAAATTGTCGATTCAATGAGAGAAATCGTTTTCGGCTTGGAGGATTCACTCGTGTCTACTCTTGGAACCATTACAGGGATCGCTGTAGGAACCCAAAGTCAGTACATTGTTATTCTTTCAGGGCTCGTCTTGATTGCTTCGGAAGCCACGTCTATGGCGGCTGGAAGTTATCTTTCAACCAAGCATGCGACCGAAGCAGAAGCCATGTTTCACGAGCGTCATGGTCTTGATGCTCATCCGGAACCAACTCACCCGATGCGTGCAGCTTTGGTGATGGGGGTATTTTATGTACTCGGGGGCGTTATTCCTCTTTCATGTTACTTTTTGCTTCCTGTTGGCCAAGCGATGGTTCCTGCGGTTGTGGTGACGGCTATCTCATTGTTTTTTGTAGGAGTGTGGGCTGCCTCATTTACCCGTACTTCAAAAATAAAAAGTGGAATCGAGATGATGGCCGTGTCATTGGCCGCAGCATTGATTGGATACGCGATCGGTTACGCGGTGAATGCTTCTTTTGGAGTAAATTTTATAAACTAAAAAAATATTATGAACGTGATAGAACACGAGGTAGGGGAGCTCATCGATGAATGCGATGTGTGTGGGCTCCCTATAGAGAATCTGGATGAGGTGATTACGCAAGATTACGGAGGCAAACTTCTGAGTTTCTGTTCGCAGTCTTGTTTTGATCTTTATTTGGAAGATCCTGCCCGTTATGCGGAGTTTGAAGATGATCAGGAGGTAGAATGACAGATTTCATAAAAAGGCTTGAAAAAAGAGCCTTTTTTTGTTACGCTTTTTGACGCTTATGAAACCAACCGTTTATCTAGATCATGCAGCCACAACTCCTCTTGACCCTCGGGTCTATGAGGCGATGTTGCCATATTTAACCGAACATTTTGGAAATCCTTCCAGTTTCCACTCTATCGGAAAAACCGTGAAAGATGCTGTTGACCAAGCGCGGGAGCAGGTGGCCCACCTTCTTCATGTCCGAAGCGATGAGATTTTGTTTACCTCAGGTGGAACAGAATCGGATAACTTGGCTATTCTTGGCTATGCAAGAAAGAATCAGGAGCAAGGCAAACATCTTATTACCACCCGTATCGAGCATCATGCAGTGTTGGAAGCCATGTTGCATCTTGAAAAAAAAGAAGGGTTTGAGGTGACGTATCTAGAAACGGATCGTGATGGTCTGATCTCTCCAGAGCAGGTCGAGGCTGCTTTGCGCGAAGACACCATTTTGGTTTCCATCATGTATGCCAATAATGAGATCGGAACGATAGAACCTATCGCGGTTATTGGGAACATGATTCAAAAATGGCGAGAGGTACGCAAGCGTCCAGCACTCAAATTTCACACCGACGCCTGTCAGGCATCCGAGTATCTTGAACTGGATGTGGAATCATTGCATGTAGACATGCTGACCCTTAATGGTTCAAAAATGTATGGACCAAAAGGAATAGGACTGCTCTATGTAAAACGTGGAATCAAACTTCAACCTCTCCAATTTGGAGGAGCTCAAGAGCGAGCATTGCGTCCCGGTACAGAGAATGTCGCCGGAATCATTGGTATGGCCAAGGCATTAGAACTGGCCCAGAAAGATCGAGAAAATGAATCAATACGTCTTATTCCTTTACGTGACCGTTTGATTGAAGGCATCCAATCTTCTTTGAAAAAGACACGTTTGAATGGTCACCCGCAACAAAGGCTTCCCAATAATGTGAATATTTCCATTATGGATATTGAGGGAGAAGCACTCATTCTCTATTTGGATGCCCATGGAATTTATGCTTCTACGGGTTCTGCCTGCACAAGCGCTTCGCTTGATCCAAGTCATGTCATTCTGGCTTTAGGGCTTCCTTATGAAGTGGCTCATGGTTCCGTACGTTTTACTTTAGGGCACTCAACCACTAACGAAGATATCGAATACGTGATTCAAACGCTCCCTGCGCTGGTCCAAAAACTGCGCTCACTCTCTCCTGTGAGGGTTGATGAAAAATATTTTTTATGACACACAAGCAAGAACCCATTGCTGGCACCCAAGGCGATGTCACCACGCACGACAACGCGAAATCTTGGTTTTATACCGACGTGGTGAAGGATCATTTTTTTCATCCTCGGAATTTTATGCATGAGGATGCTAACGAGAGTGATTATAATGCCATTGGAAAAGTAGGATCACCTGCCTGCGGAGACGAGCTGCGTGTCTGGATGAAGGTTGATCCGGGGACGCAACGCATTTTAGATTTTCGCTGGAAAACGTTTGGGTGCGGGAGTGCGATCGCTTCGACGTCTATGGCAAGCGTGATGGTGACAGAAAATGGTGGAATGACGCTTGAAGAAGCGCGTAAGCTTAAACCTCAGGATATTATGGAGCGATTGGGTGGACTTCCGCAGAGAAAATTCCATTGTTCGGTCTTATGCGATAAAGCATTACGCGATGCCATTAATGATTACTATCGTCGGACGCAGCAATTTGATCATCTCGTTGTTGAAGCGTCGCGTATCATCGATCCTGTTTCCAAGGTGACCGATCACGATATTGAAGAAGCGGTCTTAGAAGGAGCTCATACTCTTGAACTGGTTCAGCAAAAGACAAAAGTGGGAATCGGAAACCCCAACTGTCTTCCTGCTGTAGAAGAGCTGATCCGTTTTTATAAAGAAAAATATTTCGGTTAATAATTCTTTTTTTGAAGAAAATGTATGCCAAAAATTCGCGTGCTCGTTGATCCTGACCTGTGTATTGGTGCTGCTTCTTGCGTCACGATCGCCCCTGAAACGTTTCAGCTCAATGAAGAAAATAAAGCGTGGGTGTTAGATCATGGGTCCGAACCAGACGGACACACCTACGAGCGATGGCTCGAGGTCACAGAAGAAGAAAAGGAAAATATTATCCTTGGAGCCCAGTCTTGTCCGACGCTTGCCATTTTTATTTTTGATGAAGCAGGGGTGCAGTTGTTTCCTGAACGGTAGAGGTGACTTATGAAATATGTCATTATCGGCGGAGGAATTTCCGGAACAACCGCAGCGGAAGAATTGCGTAAACGGGATTCTCACGCTGAGATCACCATTGTCAGTGAAGAACATCACCCGTTGTACTCGCGTGTTCTTTTGCCTCATTACATAAAAGGAAAAATTCCTCGTGAACGCGTGTTTTTGAAGAAAGAGACTTGGTATGCGCAGCAACGCATCGAATGGTTGCCTGGGGTCATTGCCCAACATCTGGATCCGCGTAATAAATTTGTGGGGTTATCAAACGGCCGCGAATATCCTTACGACAAGCTTCTGGTTGCCACAGGCGCGGAAGTGCGTTCTCTTGAAGGTGATGCGCGGGGCGTTTCCTATTTTAGGACATTGGACGATGCAGATCATTTTTTACAGCTAGTGATGCAGCATCAAGAGATTCCTCGGGGAGCTGTGTATGGCAGCGGGTTTATTGCCTGCGAGTACATCAACCTTTTCCATCACTTCCGTATCCCGACCACGCTAGTCTACCGAGGGAATTTTTTTTGGAACCGGGTATTAGAACCTGTGTGCGGGGAGCTGATCACGCGTCATATTGTTGAACATGGAGTAGACCTCCATCCCAACGAAGAACTCAATACCATTATTGGAGAGAAAGAATTAGAAGGATTTGCCACCAATAAGCAAGAGTATCTCGCTCATATTTTAGGAATCGGTATCGGGCTTGAACCATCGTTTTCTTGGCTTAGACAAGCAGATGTAGAGGTGAACGCCGGTATCAGGGCTAACGAATATCTTGAGACGTCTGTGCCAGACGTTTTTACGTCAGGAGACGTGGCAGAGTTTTTTGATCCTCTCGTGGGAAGACATTTGATGGTAGGAAATTGGATGAATGCCATGAGTCAGGCAAGAACGGTCGCAAAAACAATGACAGGAGAACGGACACGGTTTGAACTTGTTTCTTCGTATGCAACCAACGTGTTGGGACTGGAAATTATTTTTGTGGCAGACGTTGAGAAAGCTTCCGCTGACCAGATTTACCTTGTCGGATCGCTTGACCAAGGAGGGATCACCCAAGTATTTGAACGAAACGGTCAGGTGGTGGGGGGAGTCATGATTGGCCGAAATAAAGATCGTATGCCTATCACTCAAGCGATTCAGCAGAAACATTCTTGGATTCAACTACAGAAAGAACTTATTTTTTAAGCGAAAAGATGAGATTGTCTCATTGACAGTTTTCAAGGAATCAGATAAAAAAAGACCTTCTTTTAAAAGCAGTTTTGCTTAAAAGGAAGGTTTTTTGTTTCTTCACCCTTCAATGAGGAGGAATCCATGGCTTCATCGCTGGCAGGTCATCTGACAAGGAATGTAATTCAGCGACATTTTGAGGAACTCGCCGAGCGGACCATCAACCAAGGCATCGCTGCCGGTGATAATGAAAACACGCTTGCCAAACGTGTTCTGAAGGCGACGTTTGGTCAGGATTCTCCTCTTGTGACTGCAGCCCGAGCCATACCGGGGTTGAACTACGCCCCTAATCTCGTTATCGCTGCTGTAGCAGAGGTTTTGAATGAACAGGCGTTGAATCTGTGGCCTGGAGATAATCGTCCTGCCATCAAGGCCCTTCGGATGGTTCTCAAGAATACGGCTCCAGCTCTTCTGGGGATTGGAGACGCTACTGCCGATGTGTTAGAGCGTCGGATCGATGAGGCAGTTGGAAAAGTCGTTTCTCCTTCGACGGCGGCACCTGCCGATCGAAAAGGAATATTGGATTTAGTCATGGTCATTCCAGGCTCCCGTTTCGGCATGCGTCCATTTTTTCCTGTCAAGAAAGATGCTGAGGGAAAAATTGTCTTTACTGAACAAGGAGCGCCTGTAGTTCTTGATCGGGAGTTCACGAACTTTGCCGTCGATTGGATTCGAGAACATCCAAAAACCAAAATCACCACAGGTGGAGGACGCGATGGTCGGGCTCCGACCACGCAAGAAATCGCTCCGACCGCCCCGTGGCAGGTCTACTCGTTTCAGGAGTGGCTGCTTCTTGTGGATGGCGCGGATGAGATCGGGTCCGGGGTTGTGGAGAGTCTGCGCAAGCAGTTCGCTCCACCCAAGGGATGGGATCAGCAGATTTCTGAAGAGACATGGGCCACGTTTCGGGCAGCCATCCGAACCCGTCATGCTCTGCAATGCGCAGGCCGGCGCAATTGGATGGATCGTCACGATTTCGAAAAGGTGATCGAAAAGATGCTGCAGGTTCAGCCTCCGGCGTTGCGCGTCAATCAGATGATCGGAGTCGCGTTTTTTCACCGCATCGGCCAAGAGGGTGCTTCGCCCGGTTTCTTTTCCGAAGAGGCACTGGGCGAATTCGAGGAGACGTTAGACGTCTTTTTGGGTGGAGAACAGGATAGGCTTACCAAGCTCATCCGTGCGGCCTGCCATATCAAACGTGCGGCAGCCAAACAGGAGATGCATCCGGTCAAAGCACTGCTTGCGATCGCAGGTCTCACGAGCGTGATCTGGTTGCCGATTCTCATCGCCGTTAGTTTATTGCTTCTTTCCGCCATGATGTTTATCCAGGGCGTTTTTACTCCATTGGAAGGTACTGTTTCGTATCTTGGGATGGATGTCAGCGCCAAGGCGTTCGCGTTATGGATGACGTTTGGGGCTGGATGGCTGGCTTTCGTGGTGACGATTTCGTTCCCCATTTTTCAAATGGCTACCTCATGGATCCGCAGATTTTTTCCAGGTATGAGAGACGATTGGCTTACGTCCATTGGGAGAAAAATCGTTGCCTTCGGACTTCTGGTATGCAGCGGGATGGAATTTTATGCTGTTGCCCTTAACCTGAGTCCGTTGATGCGCATGGTCATTCTCGCTTCTGGTGGGGTAGGTATCGCTCTTTCTATGTCGCTTGTTGAAGTCGGATATCGGGCTGAGGCAGAGCGTGCCGTAAAGAATTCTTATAAGCCTCTGTTGTTCCTTTTCGGGATTGTACCGTTAGGGATCGCCTATGTTTACGGAACGTATGAGGGAAATCCGCAGACGGGTAAGGCAATCGTCGACAGCTTCTCAGACGTTTGGAACATCATACAGTCCTCCAAGATGATTCAATCCATCGTATTCCTTTTGGGAGTCATTGTATTGGGAGCTCTCGTAAGGCTTTTGGAAAGGGCTCGAGTGGTCGACGGGTTTGCGGTCAAAGAACGCATCCCCGGCTCTCGCTGGGCAATGGGAATTCTGACGATCATCGGATTGATCGCGATCTGGTTTCATGAGCCGCCTAAGAAAAATCTCCCTTCGGTATGGAACTCACAGGTTCAGTCGACAGACCTCACCTACGAGGGACCAAACGGTAAGGTAAGAGTAAAACAGCAGGTGTATGAAGACGGACTGAAGAAGACTCAGGTCAAGGGTGATATTGAGATTGCTTCACCAACACCTATTCTTCCAGCTCCAGCTCCTAAAATATCAAACAAAGAACTTTGTGCTGAAGATCCTCCGCGTCTTCCCTTCAGTATCTGTCATGACTTAGGTTACAAATAAGACACTCACAGCAGCCGTTTACACACGAGCTGCTTTTTGTTTAAAGATTTTGAACCATCGTTAGCTATTTTTATATCATTCGGGATCAAGCGGTGTCCATCCTTTCCGTTGACGGTGACGTAGGGCAATGATACGGTTTGCGAAAATAAAAGAATATTCCCTGAGCCTGCCTGCCGTGAGCGTGTCAAACGGTCGAAGGGTCAAAATTCGATGAAAGTAAAACGTTCAAAATTGGATGAGTTGCGCCGGGCTGGAGGAAAAAAATCCGTGAGTCGTAGCCAAATCTACGGCGAACGGATTTTTTCCCGAGACCCAAGCAGATCGCGGATAATTATTTTAATGAGATCTCTTCAAAAATCGATGAGATTTCGTTGAATGGGGAAATCAGTGATAGAGCCGTATTCAAAATACGGTGACGAACCGATGGGGCCCCATGAAACGAAAGATCGCGATTTTTGAAGAGATCTCTATGGAGAGGTGGCAGAGCTGGTCGAACGCGCATGACTCGAAATCATGTATACCTGAAAAGGTATCGGGGGTTCGAATCCCCCCCTCTCCGCCATTCGACTACCGTTGTATTGTTTAGAACGGTAGTCGAATGCCCTGAGCCTGTCGAAGGGCAGAAGTGTAATGGTATACAACCGCTCATGGTCGTTGACCATTCAAATTAGAGAATCGTGCTCTTTAACTCCGTGTATGCAAAACTTGTTTTTTGTCTATATTCTAGAATGTTCTGATGGAAGTTATTACGCGGGTTCAACAAATGACTTGGAGGAAAGGTTAAAACGGCACAATACAGGTGAAGCATCAGAATGGATAAGTAAACGTCGACCGATAAAAATGATCTATCAATAAGGATATGTCTCATTACTCTCTGCACGACAACGAAAGGAACAGATAAAAGGCTGGTCTCGAAAAAAGAAAGAAAATCTTATCAATGGTGTTTGGAAAAAAATATAACAACCCTTCGTGGGGTTTTTTGTTAAGGTGATATCAAGATGTCTATGAATAGTGGATTTGAAAAATTTCAACCAACACTGACGCAAGATCAGGTCGAGGGGTACCTGCTCTATTGGTCTCGAAAAGGATACCGGGTTGTTTATGGACGAGAGCCTCTTGTAAACGGGTGGACAGTGTTTTTCAAACCGATGTGCATGGTAGGCATTCGACCGGGCCAATGTCCTGGGTATTGGTCTGTTCATGTCGGCCATCTATTGCGATCAATTGGGGCGATCGGAACTCTGGAGGAATTAAAACAATACTTTGAAACGGCATGCGCCTCTCAGGAAATTTCTCTGGAAGCATTGCCTTCTCAACATCACACCACAGCCGAAGAACCACTCACGTTTTGGATTAAATTAAAATCCATGATCGGCTCCGCGCAGATCACCGCCATATGGGATCCGTTTCTCACGTCAGAATCCATTGCCAATCTTCGAGACTTAAAGGGTTTAGGGTGTAATTTTTCAAAAAATTTAAGACTTTTAACATCATCAACAGGATCACTGTCTAAAAACTTTGTTGATAAATTTAATTTTGAAATGGGTATTGCAACCGAATTAAGGTACGGTCAAAAGAAACACGTACGAGTGATTTTTTTGAATGACGGACGATGCATATCTCCAGATTTTTCTCTAAATAAGGAACAGCTTGGAACGATCAGTGTTGTGGAGACGGCTCCAAAGCTCGCACTCTTTGAACTAGAGTGGAAAACTGCGAACCCAGCCATATAAATCGACCTGCATGCCTCAAAATCGTCGTCTGATAAAATCTTCTAAACCCTCTCAAACATCTCGCTAGTTTCGGTACCTAACCCTTCCCGTCACCTCCACATAAAAACACCGACTCTGTTCGGTGTTTTTATGTGCCCGTGCTGATCTTTGTCTGTCGACTTTACGTGGTTTGATCTTAATCTGTGTGTTGTCTGTATTACATGAGATCATTTGATAGACTATACAGATATGACGAGAGAATTTTTTTCAGAAAAAGGAAGGAAGGAAACCGGTCGACAAAAAAAGTTTCGTTTTGTGATCGAAACGCTCTCTCGGCAACAAACGCCGGAACAAATCCCTGCGTCTGCCCAAAAGCTTCAAAAGGAATTAGAACACTTTCCTTTTCAGTGGTTGTTAGAAGAACTTCAAAAAATAAATCGCCGTGTTCAAAGCAATAGTGATTTCCAAGACCATATTGAAGGAATAAAAGGCATTCGATGGAATGAAGAAACGCAAACGCTGGGATCATATAAGGTCATCAATAATATCATTCAATTAAATCCAAAAAGAATTGAAGAAAAAATCGCCTGGGCCGTTGAGGATGGATTACCAGAAGAACAAGCAAGAACGTTAGTACTGACTCGTATTCTCATCCATGAATTTCTTCATGTGTATTCAGTAAATCATTGTTATGGAATGGAATTGTTAACAAACAAAAAAACCGGGGAGATGAACATCGTCAGAGGTGTCCAAGAATCCAAACACCCTGTAGTGAAAGGCGAATGGGCAGGACCTGAAAAGGTCTATTTTGAAGATTTGAACGAAGGAATTGTAGACCTCATCTCAGATGCATTTTTTCGAATATACATGGAGGATACGGGCGTACCCGAAAAAGAACAGGAACGTTTTTTGGATTTTTTTGAAACGATAGACTCGAAAAAAGAACACAAATTGTTTGTATTAGATCTTATTCAAAAAATAGCAGAAGACACCGGTGTTTCGTGGGAAGTGGCCTATGAAGGGTTCATCCACCAATTGAAAAAGGAAGGAAAATTGAATCAGGAACTACAAGAATGGTTCGTGCAATTAGTGGGGGATGAATTATTTCAAAAAGCAAAATTCGGGGGATTATCTATACAAAATCATGAATAGCCATAATATTCATTGACTTTTCTTGTATTTTTTGGTATCAGTCTAGCCAGAATTCAGTTCATTAATTTTCAACAACACCCAGGAGACTTTCCATGAAGACGATTCCTGTTGAAGAACTCCATCGATTTCTGTTGATCGAAGCCTGTGCACACACATCTACCTGGCTCTATGCCTTGCGATGGTCCCCGGCGCGATCTGCGTTATCGAAACTCCTCAAACAAGCGCGAATCATGGTCCCAAGAATTGGAACCAATACCGATGTTGCCCGAGAAGCTCGTAAGCTGGCTTATACCATCGAAATGGATGGGGTCGGAGTCGGTGGCTTTACAAAGCTTCCTTCAACTCTGTGGCCTAAGGAATTCTCGCAGAACCCATGGGATTACGCGGACAAATATCCGCATATGAAACGCGAACGAATACAGTTTTTGTGGGAGCGTTGGAACTTGCGACGAGATTCATTTCACCGACTCACAGAGCGTATAAAGCAGATTCTGCGCGCGATCGAGTTCTTCGATAATCCCCGCGATTGCGGTGAACCGCCCTATCAAGGCAATGTAGCCAAAGGGTATCATGCACGATATTGTTTGACCCAGCAGATTGCGATGCCAGATCTTCATGGTTTAGAGAACCAAATCAATATGCGAATCGTTCGCCCAACGACCGGTGTGGAATGGCTTCATGTGGAAAATAATGAGCAGGCAGAATTTGACGATGAAGCATTGATGCACATCCGAGAAAAAGCCTGGCAACAAGGCATTCGCGGCATCTTCTTCGTTCAGCATATACCTAATTCAAAAAGAGAAGTCATACTGCGCAAGCCTGCGTCTGACATACGACTACGACACTGGCTGCCGTACGACCAATGGAGACCAGAATACTACTCAGTCTCTCTCTAAGAAATCTCACACTCATTGTAAACGCAAGGGTGTGTTTTTTGTTACAAGGGGATACGGTTAATAAACTATCAAAAAAATAGATAAAGAAAACGTGCTATACTAAAAAAGATCTATGAAATGCTTTGATACATTTCTTGTGCCACTGAGCGGATTTCATTGTTTATTCAAAACCTCAACCATCGGTTGAGGTTTTTTTATTCACCCACCCCCTATGTTCACCCAAACTACTCTTGCGACTAAGTTCGGAACGTTCATGATCCGCGTGTATGAAGACGCTCAGGGAAAAGAAACGATTGTCCTTTCAACGCAGCAACTAGACATCACGGTACCCGTTTTTGTACGGATCCACAGCGAGTGCATGACCGGTGACACGTTTGGAAGCTTACAGTGCGATTGCGGACAACAACTTGAAACGTTCTTTGAAAAGATGGCACAAAGTGAAAACGCGGTGCTCATTTATTTACGACAAGAAGGACGCGGGATTGGCTTGTTTGAAAAAATAAAAAGTTACCAGCTTCAAAAAAAGGGATACGACACCTTCGATGCTAATGTGTTATTAGGACACGGACCCGATGAACGGACCTACGAAAAAGCAAAAATGGCACTGGAGGACTTAGGGATCACTCGCATTCACTTGCTCACGAACAATCCTTCAAAAATCCAGGAAATGACAAGGTTGGGAATTGAAATCGTAGAACGAGTTCCGTTGGTCATACCCGCTAATACGCACAACGAGCGCTACTTCATTTCAAAAAGAGACAAATTCCATCATCTTTTTAGCGAAAATATAAGTGTACCTTCACGTACTTAAAAACCTCACAATCTTCTCTGCTCATTAAAATACCTTCAAACACACTCTACAAAATGATCAATCCCTCCTCTTCTGGAAAACACACTCTCAGCATTGAGTGACTATAAACACACAGAAGCCTATGGATTTGCGTTTGAGTAAACAGATTATCTTTTTTCAAAAAATTCGAATATCCGGTGATCTTTTTTCAAAAAAATCTGTTAAAATAGAACTATATTGTTCTACTTTTAATTTACTTACACTCATTTGTATGAAAAGATCTGCTTTTCTCTTTAGCTTTCTTTTTATCACGAACGTTGTTCTCACCGGAGTTGGCTGTATCACCTCCAATTCACAAGATGAAAATCCGAATTCATCTTCGGCGGACATGAAAACAACTCTCGATACTCCGTTTACGTTGGCTCCGAGTCAGAGCATAGAAGTGAATACTCCTGAGAATTCTGAATTAACAATGACGTTTGCCTCTGTCGAAAACGACTCACGCTGTCCCATTGGCGCACAATGCGTCTGGACAGGAGAAGCAACAGTACAATTAACGATTTCATCCGCCGCCATGACGGAACAAAGCATTTCTCTCAAGACGAATAATCAACCTGTTGAATTTAATGGGTATCTGATCACGCTTATAGACTTAAGCCCTGTTCCCATAATGGATGCGGAAACGGATCCAAACGACTACAGAGCAACGCTCTCCGTTTCAAAAAGATAAAAAGCTCCGTGTATAATAGCGTGATATGAAACCTGTTTTGATTATTGCTCTCTTAGCTGTCATGAGTGCTTTTGGGGATCTTTTTATCAAACTTGCCGGACAAGGACCGAAATTCATCGACCTGAAATGGTTCATTATCGGAGCTGTCTTGTATACATCAACCATTTTCGGATGGTTTTATGTCATGAAACATATTGAACTTTCATCTGTAGGGGTGATCTATGCCATCATGACGATTCTGTTGCTTGTCACCATCGGCGTTGTGTATTTTCATGAAAAACTCAACGGATATGAAATTGTAGGTTCTTTGATCGCTATTGTCTCTATCATTCTCCTAAGTCGTTTCTCTTCTTAAAAAAATACGACCTTTTTCAAGGTCGTATTTTTTTAATGAATCGTGACATCTCCTTTTTCTGTTGAGAACATATCATCTTTTAATCTGCGACTCATTTCTTCCAAAAGAAGTCTTTGTTTCTGAGGATCATTTTCCTTAAGAGTTCGAAGACATAAGTCACGAAATCCTTCTTCTCCATCTGTTTCTACTTCATTATTCTCCCACATCTCTCGAAATGTTTTAGGTCCCCCCTTATCAATCCAGGTAAGAAGAGGAGGCTGTTCATCCTTATTTGAAGTGGGAAATGCATCTCCATACACCTGTTGAACACGTAAGAAAAGTTTATAAAGATCAATTTCCCTAAGAGGTTCGCCGTTATACAAACGATCTATTGCATCTTGAAGCTGATCAAGAGGCCTTTCTTCTTTTAACGGTTTAAATGCAGGCGCTGCTTCCATGGATGGCGACATATCTTGAAAAAGAATTTAAGGTTATAAAACAACTTTATCAAAGACCTTGATTATTGGCGAGGGAGATATCAAGAGCCTTAAAAAACGATTACAATGTGACTGTTGCAAACAAAAATCAAACCTATGTTCAATCACAAAAAGAAAACCATTTACGCAGATGATGACACGGAAACCGTACCCCTTCTGCTCAGACTACGGTTGCCCTCTCTATTCATCGGACTTTTTTTGGGTATTGGAATTTCTTTTCTTACATCGCGATTTGAAGACGTGTTGGAAAAAAATATCCATGTGGCTTTTTTTATCCCTTTTGTCGTTTATCTTGCAGACGCGATCGGCACACAGACGGAAACGATTTTTTCACGGGACCTTAAAACAGGCAAGGCCTCTTTTCATTCCTATCTGATAAAAGAAGCTTGCATCGGTTTTGTGGCCGGACTTCTGTTTGGAGGAATCTCTCTGGGAGTCGTTTTGTGGTGGTTCTCTGACTTGTCGCTTGCTTTAAGTGTAGGGATCTCCACGTTTCTGGCTATTTTTTTTGCACCCCTCATTGCTCTGTGCACAACGCAGGTTCTGAACAATCTGAAGATCGATCCTGCTGCAGGAGCCGGCCCTATTACCACCGTCATCCAGGATGCGACCAGCATTATCATCTACGGGATCGTTTCCAGTCTCTTTTTTCTTTCCTGAGGAATGAGTAGTACGTAAGAACTGTTTTCTGATCCATCGTTTTTGCGATACAATTGAAGAGATCTCACAACTCTATGAAAATTCGAAAAGCTATTATTCCTGTTGCAGGAATGGGAACGCGCTTTCTTCCAGCTTCTAAAGCCCAGCCTAAAGAAATGCTCGCCGTCGTTGATAAGCCCGTCATCCAATACATTGTCGAGGAAGCGGTTGCCAGTGGTATTGAAGAAATCATCTTTGTCACAGCCATTGGAAAACGCGCCATCGAAGATCACTTTGACCGAAACTTCGAGCTTGAATATCGCCTTGAACAAAAAAACAAAATAAGTGAACTCGATATTGTTAAACAAATAGGGAAACTCGCCCACTTCGCCTTTGTACGCCAAACCAAACCTTTGGGAGATGGTCACGCCGTTTTATCCGCCCTTCCTTTTATCGACCAGCATGAACCCGTTGCCGTCTTGTTTGGAGACGACATTATCGATGCGCAACGCCCTGCATTGGCCCAGCTGATAGACATCTACGAAACCTACGGCGATCCTGTGATAGCCCTGCAAAAAGTTCCGAAAAAAGAAGTCTCGCGTTTTGGCGTGATCGGAGGCAAACGCCTCAACCCCAACGTCTGGGAAATCAATCAGTTCGTGGAAAAACCAGAGGTAGAAAAGGCGCCCTCGGATCTGATCGTCATCGGACGCTACATCCTTACTCCAGAAATTTTTGAACTGCTTCCGCAACAGGCTGCAGGCAAAGACGGAGAAATCCGATTGGCTGATGCCTTTATTACCCGACTTGAACAAGGAAAAGCTCTCTACGGCTGTAAGTTTGAAGGAATACGTTACGACTGCGGAAGCAAGCTAGGATTCTTGAAAGCTCAAGTAGAGTTGGGGCTCAAACATCCAGAAATTGGTTCGGAACTAAAACGGTATTTAACACAACACAAAAAAACTCTGTAAACGTTTCTATGAAGACGCTTTGGCGCAATCTCTCCCTTCTTTGCCTCATGCTCATGCTTGTCGGAGCTGGCTGTGGTGGCAATACGCAAGCACAAACGCTTGCCACAAAACCTGTCACTCTGACCATCTGGCGGGTGTTTGACGATGACAGCACCTTCTCAAACATCATGAGTTCTTACCAGGCTCTTCATCCGAATATCTCTTTTAATTACCGAGAACTCCGGTACAACGAATACGAGGACGAACTCCTGCGGGCGTTTGCCGAAGGAGAGGGACCGGATATTTTTTCCATCCATAACACCTGGATCGGAGAATATAAAAGTTTGATCAAACCCTTGCCCAATTCATTAAAGATTCCCTATTCAGAAACCAGAGGAACGATCAAAAAAGAAACCGTGTACACCATTCAGGAAGAACCCACTCTTTCCCAAAGAGCCCTCAAAAACGATTACGTAGATGTCGTTGTGCAAGATGTCCTGCGCTCCTACAGAGCGAGTGCAAAAGCCGATGTGGAAGAACGCATTTTTGCCCTCCCTTTGTCTGTGGATTCCCTCGCTCTCTATTACAACAAAGACCTCTTAAACGCCGCAGGAATTCCGGAACCCCCTTCGACATGGACGGAATTTCAAGACAACGTAGGCAAGCTCACAAAAATTGGTGTCGACGATAAGATTATTCAGGCAGGCGCTAGTATCGGAACAAGCAAAAATGTGGAACGAGCGTTTGATATCCTTTCCATTTTGATGATGCAAAACGGAACACAAATGACAGACAGTCGATATCAAGCCACCTTTGGTCAGGAAACAGAAGCAGGATTCCTGGCTTCAGAAGCGACTCGTTTTTATACAGATTTTGCCAATCCGCTCAAAGCGGTCTATACCTGGAATGCCGATCAGCCCGATTCGTTTGATGCCTTCGTTAAAGGCAACACGGCATTCTTTTTTGGATATAGTTATCATGACGCGTTTATTCGCACAGCGAATCAAAAACTCAATTACGCTATCACTGCTCTTCCTCAAATTGATGGAGGGAAAACTGTTAATTACGCCAACTATTGGGTTGAAACGGTTGCCAAGTCTTCCAACGCCGGGGATTGGGCCTGGGATTTCGTGCAGTTTGCCGCTGATAAGGACCATGTCGGATCCTATATAAAGGCGGCAAAAAAACCCGCCGCCCTGCGCTCCCTCATCAGCGCTCAATTGGAAGACGAATTGCTGTCCATCTTCGCTGGTCAAACCCTCACGGCGCGTTCCTGGTACATGGGCAATAATGCCAACGTCGCAGAAGAAGCCTTTTTGGATCTGATCGACGCTTATCTCAAAGGAAGCGATCAAGAACGAGCTCTCAAAGACGCTCAAAATAAAGTGAATCAAACTCTATGAGAAAATCTCTCTTTCTCATTGCTCTTTTCTTCCTCACAATCTTGCCTCAAACGGGATTCGCCTATAATTCCAGAATTTGCCAACAAAGCAGTGTCTGTTTGGAAAAAGAAGTGGGAGTCTTTATGCAAGGAATCTCTAAAGGTTGTGGAAACTCTGGGGATTGTACGTTGGCAGACATCATGACTGTATTCGTGAACGTGGGAAATTACGTGGTTGGAATCATTGGAGGAATTGTTTTATTGATGTACGTTATCGGAGGCTTCTTCATGCTTATTTCAGGAGGTAACAGTGAACGTGTGAAAAAAGGAAAGCAATATATGACGATTTCAACCGTGGGATTGCTCATTGTCATGTTTTCCTACTTAGGAATTTATGCGTTACGAGGGGTTCTCCAATACGGTTCTGTCGCGCTCACGGATGCCGAAAACGAATATGTCGCCTGTTCAGGACCGACGGTGGAAGGAAAATCCTGCGACCTAAATTCAACCTGTACCAACGGAGGATATACGTGCGAGTCTCTGTGCCGGCAAAATCACCCCCTCTCTACAACTTCAACAACCCAGGATACGACGATCACCGAATACTACGACTGTGTGGATAGGAAATCGACTGCGAGTTCAAGCGAAGAAGGGGGGAACGTCTACTACGTTGAAAGTAGTTGTGAAAAAAATCTCTGTCCTGGAGATGTAGACGTCCAATGCTGTCAGCTCAAACGCAGATAATCCTTTCACTCTTTTTCTTTCTAGAAATTTTGAATCATGAACTCACCTATGCATAAACGAATTCTATTGCTGTTCTACCTTTTTTTCATCATTCCTCACACGACCCTTGCCGCTGAGCTGACAAACCCGCTCTATACGACAGATATCCGAGATGTGATCGGGCGTATTATCCAAGCGGTTTTAGGTGTGACAGGAGCGGTCGCTCTTCTCATGTTCGTCTACGGAGGATTTCTCTGGCTTATTTCCGGCGGCGAAACGGAAAAAGTAAAAAAAGGAAAAGATACCATGAAGTGGGCGATTCTGGGATTAGCCGTCATCATCGGTGCTTACATGATTGTCAGCACCATCATCAATGCCCTAGAAAAAGGAACGGTTGCTTAACCCGTGTGGATATCTTAGTACTCCAAACACATAAATTTCGGTAAAATAGAATTGAATACAATATTAACTCAACTAATTAGCATTCTCTTTTACTTTTCCTTCTTTGACTGACAAAGAAGAGAGACCAGTACGAAAGAGGTAACGTTTATGTCAAACATTTTATCTAAAAAGCGTGTCGGTTATTTCCTTGGAGCTCTCATCGCTTTTTCTTTCGGAGCCACTGCCCTCTTGGGTGTCCATAACGTGCACGCACAAGCGCTCACATCCGACGAGCTCTTTGGAGGAACAGCCACGGGAGATGAATTTGCCTCAACAGCCGGTTTGGGAGAAGCGGACCTTGTGGATACGATCGGTTCTATTATTCGTGTCGCTTTGGGATTTTTAGGAGTGATTGCCGTGGTGATTATCCTCTTGGGTGGATTCAAGTGGATGACTGCGGCTGGAAATGACGACAAAGTAAAGGAAGCGAAGAAACTTATTTTTTCAGGAATTGTCGGTTTGGTAATCGTTCTCTCTGCCTATGCTATCGCAAGCTTCGTGATCAATTCGCTTGTTACAGCAACCGCTGGTAGTACTGAAGAAGAAACAACCACAACAACCTCCAGCTAATTTCGCCAAAATTTCTTTCGTTTCAAACCCCTGTCGGATACGACGGGGGTTCGCACAAGGGCATGAATCGCGTGCCTTTATGTGAACCCACTTCAACTTATGACCTTAAAACGTTCAGCTGGTTTAGGAATAATGCTCGTAATCTTTCTTTGTTCGTTTCTGATCGTTTTTGCTCCTCACCCAACATTGGCTCAAACAGCAACATCTACCATTTCACAGGGATTGCAAAATACCGCCGGCACAACCTATGACACCAACCTGACAGCAACGGTCTTTATAGGAAATCTCATTCGAGCCCTTATCGGAGCCACAGGTATTCTCTTTCTGGTCATTACGGTGTATGCAGGAATTCTGTATATGACAGCGGCAGGAGACGATACGAAAATCAAAAAGGCAAAAAGCATGCTCACCAGCTCTGTCATTGGCATCATCATCGTCGTTGGAGCCTATGCCCTCACAAGCTATGTTGTCAGTGCTCTTTCTACGGCAGCTGTACCAACAACAACAGCACCGGAAAAAACTGATTAATCTTTTATCAATTTCAACTCAATCTATTCATCTCTTATGAAAAATCTTTCTCTCAAGGTAACCGTCTGGCTCTCTGTCCTTCCGACCCTCTTGCTTCCAGCCGCTGTTTTTGCTCAACTCTCTGATGCACAAACAGATCTTGCAGAAGTCGGTGAGGCTATTGGAACCGACGCCACGAATAACGATCTTCCAACGCTTATCGGTAACATCATCTCTGCTCTTCTTTCCGTTCTCGGTATCATTTTCGTCGTTTTGGTCGTGTACGCCGGTTTCCTCTACCTCACCGCGGCGGGTGACGATACAAAAGTCAAAAAAGCAAAAACGCTTCTTACTCAATCCATCATCGGTCTGGTGATCATCGTCGCCGCCTACGCGATCAGCGCCTTCGTGATCGATGCTCTTGTCGAAGTAACAGGAACCTAAGAGAATTTCAAAATTTTGGAAACACTCGATCAGAAATGGTCGGGTGTTTTCATTTCAAACAAAAAACCCTGGCTTCGACTCACTCCCGCGTGTTTGCGAGAGTGAGTGAGACCAGGGTCTGGAGTTGAGGAAAACCTAGTTCCATCTCGGGGTCATTTGATAAGCTCCAATCTGGCGGTGGCCGCCGGGCTTACTTACCAATCCCATGTTGCAGGACAGCACGTCTGAGTCCAGCTTGTTCGTAGGGCGATAAATTGTCTGAAGACCAAGTCCCTTAACGAGTATCTCCTTCGATGGATGGAGATACGTAATCCCCGGTTCATCTCCCGCCCGCCAGGTTATCCAGACATCCGTCTGTGTGGCGAGGTCTAGAGCCAAGACAATTCCATCGTACTGACCGTCTCCATCGCGGTCATAATAGACCTCTCTGAATCCGGTCGGCTTGCGTGGAGGGGCAAAGATGTCAGCAATGGGCACACCGTGATCTGTAAAAATCACAAGCAGTGAACCTTCTCCCCCACAACGCGTCCGGGCATGCGTTTGATCCAGCGCGATGATGTGAAGAGTATCAGGTTTAACACTTTCAATATTATAAATCGATACGACCGTAGGCCGACTCAGGACCATCCAATTTGCTTGGGACTGAGCCAGAGCCGAACCACAGAAAACCACCAGACTTAGAAGTAAACACAGTCTCAGTCTCATCTCTACCTCCGCTCTCGTTCCTGGACAAGAGTCTCACCGATAAGCATGGCACAAGCTGCCTGTTCGGCGACCGTCTTTGGTGCGCGATCCTTGGGGCACTCAACGATCGGATCACCCGAGGAAGACTGATTCGCCGAACCAACGACGGTCCGAGCCGGAGCCAGAGGTGGAAGACCTCCGGATCTACCCGTCCGGACAAATCCACGACCATCGTAAGTGACGGTCGGGGCAGCATAACCACCCGCAGACTCACCAACTTCTTCCTGAAACACACCGGTAGTGAGCCGGGTATCTCCATGATGAAGCGTGATCGATATCCCTTTTTTTACAGCCGTTTCAGCCAATAAGTAAGGACGAGCATCGGTTGCTCTCACTAGATCAGCAGCTCCGCGGGCGGGGCCCGTATAGTTGACTTGTAGGCCCGACTGCGGATCCACCTTGGTCAAGGTGGCACAACCAATCATCGACAAGAAAAAAATGCATGCGGACATCAAACCTACTCTCATTGATTTCTCCTTAAGTTTCCATACCCCTTCGACTCCGGTTTGTCGAACAAACCTCCGCTCAGGGAATATGATGATCACCACCACTGCTATCTGATTTGAAGGAACAAATAAGGCATTGAGGTAGAGGGGCTACTTCTATTTAGAAAATGAAAGTAACACATCAATGCCTTATTTATCCCTTCAAATCATACAAAAGAAGAAAAGACTCTACCAATTTTTAACTCTTTTGTCAACCGACACCGCTTGAAAAAGGATGGATCTGGCCATCTCTAATACTTCTCCTTGGGTTGCTTGCTTGCCGTCCACCGCGATGATGACTAGTCGGTCATCATATTCAAAAATGAGTTGTTGGGAAATTTCACAGCGATTAGGGATCTCGTCTTCGTAATTGATACATCGCGGTTTGGTGTCTATGGTCATCAGCCAAGCAGACCGTTCTTTGGTCAGATGAATTTCTTCTCGTGGATAGATAAACGACGCGAGATATTCTTGAGCGTCCACTTGTGGAAGGTAATCAATTTCTACAAAACGGTTATTGTTTTTTGTATAGACAAGCACGATCGTGCCTTTGGGAAAAACACCTTGGGTTTGGGTGTAGAGTCCTGTAGCAAACAGATCTGCACCGAAGGTTTGAGAGGGAGGGGAGATTGTTTGAAACACACGGGTTGTGTCCTCTAAAACAGCCATCCCTGGGACCTCAGGCAACAGTGATCGAACATCTGAAGAAATCCACCCTAAGAAACGCAGGAGGATGACCATTGAAAGAATCGTAAGCGTCAAAAACAACAAGACTTTTTTATTGGACAGGTGTTGTTTAGACGGATCTTTTTTGTTGGGTTTGGGGTGTAATCGAGCAAACATAACTGAACGAGACTTCTGCAAAACTCGCGATCTTGCCTTTCACGGGCGCCCGTTGACCCCGTTCTCCCTACTCTGAGTAGGGTTCTCGGGGCTCAACAGCCCGTTCAAGGCAATCTCATCGAGTTTTGCAGAAGTCTTTAAAGTGATAGCAATCAGGATCCATGTCATCACAGCAAGATCATTTTTGAAATAAGGAACATCGACCAGTCCGTGAATAGTCATTTCCAGTAAAGCAAAAAAGGCGATCGTAGAAATGGGGTCTTTTGGAACTTTGATGATCGAATAGGTCAGTAAGAAAAAGGCGATCACTCCCAACAGTCCAAGTTCCACCCAGATGTTTAAGAGAATATTATGCGGGTATTGGAAAATTTCAAAATGCGTGGCTCGATGATAAGGAATCAACGCTGTTTGGTATCCAGAAAGTCCTGCTCCTAACACCCAATGATCCTTTAAGAGTTCAACGGTTTCTGTCCATTGAGACAGACGCACTCCTCCTGAATAATCTTGAAGGGTTAATTTTTGTATCACGAGACCGAGCCATGGAGAAATGAGAATAACGAGAGTCGCCAGAAGACCCAAGAGAATGGTTTTTTTTCTAGAGCTCTGATCAAAGAGTCCTCGTGCAACGACCGTGGCAACAACGGCAACGACCGCTGCTTCTGATTGAGCCAGGATAATGGCGGTAAAAGACAAGAGACAGACAAAGATCCAAAACAGATTTTTTTTCAGAAAAGAAATTGTAATTCGCTGTGCGATCAATTCCTGAAATCCGATGATGAAGATAGGTCCCAAGAATAATCCTACGGCATTAGGATAATCGAAGACGCTGGTCACGCGGCGTTCAATGTCCCATGGAATAGGAAGACCAGCACCGGTGATCCACTGAATAATTGCCACACTTCCAATAACCATCGCACTCACTCCCAATGCTTTAAACAGTCCTTGAGAGAGAACGTGTCGATCGTTATGTCGAATTTCAAAGGAAATAATAAAAAACAGCAAAAAAGGTTCAATAAAATAGGCCTTCCAAATACCCACCGCTGCAACGATTTGGGAGGAAACAGCGATAGATATTGTGGCGGCTAAAATAAGAAGAAGAATAGTGATAAAGATTCCACGTGGAAACATTGGTGTAAATGGGAGTCTATTTCTTTTTATAAACCAAATAATAACAAAGGTCAGAATCAACAGTTCCAGAAGGGTTGTGGGGACTGGTCCCATATACGTTCGCAACAAGTAACTCGGGAGAAGAGCGGTTAACAGAAACAGTCCTTTGTGAAGATCTTTCCAAGTGAGTACGGCGAAAAGACTCGTGAGAATAAGAAAGACAGTGAGCATAGATTATCGACGAGGGAGGAGACTCTTAATTTCCTTTATTGTAATAGCTTTGAGAATCAAGAGTGATCCGCTATAGAGTACGGCTCCCGTGACTAAATCAATCATGACAGGGACATGCATTTGAGAAAGAACAGCATACATGATCAGGGAGGCAATAAGGGATTTAAGAAAAACGGTTGGATTTGGCAGAGCTTTGGAAGATCGATATACAACCCCAAAGGTGATCAGAGCGATCAATCCTTCAGAAACAAGCGTTACCCAGACTCCCCCCCACATTCCATACTCAGGAATAAGCCACAGGTACCCTCCTACAGAAATGATTGCGACAAAGATATATCCGAGCGTCATGATCCGTTGTTTGTTCAGTGCAACAACAAGGTGTCCATACAGAGTTCCAAAAAATACACCAATCAAGGCTAAAAGAAGCGCAGAGAGCACGGGACCTGCAGAAGCAAAATCATTTCCTGCAATAAAAACCGTTAGTTCTGTTGAAACAAGTTGTCCTCCCACGATCACGGGAACCACGACAAGGACAAAAAGATCAAAGATACGATTAATTCGTATTCTAAAAGCTTCTTTTTCTCCAGAACTCCACAAAGCAACCAAGGATGGAAGCACGATTCCCATGAACATCGTTGGGAGCACGGTCATGACATCAATAATACGATAGGCCATTCCATAGAGTCCTACCTCGCTTTGATCTCGGAAATAGGCAAGAAAGAGAATATCTCCTTTAAGATACAGAAGATTAAAGATAATAGAGACCGCGATAGGCCAAGAGTGACTTAAGATGAACATCCATTGTGACCATTCAAACAATGGGTGTATTCGAACAAACGGTTTTGCAAAACGGATCATGATGAATAGCCATAACGCATTTGAAATCACCATGGCAATGAACATTTCAACGACTCCTGGAGAAAGAAGAGCAAAGAGAATAACAAGAATCAGAAGCACTCCGCGATTGATCAGCTCTGCCAGGGCTGCCCGCCACATACATTCGTGGCGTTGGAAAACACCAACTAACATGGAAGCTCCTCCCATGAGAAAATAGGCGACTGCTCCCACGAGTACGGCGGTTTTAACGGTTGAGGACCAGGGAAAGAGTAAAACACTCAAAGGGGCTAAAGAAAACAGAAGCAAACCTGACACCAGTCGCAGTCCAAAGAAGTTTCCCACCACGCGTTCTTCATCGATTCCAGTTTTTGAAATCATAACGATCAGTGTCAGAGTGAGTCCAAAATCAACTAGCACGCCGAACATTTGCAGATACGTGATCGCTGTCGTGTGCTCTCCAAAGGCATGTGTTCCCAAAGCTCTAGTTATCACCGCAATAGAGATGAGACCCACCAACACAGAAACAACCTTTCCCAATAATTGGATGCTGAAGTTTGAAGCAATAGATTTGGCCGTAGACATAGTATGGATAGTGTAGCAGTCTTTGAACAATGTTTTAAAAAATGATATTCTTTTATAAAGATCGTATGCCTTCATTTCTCTTGAGAGAATTACGAAGCTTCTCTTCAAGAGCCTCGAATCGTTCGTTGGTTTTTTTTGTTTTATTATTCCTGTTTGTCGCAGGATTTTTTTTATTTCCTACAACCGTTGAAGCGGTGGCAAAAAATGGTTTTGAAGCCTTGCAAGTAAGTCTTCCTAAATCTGGCTTCACGATGAATCCCGGCGAGACGAAGCAGGTATTGATTACCTTTAAGAATATCGGTCAGAAAACATGGGCCAACAGTGGAACCGCTTACGTATCCGTTTACACCTACAATCCAAAATACCGTGTCAGTGATTTTAAGGCAGATAATTGGATCGACTATACACAAGCCTCTGTATTGAAAGAGTCGTCGGTACCTGTGGGTTCTATCGGTTCGATCTATCTCACGCTCCATGCTCCGCAATCTGCGGGAACATATAAGGAAACGTTCCAATTGGCTGCAGAGGACGCCGCCTGGATTCCTGGAGGAGAGTTTACGTTAACGATCAATGTTCAAAATTCAACCACTCAGGGAGGAACTGGCGAAACGACTTCAGAGCAGGTGACGCAGGAAGAACAAAAACAGGTGACAAATGACGGTCAGGCATCCCCACAAACCGATGGACTTTCTGCCACGATTTTGTTGCGTTCTGCTAAGTCTCTTACCGCTAAAGCAGGAGAGGTTCTCACCTATAAAGTCGGAATTAAAAATACAGGCACTCGTACCTGGACAAAGCGCGAAATTGTCACTTCCGGGGTAAAAATTGCTTCTTCAGACACGCAGCATTCATCCTGGGTTTCCTCCACAAAATTAGTCGTAAACGAGCAGGGGACCATTAAACCAGGAGGATTGGATTTTCTTTCTTTTACCTTTAAAGCCCCTTCCACAAAAGGATCTCAGACGGTTCGTTATCAATTAGCTGTAGACGATGCACTTATTCCAGATTTTTATATTGATATTCCAGTGGATGTCACCACAGGGGCTGCAAAAATAAAGGATGAACCCGTGACCGTAAAAGAAGAGGAAGTTCAATCAGATCGTCTTATTGAAGAGCCTATTGTTCGTATCGGACTACTAACCATCGACGAAGAAACCGATTGGCAGACAGAAGTCTCTTGCAATACAACCTGGCAGATTAAAGACAGTGAAGGAGGTTTATTAGGAAAAATGCAGGCAGGGGAAATCGTTCGTGCATTTTATAAAAATCAGCGTTATTACTTTAATCGCGGCAAAGGGATAGAACAGACCTATAAATATTTGCGATTTGTTCCAGATACCCAAGACGCCGTGTGTACGGTTGAAAATTTTGATCGCCGCAAGACGCGAGGAGCCGCCTATGCGCTCAATAAGTTTCGAGACACGCTTGAACTTCAATATATTCCTTATAAAAATGAAACATGGCTTATTAACGAGCTTCCTATTGAGGAGTATTTGTATGGGCTGGGTGAAACATCCAACGCCTCCCATCAAGAATTTAAAAAGACGCTTATCACTGTTGCCAGAACGTACGGTCTCTATCATTGGGAACGTAACACAAAGCATAAAGGCTATTTTCATATGAATGCCTATGCGGATGACCAAGTCTATTTCGGTTATGAATACGAACAGATCCACCCTCTTATTAAACAAGCCGTCGATGACACGAAAGGTGTGACCGTGAGCTATCAAGGACGCACAGCATTGACTCCTTACTTTTCTCGATCCGATGGCCGTACGCGTTCTTGGAGCGAAGTGTGGGGCGGGGATGTTGCCTGGCTCATTGGAGTTCCTGCACCGTGTGATAAAGAACGTGGATATACGCTTTGGGGACATGGAGTCGGACTCGGCGCGACAGAAGCTCTGTGTATGGCAAATAAAGGAAAGACTTGGGAAGAAATTTTGCATTATTTTTACACGGACGTGGATCTGACAAAGCGATGGGAATAAAAGAATTTTTTATCTGTTTTTTGATGAGTACAGCCGCAGTTTTTCCTGCGGCTGTTTTCGCACAAGAGGTTTCACCACGCGACGCGTTGACATTGATTTATCAAAGTCGTCCGGATTTGCAACGTGCGTTTGATGCTCAAACAGGTTTGGCGATCGCAGGCACCAACGCAGGGTTTCTATTGGATTTGGAAGATTGGGCAACGCAATACGGATGGATGGAACATCCTGAATTGAAGATCTATGCTCCAACACAGGGGGATGGGGTTCCTGTGCGGACGAGCGCAGAAGAGATCGAATCTTCTATCCAAGCGCAGGCATATCTGGTGATGGATCGCTCCACCGGAAAAATATTGACGGTAAAAAATGAGAATAAAGTGTGGCCTATCGCGAGCCTCACCAAGCTCATGACCGCTTCGGTTGTTTTGGATCATGATGTTCTGTTAAATAAAACAGCTTCGGTGCTCAACACGGACAATGTGGGGGGTGCGCGATTGTATGTGAATGACGGAGATGAATTTACGGTGGAAGATCTTTTTTATGCCACGCTTGTAGGTTCAGCCAACAACGCAGCGAACGCTCTTGCTCGAACCACTGGATTATCTCGCGCGGAATTTGTGCAAGAGATGAATGCGCGTGCAAAGGTATTGAATCTTGTCCGTACACAGTATGTGGATCCTACAGGAATCGAATTAGGAAACGTTTCAACGGCTCGTGAGATGGCTCGGGTGGCGCAAATGGCTTTTTCTCAAGACTCTCTTCAGAGATTCACTACAACAGCAACAAAATATATTAGCGATCTTTCTCAAGGGACAACAAAGAAAATGACAAATACGAATTGGATGCTTTGGAAACCAGAATATGATGATTTGTATGTGACCGGCGGAAAGACCGGATATCTGATTGAATCGGGATGGAACCTTGTGGTTTCGCTTCGTCCGATGGAGGGAGATGCAGATAAAGAACTGTTAATCGTTCTGTTTGGTGCAGACTCTCGCGGAGATTCCTTTATCAATGCTGATCGTCTTGCTACTTGGGCCTGGGAGACCCATGAATGGCAAAAAGTGCAGTAACGTTTTGATCTAGAGAAAAAAATAAGCGGGAGCTACGGCTCCCGCTTATTTTTTTCTATGTCATTTTTTTCGCTCGTTTTTCTTGTACGAGTCGATTGATGAGTTGTTTTACTTCCTCAGGGTTGTCTATACTTTTAAAGTGAAACCGGCTTTTTTCTCCTGCGGTTTGTACGAAGACGTTCCCGTAAGTAAAGATCGTCTGGAGGATCCCGCGGATTTCGGCCGTTGTATCTTGGACAGAAGACAGATCTAGTTCTGAAGCGGTCCGATTGAATAATCCATTTTGCTCGATACTGATAATGCGTTCATTAGTGATAATCCAAGTATCCAGATAGTAATCCGTGAATTCCAGGAACGCAAAGAGCCAAATTGAGAGGAAATAAATGCTTCCCAAAATGACCAGAAACGGTCCTATAACGGGATGATCCAGCCATGTTTGAATTGTGTCCCAGAAATACCAGGATCCTAAAAGAGGAATTCCTGTCAGGATAGAAAAAGCGGTCACGATCGTAAGGATGGCAAACCATTGCCGGCGCAGAAATGAAACAACATGTTCATTGGGTCGTTGGTTTGGAAGCTGATGGAGGTTCATCATAAGGAAGGAAATAAATCTTCATTATAATAATTTACCGTTTTGTCTAAAGAGATTGGGTAACTCCAGTCATATTCCATCAGCAGAAAGACGGATCCCGCTACCAGGATAATCGTTCCTCCTGCAAAGATTGTCACGATCAGATACATCCCGAATCCGTATACGCCATATCGAATGAGATGATAGACGTTAAACAGAGCATAGAGCACATAAAAGAGCATATAGGCTCCGTAGACAATCAAAAAAACAGCGATCGGAATATTGATGTCTGGAAAATCAAACATAGTAAGTAAATTGTATCACAAAATCTTCAGATAGTTTGGCTCATGAGATTCGAATATTCCCTGAGCGAAGCGACCCATGGGAGCGGAGTCGAAGGGGTAGTTTAAAGCAAAGTTTGTGGTGGGGTATTTAATCCCAAATGTTTGTATCCATGTTCTGTGACAACGCGTCCGCGTGGAGTACGGGAGAGGAATCCAATTTGAATAAGAAACGGCTCGTGAACTTCTTCAATCGTTTGTATTTCTTCTTGTGTTGAAGCGGCGATTGTTGAGAGTCCCACAGGTCCTCCGTTGAATTTTTCAATAATCGTGGAAAGAATCCGTCGATCGGTTTGATCTAATCCGACGTGGTCTACCGCTAGTTTTTCAAGTGCTTCTTTGCAGATGCGTTGGGAGATATGACCATCTGCCCGGACATCGGCAAAGTCTCGCACGCGTTTGAGAAGTCTGTTGGCAATACGTGGGGTCCGACGTGAACGACAAGCCAGGAGATCGATCGCTTCTGGATCAATAGAAACATGGAGCAATCCCGCGCTGCGTTTCACAATTTGACTGATATGACTCTCTTCATAAAAATTTAAATGATGAGTAACGCCAAAGCGATCGCGAAGAGGTGATGTAAGAAGAGAAAGTCGAGTTGTGGCTCCAATAATCGTGAACTTTTCTAAATTCAATCGCAATGTTCGGGCTGTTGGACCTTTGCCGACGATGATATCCAAGACGTAGTCCTCCATGGCAGGGTAGAGCACTTCCTCGATCGTTTTGTTGATTCGGTGAATTTCATCGATAAACAGAATATCTCCCCGATTCAAACTGGAGAGAATGGCGGCTAAATCTCCTACGCGTTCTAAGGCCGGACCCGAGGTAATGCGAATTTGAGTCCCTATTTCGTTGGCGATAATGTGAGCAAGACTCGTTTTTCCAAGCCCAGGATTTCCATAAAGCAAAACATGTTCAATGGGTTCGTTTCTCTTTTGAGCGGCTTGGATGAAAATAGAGAGATTATCCTTGATTTCATCTTGTCCGATGAAATCTTTTAAAGACTGCGGACGCAATCCAACTTCAAATGGTTGTTCCTCCGGAGGAGCTTTTCCCTCCACAATTCGTCCTGGCAGGTTTTCTTCCTCACGTTCGATCATAGTGTCTGTATTATGCCTTCCATTGTTTGCTCTCGCAATAACAAACACCCCTGTTTGTAAAGGGGTGTGTCATAAATAGGTTATATTCCATTAACTCAATAAAGAGAGATTTTGATGGATAATGACGGGATGCATTCCTAAGATTTCTTCTTTATAGGAAAGTTCAGGGATGGGTTTGAGAAGAAAAATCTTTTTTCTGTGATGAAACGCAAGGCCCATTTCTAAAAGAGTGTTTGCGCCGATATAATTCAAAATGCCGTTTTTATCGTGGTTCAAGACCAAAATAGCGTCGGCCCACAGGACTTTTTCAAAATGATTACGCATGGCTTGTTCTTTTGCGTCCCAAATCCAACCTTCTGTTTCGTTTGTCGTTTTTCGTAGAGCATAATATTCCTTTACCGGCATTGCCTTGCCTTGTTCGTCTAGAATTTCCAATGGAGGCATCTGTACCTCATGCCCCGTTGATTCCAGTGTGTTTTTGGCTGCAAGCATTTCATCAATAAAGGCAATGCTTCCACAGAGGGTGATTTTCATATTTTAGGTTTTTGGTAACAAGAGATCTAATTCGACTTCCAAATCATCAAACTTTTCTTTAAGCAGTTTTTTACAATCTTTAAGAGCTTTTTTATAGATTTCTTCGCCAATCATTTCTAAGAAAAATTCAAATATTTTTTCAGCAGCAACAAGACCTATTTTTTCACTTCTTTCGTCTTGGAAGAAACCAATGACATGATTGAGACATTTTATTTTTTGTTCTTCAGATTCAAAATCGAATTTATTTTTTTGTCGGACATAATTTGTATTGATTATTTCTATTCTACCTTTTGGATTCTGTTATCGTAAATAATAATAAAGATCCCTCTGTGTAAAGGGATCTTTATTGGTGGGCGAGGCGGGAGTCGAACCCGCACGGAGTTTCCCCCCGGGGATTTTAAGTCCCCTGCGTATACCATTCCGCCACTCGCCCTTACCGAGAATGTCACAAAATTCGCGATCTTGTGGTGAATGGGGCCCCATCGGCTCGTCGCCGTACATTTAGGTACGACTCTGTCGCCGATCACCCCATTCACCACAACCTCATCGAATTGTGTGACATTCTCTAATGAGCCAAAGAGTAACAAACTTCTTTCTATTCGCCAAGGATTTGGTTTTTTGATTAGTCAAAATGTAAAATGATGCTTATACTGTCTTGTAAAGAAATAGAAACATGTACGTTATGGGAAAAGAAAATGGTCAAAGAATTTTAGAAGTAGTCATCGAAAGGGAAGGGGAAACAAAAGTTCTTTCTGATAAAGAAAAGCCTTTTGAAGATACAAAACAAGAAATTATTCCTACGTCAGAATTGTTAGAAATTCAGCGTGAAAAGGATGCGCAGAGATTGGATGAGGTTCGTGAGGACATCCAAAAGAAATATCTCGTAACCTCTGTTGTTGCGACAAAGGAAACAACAAGTGTCCAATCTTATATTAAGTCACACCTCCCTCAACATCTTAAACGTCCTTCTATTGTCGCTAAATTTTATACGAAGGCAACAAAACTCGTCCTTAGTTTTTTAGAAAAATTTGGTCGCTTCAAGATAGAGGGCCGAGAACGGATCCCCGCTCAAGGTCCATGTCTGCTTGTGGCGAACCATACGCGTTTTTTTGATGAGGGAAAACTGGCGGCTATTTCTGGTCGATCAGTAAAAGTGATCGGAGCGGATATGCATTTTGATAATCCACTTAAGAGATTTTTCATGAGGAAGATCGGAGTTATAGAAGTTCCCGCAACGTTGTCTCGTCTTTCTCAAGAAGAAAAACGTTCTTTGATGGAACGTGTTCCTAAAGAGGCTCGTGCCTATTATCAAAAAGTGATCGCTCGTGATGAAAAAGGAACGTTAGAACGTAAAGCTTTGCTTGCTTTTTTGGAAACCACAACAGCTGCTTTGGCACACGGAGATGTCGTAGTCTTTTTTCCCGAAGGATTATGGACCTATGAGGGACATGTTTTGCGCCAGGCGTATCCAGGAATTGAATTTATTGCAAAGAAGTTTAAACAGGTTACAGGGCAGGATCTTCCTATCGTTCCTGTTGGAATTACCGATGATGGGATGAAGGTGGCTGAACCTATGGTGTTGGAAAAAGATCAGACGGTACATGATGTCATGAAACGAGTGGCTAGCTGCTTGCCAGAAACAGCGAGAGGATATTTATGCAGACAAGAGCGTATCGTCTTGACGGGACATAGAAAGCACAGCAAGAATAAGGATCTATTTATTCGAATCAGCACGTGAGACTCTTGAATGGTATCAAAAAGGTGAACAAGTAATCACCAAGATGTTCATCAGCAATATTATTCTCCACTCCATAACTCCATCACTTTTTCTTACTTCTTTTTCAAAGCCGCCAAGAATTCCTTGAGCGGTTTTGTATTTAGAATGTCCGTCTTAGTGCACCAGCCCTTGCGCGCTTGGCCGATCCCGTAATCCAGATGTCCAAAATGCGTTGGATCATGAGCGTCGGAGCTAATGATGAGTTTTACGCCATGGCCTATTGCCTGACGGATGTACTGCTCATGAAGATCGAGTCTGGCTGAACCGTTAATTTCCAGAGCCACATGATAGTCGCGTGCGGCTTTGATGATCTTGTCCATATCCACTTCATATCCTTCACGTTTGGTGACCACACGTCCTGTTGGGTGAAAGAAGATGTTGACCAAAGGATGTTTCATCGCACGAATAATTCTTTGAGTCATTTCTTTTTTATTCATTTTCGTATGGCTATGAACAGAGATCGAAACGACATCCAATGTTTTCAGTATTTCATCAGAAAGATCGAGTGTTCCATCTTTGAGGACATCGCACTCAGTTGATTTGAGAATTCGAAATCCTTTCAATTTTTTGTTGAGGTTATCGATTTCTGCAGCTTGTTGCGTGAGTCGTTTTTCGTCTAACCCTCGAGCAATTTGAAGGGAATGCGTATGGTCGGTGACAGCCATATAATTCATACCATAAGCTTTCGCGGCCTTGGCCATTTCTTCAATGGAGGCTGTTCCATCTGACCAATCGGTTTGGGTTTGCAGATCACCTTGAAGAGATCCGTATTCGATCAAATCAGGAAGTTCTTTTTTGGCCGCTTTGTCTATTTCGTCTGATCCCACTCGCAATTCTGGAGCAATCCATTCTAGTCCTAGATGTTTATACACCTGTTTTTCTGTGCGACTCGTGATACGTACCGATCCTTTCCAAAGGCCATGTTCGGAGAGTTTCATGTTTTTACTGATGGCTCTCTCGCGCAATAAAATATTGTGCTCGCGTGAGCCAGTAAAATGGACGAGTGCTGCCCCGTATTCGTCCGGTGGCAAGATAAGTAGATCGCCTTGCAGACCATTGATGTAGCGCACCATCAGTTTATTTGAACCTTCCTCCAGAATTTCGTGAATCTGCGGGAGTTTTTTAAACGCACTAACCAGAGTTTGAGGATTGGCAGAGGTGGCGAGTAAATCAATGTCACCGATGGTTTCTTTGCGACGTCTCAAAGATCCAGCGATATCAACGTGCGTCGTTCCTTTTACTGTTTTGAGTGTTGTGACAAGTTCTTGTGCAAAGGGGAGAACATCATGAATAAGTCGTCTTCCGCTATCTTGTTTAAGATACGCGATTCCTCGAACAATCGTATCCTGACTTTTTTTCCCCATGCCTGGGAGATCAGCAATTTTATTTGCTTTGGCTGCACGTTCCAGATCACGAAGCGTTTTAACTCCAAGTTCTTTGTACAATTTCATGGCGGTTTTAGGACCGATGTTTTGTATGCTCGAGAGGCTCAACATATCAAAAGGATATTTTTTCTTGAGCTCATCGTAGTACGCCAGTTTGCCTGTGGTGATCAGTTCTTCCATTTTTTCCGTCATCGATTTTCCCACTCCAGGAATGTTATCCAAACAGGTCGCCCCGCACGTTTGATACAGATCGCTCAGTTCCTGCTGGAGATTTGAAAGGCTCTCTGCCGCTACTTCATACGCCTGAGGCTTGAACGCCACGTCCTCAGCCCTCAGATAAAGCGCTATTTCTTGGAAGATCTCAATAGTCTCTTTATTGGTGATTTTTTTGGCAGACATAGTGTTTGATTAGATCAATTGTGGATAGAATGGTGTATGAAATCAATAAGAATAGTTTAGACTAAGAAGAGTCTTTTTCCGAATGTGAAATAAAAATATGTCTGAATTTCAACCTATTCATGAACATTCCCAACGAATGCCGTTACATGATTTAAAACCGCATGAGTTGCCGCAAGAAAAAGAATCAACAGAAGAATTTAAAATTTTTACAGGTCTTTCGCGCGAGGCGTATGCTGCGCGTGCGGAGAAAAAACAAGGAGTTGAAGCGCGGGAAATGTTTGAGCGCGTTTGTTCTATTGCAGAGACAATAAGAGAAAAAGGGGGGCGTGCTCTTTTGGTCGGCGGGTCTGTGCGTGATGAAGTGTTGGGCTTGCCAAGCAAGGATTTTGATTTGGAGGTCTATGGAATACAACCAGATCAGATGGAGGAGTTGTTGAAACCGTTTGGGAAAATGGATTTAGTAGGAAAGGCATTTGGCATTATCAAAATAACTGATGGAGGGATGGATATTGATGTGTCCATCCCTAGACGCGATTCGAAAGTGTATGAGGATGGGGAGGTGCATGTGGAACCTGATCCAACGATGTCGATCAAAGAGGCGGCAAAGCGACGCGATTTCACGTTTAACGCTCTTTCAAAAGATCCGTTAACCGGAGATATTTTTGATCCGTTCAATGGGATTGAGGATTTGCGCACCCGCACGCTTCGCGTGACCGACACGGAATTATTTAAAGACGATTCGTTGCGTGTGATGCGCGGGGCGCAGTTTATCGGACGGTTCGGGCTAAAAGCGGATCCCCAATCCATGCAGCTGTTTCAAGAAATGGTTCCTTTTTTGGATAGGCTTCCTAAGGAGCGGTTTTATCAGGAGTGGAATAAATTGCTGTTGAAATCAGAACGACCGGCGCGTGCGCTTCAGGCACTTTTTGATATGGGGGTTATTGAGACCGTTTATCCTGAATTGTTCATTGCGAAGGGGACACCACAAGAATTTGAGTGGCATCCAGAAGGGGATGTTTGGGTACATACGCTTATGGTTGTGGATGAGGCGAGCAGAATCTGTCAACAGGAGCAGCTAGATAAAACAAAAACAGAGACCATTATGCTTGCAAGTTTGTGTCATGATTTGGGAAAACCAGGAACTACCCAATGGAAGGATGGTCGTTGGCGTTCGCAAGGACACGAGCCTGCAGGGGAGGAACCAACAAGGATTTTTTTGGAAAAGATCGGAGTGTCCAAAGAACTGCAACAAAAAGTCGTTGCTCTTGTGAAGGAACATTTGTGGCCAGGAACCATGTATCGACTGCATGCGGAAGGGAGCTTTGTTTCCGATGGAGCCTTTCGAAGACTTGCTAAACGTCTTTTCCCCGCAACGGTTGAAGAATTAACGTACGTTGCCCAAGCGGATCATCAAGGACGCGGACCGTTTGCAGACCCTAAAGAGAAAGATCAATTTTTATTACCGCCAGATTACCCGGCAGGAAAATGGGTCAGATCGCAGGCGCGACGACTGGGAGTAGAAAAAGAACCTCCAAAACCTATTTTGCTTGGACGAGATCTGATACAGTTCGGACTCAAACCAAGTACAAAACCAGGAGAAAGGTTTGGAGAATTAATAAAATTCTCGGAGCAATTACGAGATGATCACAATATTTCGCATGAAGAGCTTCTCGCGTTGTTGGCAGGCATCTCTTCTGTACAAGAGGCAAAGCAAAGAATGGAATCACGGATTTTGCAAAAGATGTAAATCTAAATAGGAGATAAAACGAGCTATTGCAACCAAACCGTTGGAATGCTACACTTTTTTCCGCAATTCAGTTGCGGAAATAGCTCAGTGGTAGAGCGTCTCCTTGCCAAGGAGAAGGTCGCGGGTTCGATACCCGTTTTCCGCTCCATAAAAAGACTCTAGTAAAAACTGGAGTCTTTTTTGTTCTTTTATTGAGTATAAGGAGGCATGGTTTGTACCTTGAATGACCCGTCTTCGGATTTGGTCACCGTAAATGGAAAAACGTTTTGGGATGTTTCTTCAGGAGAGGAACCGTCTGGAGTATTGATGCGGAATTCTGAGCCGTCTTCATTGGAGAACCAGACGTAGACGATATAGGCGTCATCCTTTTGTCCCGCTTCTAAACTTCTTATTTCTAAACAATTGAGTCCATTTATTTCACAGCCATTTTTCCACAGTTGGGCATAATCCGTTTTGTTGATGGTCGGATTCCAGTCCTGTAACTGAGTGTAGTCTGATCCATAATAATATGATGCTTCTTCGTATTGTTTGTCGTGCAAACTGGAGAGAAATATGATCACCGCCTCTTTTGCTTTGTCTATGTCCGCTTGATTTAGACTTTCTTGTACAAGAGAATTTATGTCTGTGGGTTGTTGTACATTTTTTGTAATTAAGAATGTAGCTGCTACAGCGATAGCAATACCGATGATGAGAAATAAAAAATGGGAACGATTTTTCATATTTTATCTTGTTCAGAGAGGAGGAACTTTATCCTATTAGTATAACCTGCTTGATCTATGGGCATTAAAAGTTTTTCTCTCATCTGATTTTTAAAACAAAACACCCCGCCAGACCAGCAATCATCCGACGGGATGTCTTGTTGGGTAGGACGGGGTAGTAGATTACTTGGTCTCGACGAACGTCACGGATCCTTCGACGAGACCAAACGAGCTGTCTTCCTGGAAGACGCTGGTTTCCGGCATCTCGCTTTCTCGCATGGGGCGCGTTAGGTGCCACATATCATCATTCTTCCAGGTCACCACTACGAGCTTACGACCCGGCGGCAGGTTGACCGTGATATCACCACCGAATTGTTTCGCGATCTGATTCTGGGTGCAGCTACTGAGTAGACTGGCAACGAAGAGGGCAAAAAGACCGAGAGTACCGAAGACAATCGCACGAGTGTGTCTGGACATGGATAGTCCTCCATGAAGTGTGATCCTGACCTTTCCCGGGGATCGGGATTGTTCAATGGATTTGTCACAATGACGCTGACAAATATTTCATAAAATTCCTTTTTTGTCAAGATTTATTTTAATAAACAGATTAAATTAATTGATTATTTTGGTTATATTTTTTGACAAAATCATGATTTTCTGTTAATATTTCACGTTATTTATTTTTTCTTGAAAAGGAAATATTCATTATTTTCTTTTTACGAAGATTACCAGACCCTTGGTAATTGAATGATTCTTCCAGTGCAATTCTATTAGGGGGTAACGTGAATACCATTTTTCTGGTTCTTCTTCTTTCGAATGTCGTTTGTTTCTTCATTCCTGGTTTCTGGATTCAGGTCTGGACGACCTACCGTTCTTTGCGTTTGCGTCACTTCGGAGTTTTTCTGGTTCTTCTTGTTATTGTGGCGGTTGGAGCAAACACTATTTCCAATCTTCATCCCGCATTCGCTTGGGGGTGGTCACCCACTGGTGACAACATAGGTATCGCTCCGATGTCGAGTGCCATAAAACATGGGGGACTGGAAAAGATTGTAGGTATGCTAGGATTCGTTCTTATTTTGTTGGTCATGCCCAGTGCCGTCCTATTCGAGGAGAAAATGTTTCGTTACAAGAAACTTGCGTGGGGAAAGGTTGTTTTTTCATCGATTGTCTTTGGCTTCATGCACTGTCTTCTAGCGGGACTTTCTCTGGGTATCGGCTTGATTCTGAGTGTGGTCGGTTTCGTTCTCGCCATCCTCTACCGAAAGGCATACTTTCATACCTTCGCCAAACTTGATGGTGAATTTATGAGGATTGATGAAGAAGATCCTTCTCCTATCTCGGAGGATATTCGTGCAGATTTGAGTCATGAAGCAGCCCTCAAAGAATCGACTTGTTATCATTTGGCTTACAATACAAGTCTGATTCTTATCGTGATCGTCGTCAACCTGTAATTGAAAAGAAGGAGGTTGTATGCGAATTCTGTACGTAGGAACAGGGATGGTGATTGGCGGGGTATCGCTCATGATGCCGGTCATACTCCTCTTGGGTTTTTCGAAAATGACTGCCGGTATCGTGGGTATGAGTATTTCCACTATTGGTTTCGTTATCCAAATGTACGCCATGTTCAGTATTCGGGCTTCTTTTGAACAAGAATCCAAATTGTTAGAGCAGAAGCACGAAGCCGTTATGGAGAAAGCCAAAACGCTTCCGCCAGAGGAAGCTATCAACTTGCTATTGAGTGATAAGTAACATCATGAAACGACGAAGAGACGGAACGTTCCGCCTCTTTTTTATTTTGGTCTTTAGAATCCGTGCTGATATCGTTTAAACAGCTGATTGTTCTCTCAATCACTCTTTCCTCCCCATAACCTGCGGGAGGATTTTTAAATCCGATCATAGTGTTGGTGATATGATATATCCATCGTTGAATCAACCAACATATTTTTATGAAACATCAACCGTTTGAACGACTTCATACCATGCTCGATCAACAGCTTCTGCCTTCGATGATTGAAAAAGGACAGCAGAAAGAAAGAATAAGTAAAAAGAAGATAGATCTTTTTTGTCGCGAATTACTTGAAGAAAATCCTTTATTAAGAGAAACAATTACAAAACAGATGTCTTTTTTGAGAGAACATAAACTTCCGTTACCCGCTGTTCATATCACGTCAAAATCTCTTCTTCAGAAAGACGGAACTCAACAGAGTACAGGCTTTGTTGAAAATATTAAAAAGAACGGATTTCGCAAGAGAGATACCAACGTAGGAATTTTTATAAGACGGGGTCAGAAACCTGTTCCTGCCAACCCTGAATTTTTTGAAGTAAACCCTCAGGAGTTTATTAAATCCGTGCGCTTATTTTTAGAAAGATATACTCGCCACGGACTCAGAACCAATAAGCAAGTTTTAGGAGATTTTAGAGAAAAGGGAAAGGGAATTCCTGCGATGGTTCTGATTCAGGGAAATTTAGCCTTAGAGCATGGGACCGATTACGACGACCACTTTATTTTAAAAGAAGGAACGAGTCCGGATGAAATTATCGGGAGTATAGATTTGGAAAAACACAATGAACCAACATCAAAAGAAGATCTCACCCATCTCGTCCAAGAGATACTCAACCAAGTCGATTTTTATTATCGATCTGGTCTGCAAGAGAAGAACGAACTTGCTGCTTAGAGTGGAAAATTTTAAATAAAAGACCCCACCAGGCAGATGATCCGGGTGGGGTTTTCGTTTGGTTGTAGCTTACCAGAACAAGTTGGTTGCGATGATACGACCATCTGTTGATTGCCCTCGTACGAGTCCCATTCGAGTTGTCGCAACTTCCTCGCTCGTGAACAGCCTTATGGCTGGGTGCACGTATAACGACCGGAAGATTGTTTTAGGTACAATCATCTCAAACAGGTGAAAATATCGGTATGAAAAAGGATTTTCATCTGGCTGTGCAGACGCGCGAGGACTGTCCGTCTCGCCAGCCTGATGTAGAGATTTTACGTAACGAATTTGAATATCCGCTGCTTCTTCTACAGTCAAAATAGGAGGCATACCGGGAAGTTCAATGGTCGTGAGTTCTTCTTGGATTTCTCGAACAGGATCTGTCTCACAAAACTGAGGATCCCGATTGCTAAAGAGATCCATTACCTCTGTGAAGTGTCGCATCTGAACGAGGAATCGAGCATCGTTCCCTTTTTCCATTTTGGCCTGGAATCGATCCTCTAAAATATGGACGCCCATGTCAGTGAGCTCTGCTGCTCCACCGATGGCACCATAGATCCGTTCGCCTCGCATCAGATGTCTGCGGTTGAGCAGACCAAGAAAATGAGTTCTCCTGTTTCAGACACAATGACTCTTGGAACTAGATTAGCCACGGAAATTCGTATTTCCATTTTATTTCTCTTAAAGAAAAACGCATCCATGATCAGTAGTATGTCAGCTGCGTGACTGTTGCCGATATGCATGGATGCGCGAGTTGTTGTCGTCTGAATTTGATTTACTTATTCTTCCAGAACTGCGCCCCGAAGACCATGGGCGCATAAAGTCCGATGAGTGGCCATGCAGATTGTGTAATCTGTACGGCGAAACCGATTGCGACACACATTGCCACCATGGATACACAGCCGGCGATATTGCGAGAGATCATTTTAGCTCCTTACTGTTTCATTGACGTGGACATGATCATCCTGGGGAACAAGCGTGAATGTTGTTCCACAATCTTGACAGCGTAGTTTCACGATCTTTTTACGTCTGTTCCCCATCTGCATCTGAACGGGGTGTTTGAAGCTTTCCTCCCCGGTTTCCTCATTGACGAGACCGTTTCGACGACAGTTACAGACAACGTCAACGAACACGATCCCGTCACCCTTGGCCGTGAACCCAAAAATTCATTTCATCGCTAAGTAAATACAAAAAGGACATCTGGTATCCTGTGAGGTGTATAACTCTTCACAAGAAAACCGTATGTCCTTTTTGTATTCTGAGAATATCACTGAACTTTTTATTTGGGT
>JACPHU010000012.1 GCA_016188495.1 Candidatus Uhrbacteria bacterium
ACCCAAATAAAAAGTTCAGTGATATTCTCAGAATACAAAAAGGACATACGGTTTTCTTGTGAAGAGTTATACACCTCACAGGATACCAGATGTCCTTTTTGTATTTACTTAGCGATGAAATGAATTTTTGGGTTCACGGCCTGTGGTCGCTTCGCTCAGGGAATATTTGTTCTATTTGTATCTTCTAAACGCGAAATCAAAATGAGATCCTTAAAGGGTCTCATTTTTTCGTAGCTTATTTTGATTTGATCACCGTTCCTTTTCCGGCAGCGAAGGCATCTTCGGGAAGTTCTGTGGTGATTTCAGAGAGGGATTTTTTCAAGGCTTCCGAGGTGACCGTGTCTTTTGCTTCAATGGTGGTGGTATTGGTGAGTCTGACAAAATGTCCCACATCCGCCTCGCTTGGATTGATGGCTAGTTCAAACCATGCGCCGGCGTGTCCGAGCTCCGCCAAGAGCTTGGGAATGGTCCATGTAATTTGTCTGGTGGTCGCATTATAACTGAGCGTTCCGATATCCGTGTCCGTGTCCTCAATCCAGGTGACGTGTTGCGGGAGAGTGGTCGACAGGCGAATCGTTTCTAGCGTATGAAGACTATTTGAGAGGTTCCAATAGACGCGGTAAGTGGTTGTCTGCCCCACTTGCGGGGGAATAGGTCCTGTTCCAATAGGAGTTCCGCTTTCTGAGAAATAACGCGCTTGGACAGCGGCAGTGACATCTGAGTTTAACGTGATTTTGATCGGAGTGGCTTCAAGCGTTCTGGTAGAAGTGATCGATCCGATTTTATTCAGGGCCAAGGTGACGTTGAGGGTCAAGGCATCTGCATCAGCATCCGTGAGTTTAGAAAAGAGGGGAAGGCCCACGTCGATCACTTTTGATTCCTGCGGAGCTAATGTGCCAAGCCCAGTCCATTGGATTTCGTTTCCCGTCCGGGTTCCACCTCCAAGATTGGCAAGGGTCCAATCAATAGGGAGATTTTTATCATTGCCGGACAGGTTCAGGGTTAATCCTAGATCTTCCACGTTTTCTGTTCCATTGTTGGCGTAATCTATAGAAATACGCAGCGTTTCCCCCAAATCAGCTGTTTGATTTTGGTTTGATCCGTTTACGATGACGGAAAAGCTGACAACTCCTCCTAGAACATCCGTGATGAGTTCTTGAGACGATTGCGTGTAGACGACTTCGTCTTGGACAAATCCGACGCTTGCTTTGACTGTTTGTTCTCCGGAAGCCGTGGAGGTATAGGCTCCTTTGACGGTAATAGCGATGAGAGCTCCGGGTTCCAGAGAGGGGACAATCCAGTACGAAAGGCCTTCTTCAAGAGCAGGTTCTGATTGGGTCAATGTAAAATTTTCTGGAAATTGAGGGGTGACACGAAGGTTAAAGACCGGATCAGAACCGCTATTTTGGATGTTGATGACGTACTCAGAGGTATCTCCCGCAAGCGCTTTTTGGGGACCTGCGAGGGAAAGACGCAAGACAGAATCCACAATTTCCACTTTTTGCGTCGTAATATCTTGAAAGTTTGAACTGAAATTTGCTGGTTTATAGGTAAATAGTGCTTGCAAGCGCTGAGAGCTTGGGACGTCTGCCAGAAAGACTCCTGTGACCGTGATAGCGCCGTCTGATCCGGCACTCACAGATCCAATCGTCCATTCATCCGCCTGGGAAGATTCCGGGACAGTGGAATAAACATGAAACGTGTTGGGAAGATTCAGTTTCATTCCTAAGGAGGCAACAGGGACATCACCGGTATTTTCATACCGAAAAGTGTAACTGACTTCTTCTCCGGACTTTACTTCCGACGGACCCTCAACAGAAAGAGATAAGGTTTCACTTTTTTGAAAGAGTGTTTGTGTGAAGAGGAAAAATCCAGCCCAGGCAATCACGGAAATAAAAGCCAACAGTCCTATGGCCTTCAGAAGCCATCGTGTAATTCGTGACCGGCCTCCTCGATCGAGTTTGCTCAGATCAGGGACACATCCGTCAGATCCTTCGTAAATCGAGCGCAATTGTCTTCGAATTTCACGAGCGGATCGACGTTTGGGGAGTCTGTTCGCGGTCATAAGACGTTTTTCAAAATAAGATGAGATTGGCTTGAACGGGCTGGCAGTCGCTGAAGAGCTACTCAAACGTAGCTTGAAGCGATGCCTGGGCGCCCGTTAAGCCCAAGATCGCTTATTTTGAAAAAGGTCTATAAGGATTCCAAGAGAATAGAGAACAGGTCGTCGGTCTCATTTGAGAACACAGCTGAATCCGGTGTATGTGAACTCCACAAAGCCTTGAGGGTTTCCGGGATCTGTACGTGGACGCGTGTGGTGCGATCCAAAACGCCCGATTGTTTTTGGAGGGTGAGGGTATAAGGCTGTGTTTGCGCGATGCCCACCCAAGACTTCAGAGAGCTGAGAGCGTTTTTTTCTTCTGTGAGAGATTCAAGTGTAAAAGGCAGTTCGTACGTAAACGTAATCGTGGATGTGGTTCCTGGTTTTGTCTGAACCCAGTTTCCAAACACGGTTTTTCCATGCTCTTGGGTGATTTGGGTTCCGCTTACAGAATCGATCTCTCTGGTGAGGAGACTAAAGGCTAAATCGTCATCGATTGTCCATCCGTCTTCGGGTTGATCAAAGAGAGATTCGTCTGGGATACTGAAGCCTTCTGCCTTCAGAAGCTTGCTGCCTTTGGGAGTGTAGATGCGCAGATAATCCACGTTGTTAACGCCTGTAAAGAGAAGTCCTTGAATTCCGTAATGCGTTCGATTGATCGTGACCGTATTGGTGATTTTTCCGCTCTCGCTCATATCAACCGATACGTCCACGGTCTCTTCAATGACTCCGTCGGTTTTTCCTCCTCCGAGGTTTGCATCGACGATCATGAGGTAATCTCCATTGGTCCATTTGATTTCTCCGCCCCATCCTTGATCGAGGATTTGTCGCTGCAGAGTTTCCTCTGCCAGATAGATCTGAAGATCTTTTGTCGTGAGTCCTTTATTGAGAGCATCGACAACACTTAAGAAATCTTCAGACGTTTTTTGGATAGCCCGTTCTACCAGTTTGGGAGCAAGATCCCCGATAAACGCTTTTGGCGTATTTTCTTGCTTATCGTATTCGTACTCGACGATTTTTTGCGCTTCAAAGATGAAGTTTTCCTCCGTAATCGTTCGGTCATATTCTTCCATTTCAATCGGACCCAACAAGCCAATGAGTTCGGAGACAAACGTGGCGTTCACTGCCAGTACCCCATCAACGCTTGGTCCTCCCGCATCTTGATAAAACTGCATGAGCTGTCTAGCAGAAGTGGGGAAGTCTGGAAACCAGTTTCCATCTTGAAATTCCCAGCGGGCAGAGAGAAGTCGCAATGGTTCAGGGGCGACGAGGTTTTCTTTGAGACTTCCTTGTAGGTCATAGGATCCTCCACCTGGCACCTCCAGATGTTCGATCACTCCGTCATGAATTTTTATTTCGGCAAAGCTTCCGATGAAACCTCCCGTGGGACGAATTTCTGTGTTGTTCTGGAAGGCGATCAGATACCGCTTTGTTCCCTCTGCTCCCAAGAGTGTCGTTGCCAGTGTAAAGAATTGTCGGAATTCATCGATGGTCGTCAGTAGCGTGGGGAGATTTTTTTGCGCGCTGAGCAAAACGGATTGATGTGTTTGAGGGATTACTTCCAGATCCACGTCCTCAAGGGCTTCCTGTGCCTTTTGTAAATGAGGGATCGCAGCGTTGAGGTAGGCTTCTAAGATATTTAACCGAGACACCGGTGTTGGTTGAAGTTCTGTTTCCATAGCAGCGTATCCAGCGCTGAGTCGTTCTCCGGCAATGGAAAGTTCCTTTCCCACTTCTACCAGTGCTTCTCCTGTTTGAAAGCTGCTTTGTGTCATGGGCAGGATTGATAAGAGAAGATTTGTTCCTTCTCCGAGTTCGTCAATCGTATTTTTTGCATTTTGGAAGCGTTCGTTTGCCCGGCTAAAGTGGACGTTGGCTTGGGAAGCGTTTTTTGCTAGCGCCGCTTGCGCTCCAGCAGAGAGAAAGGACACGGCTTCTTCCCCTGTCTGTTCAAGTTGGGACTTTGTTCCACGCAGGTCCTGGACCACGTTCATCGCGTGCAGAGGCAGAACGAACAAGAAGGAAAGTCCGATGAACGACGCGATGGCCCGTTGCCATCCAAATGAAGGGAGAGGTAGTCGTACAGAAGGAAAGGGAATTGTCCATGTTCGTTTTTTTGTTTTTATGGGAACGTCTGCTGGAAGCTCGAGTTCTTCTAAGGGAAGCATTTCTGTTTCTTCTGAAGATTCGTCTTCTTCTTCGGGAAAATCAAAATAAGCAAAAATATCTTCCGGTGTTTTTTTGGCCACAAATACTTCGCTTGAAACAGGTCTAAACAGATGTGTGTCGCAGCGCAGAGCTCCGGGATACACAGGATCTGGCAGAGCAGGTTCAAAGGCTGGAAGGGAAACCGTTGGAGCGGAAGCGATGGTGTGTGTTCTCAGGTCTTGGTTAAGTTGGTATTGGATTTCCTCTGAGTGGATACGAAGATCTTCTTGGGTTTGAGTTTTTGGATCGCACGCAGGTTCCGGGGTAAGAACATTCGTGAGCAGATTGATATGTAAAGGTTCCAGCGAAGCTTCCTGAATGAGTTGTTGGGGGGACAGAAGTTCTTTTTTTAAAGAAAGGACAAAGGGAGACAAGGGTTGTTCTTTGTGTTGGATAAACGGTTGAGATTCTTGACCGTGTTTTGTTTCTATTTGAATATTTTGGTTTTTTGGAGCGACCAAATCTACAGACAGGGTTCTTTTTTTTCGGGACTCCAACCGTTTGATCGCTCGTTTAAGCGAGAGATCTTGTGTCTTGCTGGTCACGCAGGTGGTAACACGAAGAGTTCGCTTGGAAGAGCGAGGTTTTTGCTGTTTGGTTGTGATGGATTTTTTAGGCACAAGATTGGTAGATCTGGAGAGTTTGTTTGGCCATGTTTGACCAAGAGTAGCGTTTTATTTGTTCGTATCCTTTTTGCCTGAGTTGTATTTGAAGCTCTGAATCCCCAAATATTTTTTCCATGGTCTGTGCTATATCCGTGGCATGTTCTGGATTAAAATAGGCCGCTGCTTCACCGAGGATTTCTGGAAGAGAAGATCTGTTTGAGGCAAGCACGGGGACACCTAGACTCATGGCTTCAAGAGGCGGAAGACCGAACCCTTCGCAGCGGGAGGGGAAAAGATAGAGCGTTGCTCCCTGATACAGACGCGCAAGGTCTTGATCTGAAGGATTTAAGACAAAGCGGATCGCTTTAGGGCCCATCTGTTGTTGGACGACTTTTTGTTTCAGACGTTGATAAAAAAGGTCGTCACGTCCGGCAAGTGTCAGATGAATGTTTGGATGGCGCTGATGAAACAGAGAAAAAGCTTCAATAAGCGTTTCAAGATTTTTATGTGGGTATGCATTACCCACATAGAGAAAGTAAGGGCTTAATACGTCAGACTTTTTTGATGTCTCGTTCGTAAGAATCTGTGCAAGATCTGTGAGCCCTTCGTAAATGACATGGATTTTTTCTTCTGGAAGAGAAGGGAAGTGCTTTAGGATGGAAGATTTTGTGTAGTGTGAAACAGCGATAATCGCTCGAGATTTTTTCAGGGCGTGCGTTAATGTTATGTGGTATGCCTGATATTTGGCCGCGTATATAAATGGATGGCGCGTTGTTGCTTTTGCCGAACGTGGCTCTTCGAGCAAAATAAGATCATGAATCGTGACGACAAACGGGGTTCGAAGATTTAAGGGCACATTCCAGTGCGGGAAGTGCACAAGATCCAAACCTTCGCGATCAATCAGTCTTGGCATGACCCATTGTTCTTTCAATGTATACCAATGCGTATCGGTAATGCGCACGTCGATATTGTGTGCGTGTATGCCGGTTGCCTGTTGCGAGTTTTTCAAAAATAAAAGATAGCGGTTCTTCTGGTCATATTGGAGCAATTCTTTCACAAGTTGCTCAACATAACGCCCAAGACCGCCCCCACCCACTGTTGGACCTAACATCCTGGCATCTATCCCGACGTTCATGACTAAATTATAACAAAAAATCCTGGTTTTGTTCCCAGGATATCCACATGAGTTTTTAAAATTTTATTTAGAAATGATGGGGATCAGATGACGGACCGATATTGTTGAACACTTTTAGTGTTTCAAGGGCGGTTCTTTCCCATGAGAACTGTTTTGCCCGATCTAATCCTCTTTCTGCAAGCTGCTTTTGCAGAGTGGATGACCCTAACAACCCTCTCAGAGCTTCTGTGATATCGCGGCTATTATAGGGATCGATATAGAGACACGCATTTGCCCCTACTTCTGGAAGCGATGAGGTGTGCGATGTGATTACGGGAATTCCGCTCGCGAATGATTCGAGAATGGGAAGCCCAAACCCTTCATAAATAGAAGGGAATACCGTTGATACAGCGCAACGATAGACCGCTGGAAGCTCTTGGCTTTGGAGGTAGCCTTTATGATGAATCCACTCAGATACGTCTTTTCTCCACAGACGTCTGTGCAAAGCATGCGATCGCCATCCCCAGGAACCTACGATCACCAAATGAAGATCATCGTGAGTGGATTCTCGATACTGTTTTATTCCCTCAATTAACGCCAGGAGATTTTTTCTCGGTTCAATCGTTCCCACAAAAAGAACAAACCGTTTGGGGAGTTTGAGGCGGGACCTTATGCCGTGATCAGAGCTTTGCATCCTTGAACTAAATTGTGGCGCAACCCCATGGGCAATCACGTGAGTTTTTCCTGCCGCTGTCTGGAAATGTCGTTCAAGATCCTGTTGTGTGCAAGAGGAGGGGACGATGATTTTTTTGCTTTTTGCCACCAGTTCTTGAGGTCTCGTGGCTTTATGCCACAGCTGCATTTTTTTGGAATAAAATTCCGGATGAGAGATCCAGGAAAGGTCGTGAATGGTAAGTACCGTGGGAATATCCTCTGGCAGCGTCGTGATGTTCAGGTTGGGAAGGAAAATCAAATCGATCGGTTCTTTACTGCGCCAGTTGATCGTCGGGTGTTTAAGAAAAAACGATCTGAGGTTTACCAGTTTATTTGGAATGGAAAGATGAAGTGTGCTCACGCGAGGATGTGTCTGTTGTGTCCATTCTTTTGCGAATGTCGGGACGCGATTTCCTGTGGAGAATAATACGTATTCATTTTTTTGATCGATCGCAAAAAGGGCCCGTAGCAGATGTTGGGTATATCCTCCAACTCCTGCGGGATTGAGTTGTGTTAAATGTCGAACATCTACCAAGATCCGCATAGGTTAGAGTTGTTGTGTTGCTTGATGTGTTTCCCATTGTTCCTTGACGAAGGCTTGAATTTTTTCTTCAAATTGTTTTCGGGAAAATGTTTGTGCGTATGCTTTGATCGCTTGAGGATTCCAATCACGTTCATTAAACCGAATGAGAAAATCCGCGAGCTCTTCCCAACTCTGTTCGTCAAAGAACGTTCCAGAGAGTTCTTCTTTCACCGTTTCTGTTGCTCCTCCTCGACGCCAGGCAATCACAGGACGTCCCGCGGCCATAGATTCAACCGGCGTAATGCCAAAGTCTTCTTCTTGAGGATGGATGAAGGCTCGGGCGCCAGCATACAGACGTGCTTGTTCTTCGTCGTTCACACGGCCCACAAATTGAATATGCGACTTGGCTTGTTTGCGAAGCGCTTTTTCGACGGGTCCTGAGCCAAAAATTTTGAGAGGAATTCCCGTACGATTAGCTGCTTCAATCACGAGGTCGTAGCGTTTATAGGCAACCAGTCGGCCTCCTGTGAGGAAATAGGTTTTTGGTTCGTTGGAAATTGAAAAACGATCCGTGTCCACAGGTGGATGAATAACCACAGCATCTCTTCGATAATATTTTTGAATACGGCGACGGACGGTTTGAGAGTTGGCGATGAACACATCCACTCGATCCGCTGCCTGGCGATCCCACAGGCGCAGGCGCGAAAGCACTGGGGGAAGCATGAGTTTTATGAGGCGCGGGACACGGAGTTCTTCGATATAACTGCGCGTATCACTCCAAAGATAACGAGTGGGAGTGTGGCAGTAGCAAATATGCAGAGCATTTTCTCGAGTGATTACTCCTTTGGCAAAAGCACTCGTAGAAGAGAGAACTACGTCATATCCGGATAGGTCGTAGTGTTCTGTGGCAGTTGGCATCAGAGGCAGATACCATTGGTATTTGCGTCGGCCCAAAGGGAGTCGTTCTAAAAATGAGGTACGAATATCCCGACCTTTAAACGCGGGGAGAGAATTGGGATCAAAAAGAAGAGTATACAAAGGAGCTTGCGGCCACAGGCCATGCAAGACGTCCAATACCTTTTCGGCTCCTCCATCTTGGATTAAATAATCATGAACAAGCGCCAATTTCATAGATAGGGAAATCCTATCAGTGATCGCTCTTTTTGCCAAAAACGAAGCCTTCGTGATTTTTTTAATATTCCCTGAGCGAAGCGATCCACGGGACCGAAGTCGAAGGGTGAATATAAAAAATTCCTTGCCCCTTCGACCGTTCGACAAGCTCACGACAGACAGGCTCAGGGAGTAATGAGGAAATTTTGTAATTAAATTTAGTATGTTCCTTTTGGCAATAAGACGACTAACGGGGTTTTTAATAAAATGTAGAGATCCAGCCACGGACTCCAGTGTTCAATGTAGTAGGTATCTAACCGAACTTCGTCGTCGAAGTTGAGATTGGCTCGACCAGAAATTTGCGCCATTCCTGTGATTCCTGGCTTGATCGTCATGACTTTTCGTTGTTCGGGTTTATAGTTATCGACTTCCTCTGGAAGATGCGGACGCGGACCTACTAAAGACATTTTGCCAGAGAAGACAAGAAATAATTCCGGCAATTCGTCAATGGAAAATTTGCGGATAAACGCTCCTACACGGGTCACACGCGGGTCGTTTTTGATCTTCACAAGCGGAGTTCCTTTGCGAGCATCCTGCTGCGCCAGCTCGCTGTAGCGCAAAGAATGGGTTCCCGGACGCATGGAGCGAAATTTAAAATAGAGAAAAGGTTTGCCTTCTTGCCCGATGCGCGTGCATAAAGATCCGTCATCGAGCCTGGAAAAAAGAACGGGTCCTCTTGAATCAAGCTTAATCGCTATGGCCGCAGCAAGCATGATCGGGAATGTCAGAACAATAAGAACGAACGAAGCAACGATATCAAAGAGCCGTTTGTAAATAGCACCCCAACCGTCTAACGGTGTTTTTCGTACCTCAATAACAGGAACTCCGGCATAGGTATGGATGATGGAGCGTCCGATCGCTGCGGTAAAGAGGTCTGCCGAGTAGCGGAATCCCAAGTGTTCTTGTTCGGTAAAGGCAATGAGTTCAAGTGTTTGTTGTCGGGAACTTTCAGGATCCGCCAGGACGATTTCATCAATAAGATTTTGGCGTTTCATGTTCCGTAATTCTTTAGCCAGAGCTTTTGTAAAGATTTTATGATGTCCGATGATTTGGAAGCCAAGGCGTTTTTTTTGTTTGAATTCTTCGATGAGCGCGTCTGAAGTTGATGTTTGGCCAATAATCACGATTCGATGCGTGCCTATTCCAAAACGTAATAGCGATCGTTGAAGAGCTCTTAACACAAGGCGTTCAATGGAAATAAAAAAAATAGCGAGTATCCACGCGGCAATGGCAATGAAACGGGATTCAAACAGAATGCGTGAAAAAAAGGAGATCGCAAACACTAACGCCATGGAAGCGGAACAGGCTAGGGCAATACGAGAAAGTTCGTTTGCCACAGAGCGTCTGGTGGTGCTGTAAAGACCAGTGGCGGCAAATACTGCAAGAAATAAAAGTGTCATCGGTGTGACGACTTTGAGATAGTTTTGAATATCCAGATCAAAAACGACAGGACGGATCTGTGTAAAGATCGGGTGAAAACGAGCAAAAAAGGCTGTGATGCCTGCCGCGGTGAGCGCAAGGAAATCAAGGGGCACAAGGACTAGGGTAAAAAAGAGTTCTGAACGTTTCATAAGGCATGTCAAATTCAGTTTTGTTCGTATAGTAACAAAAAACTCCGCTCAAAGCGAAGTTTTTTGGTGTCTTAGGAGCAGTCTGTAAGCCGAATTTTGTCTACTTTGGGTTGACTGCCCAAAGGAGATGGCAATCTATCTAGTCCCTTCATTGCTGAAGGGCTCAAGCGAGCTACCAAATTTGCTCTTTCACCAGACGAGGGTTTACCACGCACTCATGTCACCATGAGGCGAGATGTGTGGCACAGAATCGACTGATCCTCTACCTCAACATCACTTTTCACCTTTTGTCTAGATTTGCATCCAGACTAGTATTGTCTCTGTGGCACTTTCCCTAGGGTTTGTCTTGAGAAGCCGTGGAATCAAATAAATCCAATTCCGCGAATTCTCACACGTATCCCTGGTCGCCGTTAGCGACTCTCTTTGGTGTTGAATTTTGCAATTCAACAGGTGTTCGGACTTTCCTCCCCGTAAAACTTACGTCTTACAGAGGTAGCCATCCGACTGTCCTAAGACCACGCAAAGATACCTTATTTTTGAGAAAATGTCAATGGATTGTATTCGTGATGTCAACGGGAAATAGAACTGTCCTACCTACAGGGATTTAGAAATGTCCTAGTGAGTGAGTTGTGAGAGGGTACAGTCTTTGGCGATTTGTTTTCTCCAAGGATGGTCGATCGCTGGTTTGGTAACCTGTTTGTTCGCAAG
>JACPHU010000014.1 GCA_016188495.1 Candidatus Uhrbacteria bacterium
CTTGCGAACAAACAGGTTACCAAACCAGCGATCGACCATCCTTGGAGAAAACAAATCGCCAAAGACTGTACCCTCTCACAACTCACTCACTAGGACATTTCTAAATCCCTGTAGGTAGGACAGTTCTATTTCCCGTTGACAAGAAACGATGATAACTTGACAAAAATGAGAAAAAGTTGTATTTTCATACCTTATTTATCACTCAACGTGAAGATGAGATAGTTGAAAATCAATCCAAGGAGTTAAGAATGCAGAGTTCCAAAATCGTAGATCTTTCTTTTGGAACGGCCTTCGTTACATTGGATCCGGCACAGATTCCTCTTGAAAAACAGCAAATTTTTGTAAGAGTAAATGCTGCTTCGAGTGGTTTTAATGGTCATGCGATTCCGGAAGGGGGTTTGTGTAGGCTGCTGAAAGGCAAGCCGGGTACTGATTTTGAAGAAGAGTTCGGTATCTGGTTTTCTACAGATAGGCTTTCTTCAGAAAGACAGGTCTGGAGTCTCTCCAACCAAGAAGTAAGACCTCTCCTTTCATCTGATCAGGCGTCTTTTTTGACAAATAGTCGAGAGATGGGTATCTCTGAATAAGAGATACTCATACTGAACTACCTCTGCTTCACCTTCGTATCGAACTCGTAACATTTGTTGCGGGTTTTTATTAATCCTAAAAACCACCAGCGTTAAAGCTGGTAGTTGTTCATTTCAAGTTGCTGTTTCATTCGATTTTTTCTACACTAGGAACACTATGACAATAAATGTTTCTGAAATTCATAAGCATGCAGGGGAGGAGATTGAACTCAAAGGCTGGTGCTATAACTTTCGTTCCAGCGGCAAAATTTTCTTTTTACAATTTCGTGATGGAACAGGTCGTGTGCAAGTGGTGTATTCCAAATCTGACATGACAGAGGATCAATGGATGATTCTTGAAAGTCTTCGTTTGGAATCATCTGTGGTTGTGAGAGGGGTTGTCAAAGAAGATTCCCGTGCTCCGTTGGGATTTGAATTAGAAGGCCGGTTTATTCAAGCCATTCAAATTGCTCCGGAAGGATACCCAATCGGAAAGAAAGAACATGGACCTGATTTTCTTTTGGATCATCGCCATTTTTGGCTGCGCGCAGAAAGCCAATGGGCGGTGATGCGGGTGCGCGATCGTATTATCACCTCAACGTACGAATGGTTTCACGAAAACGGATTTGTCAAATTCGATACTCCTATTTTGACCCCGACGTCTTGCGAGGGAACGACCGAATTATTTGAGATGGATTATTTTTCTGATGAAGGCGAGGGATCTGCAACCAAAGCCTATCTTGCCCAGTCCGGACAGTTGTATTTGGAAGCGGGCATTATGAGTCTGGGTCGTGCGTTTGATTTCGGTCCGGTCTTTCGCGCGGAAAAATCAAAAACTCGTCGCCATCTTACGGAGTTTTGGATGATGGACGCTGAAGCTGCCTTTATAGAACACGAAGGGAACATGGCGATTCAAGAGGCGCTCATCTGTCGTATTGTGCAAGACGTTTTGAAACACTGTCAGTACGAATTAAAAGTTCTTGGCCGCGATACGGCCCCGCTTGAAAAAGTACAGGCGCCGTTTGTGCACATTACCCATCAAGAGGCGGTGGCAAAGCTTCGTGGTATGGGAAGCGATATAGGGGAGATGGACGATTTGGGAGCCGATGATGAAACGCTGCTGACCCAGCAATATGACCGTCCGATTTTTTTGGAAAAATATCCCGCGGCCGTCAAAGCGTTTTATATGAAGCGCGATCCCCAAGACCCAACACGATGTCTGAATAACGACTTGTTGGCCCCAGAAGGGTACGGAGAAATTATTGGAGGATCTCAGCGTGAGGATGATTATGAAACCCTCATGATGCGTTTGAAAGAACATAACCTCGATCCAAAACCGTTTGAATGGTATGTGGATTTACGTCGTTACGGTTCGGTTCCGCATTCTGGTTTTGGTTACGGGTTAGAACGCATTGTGGCCTGGTTGTGCGGCCTGCATCATGTACGGGAGACCATTCCGTTCCCACGTCTCATGAATCGTCTGACTCCATAATTATGAGCAAATCTTTCAATTTCTTTCTGTTCTTTATTGGAGTTATTTTGATTGGCGGATTGGGTGCACTGTACTGGGTTGATTCTGTGGGAGATGCTGTGTCACCGGTGGCAACCATTGATGAAAAGACTATTCTTCCTGAGCCTGTTGAAGAACAGACTAAACGGATTGATCCCGGTTCGTATTTTATTTTTACGGACAATACGAATACATTTTATCGCGTAAAGTTGGGTGAATCAGAACTCGTTGCGTTTGCAACCATCCAACATGGCCTTGAATTTTCAGGAGGTCTTGTTGCTTATCCTTTTGGACAGGAGATTTTGATACATCGATATCAAACGAATCGTACATACGATGTTCAAACAGGAAGACCAACACAAGGTGAGGAACAAGACGGGATTCTCTCACTCACAGGGGAAGTCATTCAAGTCAAACCCGAGCAATGGGGAGTGATTCGCTCACCAAACGGAATTTTTGAAGCTTCGTTTGTCACCACGTACGAGGGACGTAATGGAAACACAAACGTCAAAGTCACCAATCTTGAAACACAAGAAACGATCTCAGAATTTTTACTCGATTCTACTGAATTAGAAAGTTGGACTCCAGAACCATTCTTATTGGATAACAATGGACAGTATCTCTATGCTCGTGGCATCTGTGGTTGTGAGGCGACTATTGCAGATCTTTGGGAGGTTGATCTTCAGACAAATACGATTCGAGCTCTTGATCCATTAGTTACTCTTCAAAGCTGGTATGAAGCAAACATTGATCCGGTATCGCGTCGGTTACTGACTCTCCATACGACTCGTGAACCAAGTACAGATGGTCCAGGGGAGGTGTTGTTGCCTCCAACGACTGTACGTTTACTTGATTTAGATTCAGGAGATATTACAGACTTGCTTGTTGATGATGAAAATGCATTTAGCCGGCCCTTTATCGATCCAACAGGAAAAGATCGCTATATCCTTCATGAAAAGAGCGATGAACAGAATGTTTTCCTTGTTGGTTTTGATGATAAAGAAATAACAAAAGACCATCTTCTTACCACAGGTTTCGTTCTTGATTGGGTAGGAGAATGGTTAGTGATCCAAGATACTTCTGATTTATCTCTTGAACTTTTCAATGTTGAGACAGGTAAAGCGGTAGAAATGACAACGAGTGTTGATGGATCATTTGAATATATCGGATCTGTCACTCTCGATTGATTTGACAGTCTATGCGGGATACGAAAGAATAAATAGGATATTGATGAGTTTGTTTAATATTCAAACGAAACAGTCTGTCGAGTTGAAACAGTTTGACGGACAAACTGTCGATTATCTCGGATCCGTGACCATTGTAAATATTTTTTGATTATTTTTATGCGCAATTTAGAATTTTCTTCTGAAAGAGAAGATGATCCTCAACAAAGAGTTGCTCTTGCTATGGAATCTAATGGAAAGACTAAAGAAATAGTGGAGAATTCTGGGGTTTCTTTTCCAGGTGTCGAATATACTATTAAAAGGACAATAGATTTTATTTCTAATCATAGTAAAGATTTTACCGGTACAGATCGGATTATTGCCGATCAGACATTAAAGAGACTTGAAGAAATGCAAGCAACTTTGCAAACATTGCATCGACAGGTAATAGATAAAGAGGTAAGACGTGATGGTGGTTTGGTGGTGCTTACTACGGAAGAAACAAGAGAAATAAATAATAGAGCCACAGCTCTTTCAAGAGAATGTCAAAATCTTTTTGATAGTTTTGATGCTCGTTATCGTTCTAATTAAATTTTTATTTGACAGTCTTTGCGGGATACGAAAGAATAAATAGGACATTATGACACTGACGATTGTTTCTGTGGATAATAATAACGAGAACGATTCTCCCAGAATACCTGGTCGCCTTTGTCATCTTTCATAACAGAATGAAAAAAAAGGGGGGCCAGCAAACGCTGGCTCTTTTCTTTTCACTTATTGAGAAATTCTCGTTTTTTATATGCAACGAACATGGATAGATCAGACCGTAGAAAAGATTGACCAACCCGTTCGTTTGAACGGATGGATCCATCGCATTCGTAAAATGGGCGATAAGCTTGTTTTTATCGATTTGCGCGATGGAAGCGGTATTGCCCAAGTGGTGTTTTATAAACCAGATCTTGATGAAGCGACCTCGGCTGTGATTGATACGCTTCGTCCTGAGTTTGTTGTCCAGATTGACGGTAATGTACAAAAACGCGGAGAAAAACAAATTAACCCAGACTTACCTACAGGAACCATCGAAATCGGAGCCACGACTTTACAGGTATTAAATACGGCTCTTACTCCGCCTTTTGAGATCGATAAGGATACCATGCTCGTGAATGAAGAATTGCGTTTGAAATATCGTTACCTTGATTTGCGCAGCCAGCGTATGGCTCGAAACATCAGGATGCGTGACAAGATCATCCAATTTTTTCGTGACTACATGCACAAGAATCGTTTTGTCGAAATTGAAACACCGATTTTGATGAAAGGGACTCCTGAAGGCTCACGAGAATACGTCGTTCCATCCCGTCTGCATGAAGGAACATTTTATGTGCTTCCTCAATCTCCCCAACAATTCAAACAACTGTGCATGGTGGCAGGGTTTGAACGCTATTTCCAAATCGCTCGCTGTTTCCGAGATGAAGATCAGCGTGGGGACCGCCAGCCAGAATTTACGCAGCTGGATTTTGAAATGTCGTTTGTGGAACGTGAAGATGTATTGAGCTACACCGAAGCCATGTTTATTGCGCTTGTTGAAGAACTGTTTCCGGAAAAGAAGATTACAACACGTCCGTTTCCTAGGTTTACCTATGCTGAGTGTATGGAAAAATTTGGAACCGATAAGCCAGATTTGCGCCAGGATAAGACGGATCCAAATGAGTTGGCTTTTGGATGGATTGTCGATTTTCCTATGTTCGAACGCTTGGAAGACGGATCTATTCAGGCCCAGCACCATCCATTCTGTTCTATCCATCCAGATGATATGGAAAAGCTTGATTCTGATCCGATGAGTGTTCGGGCCAATGCCTATGATATGTTTCTCAACGGTTTTGAGCTCTCTAGCGGAAGTATCCGTATCCATGAACAAGCGCTTCAAAAGAAAATTTTTGATAAACTAGGCATCAGCGAACAAGATCAACGTGACCGTTTCGGACATATGCTCGATGCCTTTACCTACGGAGCTCCTCCCCACGGAGGCTTTGCTCCAGGTATTGACCGCATCGTGATGTTGCTTGCAGGCGAACCCAATATCCGAGAGGTTATTGCCTTTCCAAAAACAGGTGATGCGCGTGACCCAATGATGGGTGCGCCGACCCCCTTAGAACCGGAACGTTTGAACGATGTCCACATTAAGCTCGATTTAGGAAAATAAGATGCGATTTTGTAAAAACAACGCCTTTCTACGGCGTTGTTTTTTTGCGAGACAGGGTGAAATCAGTTACAATATCGGCTAATTATGGCCTTTGAAGTGCGTTTAGAAAAATTTGATGGACCGCTGCATGTTCTTCTTGAACTGATTCAAGCTCAGGAGCTTCCTATTACGGAAATTTCTCTCGCTCAAGTCACAGAAGCCTACCTTCGTTATATTGAAACACAAGAGGTTCCACCTTCCGAACTCGCGGACTTTCTCATTGTTGCAACCAAACTTCTTTTGATTAAATCTCAAGCCATTCTTCCTGTTGAACAAGAAGAGTTCGAAGATGATTCCTCAAAGCTCGCCTTGCAATTGCGTCTCTATAAAGAGTTTGTTGATGCGTCAAAAATTTTGGAGGATCTTTTCATGAATCCACATACGTCTTTTGAACGTGCTCAAGCAGATTTAGTGAAGGTTCATCCTGGTGAGATAGTCACAAATGTGACGTTTGGTATGTTGCAAGAAGCATTTGCAGGACTTCTTAAACGTCTTGAGCCGTTTTTTAAATTGCAGACAGCAGCCCTAGACCGAGTGGTTTCCGTAAAAGAGCGACTGCAAGAAATTCATCAGGCTATTTTAGCTCGAGCAAATATGACTTTTCGTCAAATTGCCAGTGGGGGGAAATCTAAAGTGGATATCGTGGTGAGTTTTTTGGCCTTGCTTGAACTGGTAAAACAACGGATCGTTCATGTGGTGCAAGGCAGCGCTTTTGAAGAAATAGAAATTAAACGCGTGGATTAGTTATGATCACAACAACGATTGAAGCTGTACTGTTTGCTGCAGCAAAACCTATTAAATTGATTGACCTTCGTAAGCACCTCAATCTTTCCGAAGAAGTTGTTCGGGAAGCCATCGATGACATTGCCACTCGTTTCAATAAAGAAACATCAGGTATTCATTTGATGGAACATAATGAAACGGTTCAGATGGTGACGAGTCCTCTGACAGGAGAGGACGTTTCAAAATTTCTGAAGAAAGAGGCGTCAGGTCCGCTTACAAGACCATCTTTGGAAACGCTGACGATTATTGCCTATCGTGGACCTATTACCAAACCCGAAATCGAACTGATTCGAGGAGTGAATTGTTCTCTTATTTTGCGTAATCTTTTGATGCGTGGATTTATTCTCGAAGAGCAGGACAAAACGCGTCTTCAACTGGTCTATACCGTCAGTCATGAATTTCTTCAGGCGATCGGACTCCATAGCCTTCCAGAACTTCCAGAATACGAAACATTTAGAACCAACGAAAAAATCAATGAATTGCTCAGTCAAGAACCTGATGTGGAGGTATGATTATAAAGTTTTTTACGCAGCTTATTTTAACGACAGCGCTTTTACAGTTTTTTCCAGCTGACGCAGGAGAACTCCAGCAATACACGCCGCTTACCCAACAAGATTCGTTTCGTCAGTCTTTTGATCTTTTAGAAGCGTATCAAGTCATGTCCTTTCATTTTCCTGAATCTCCCAGTCGTCAACAGCCGCCTATCAATGTTGAACCGACAAGTCTTGGAGTTGTCACAAGCGCTCAAAGTGCCATCGTGGTTGATCGCGCTTCTCATGAGGTGTTGTTTGAAAAAAATATTCATCAGCCCCGTTCTATTGGCTCGATCACAAAACTCATGACTGCTTTTGTTTTTCTTCAGACGAAACCAGATATCTCAGCTCCGGCAGCGATGATCTCTGAGGATATTCGTTTGGGCGCCACTTTGCATCTGCCAATAGGCGAGACAATGACCGTGAAGGATCTTCTGGAGGCAAGTTTAATCGGAAGCGATAATAGTTCCACAGCAGCCTTAGCGCGCTTGTCGGGTCTCACAGAAGGAGATTTTGTCGCGCGAATGAATGAAACGGCTGCAGAGTTTGGAATGCAGCAGACGACGTTTGCAGACACAACAGGTCTTTCATCAAAAAACGTGTCTGTGGTCACAGATTTGGTTTTGCTCTTTGATCATGCGTTAGAGAATCCTCTCATTGCGGAAATCACACAAAAAGCTTCTGTTGCTATTACGGGTTCTTCGGGGAGAGTGTATACGATTCAAAGTACGGATGAGTTATTAGGAAGTTTTATTGATCAGCCGCCGTACGATATTCTGGGAGCAAAAACAGGATTTTTACCAGAAGCGGGATATTGTTTAGGAACCGTTTTTTCACATGAACAGGAGGGAGAAATTATCGTGGTTGTCTTAGGATCCGAAACAAAAGAAGGTCGATTTCAAGACGCAAAATCATTAGCTGTATGGGCCTATGATACGTTTGACTGGAAGTCATTATGATCGAAACACTTATTCAATGGGTTTCCATTTTTCCGCCGGAGCTTGCTTCGGCTGTTTTGGCGGCACTTCCTGTGACGGAATTACAGGCAGCGCTTCCGGTGGCACTTTTTGTTTTTAAGTTACCTCCATTGACTGCTTATCTAAGTACTGTTTTAGGGAATCTCGTTCCTCTTTTTTTTCTGTATCTTTTTTTACCTCGTTTCATGAATTGGACACTGACGCATGCACCTAAAATAAAACAACGTCTTGATCGGTGGTTTAATGCGCTTGGGAAGAAACATGAAGAAGCCTATTCTAAATGGGGAGCCTTTTTTCTTTTTTTGGCAGTGGTGATTCCTCTACCTGGAACAGGTGTGTGGACAGCAACTGTACTCGCTATTTTTTTTCAGATTAAGCGAGAGCTGGCTATTCCTTGTATCATCGTTGGACAGTTTATTGCAGGACTGATCGTTTTGGCTTTTGCGCAAGGTGTGTTTCAAGGATTAAAATTGTTATGAGAATTGCCATTGATGGAACAACGCTCTGTGCGCCAGACGGTTCTCGCGGAGCAGGAATCGAGCATTATACGTGGTCGATATTGACCGCCATGATCACCCTTTCTCCTGAGGATCTTTTTTTTATTTTCGTTCCAGCGTCTTTGCCATTTGAATCCATCCAACAACTTAAAGCACTGGGTCCGCATGTAAAGATTCTTTCTCCTTTTCGTCCGACGTTTTCTTTCATCTCACGCCATCTTTTTTTACCTCTTCGGATTTTGATTCAAAGGCCAGATGTTTTTTTCTCTCCTTTCGGACAGATTCCGTTGGGTTGGAGAGGGAAGGCAGTTGTCACCGTTCATGATTTGGCTATCTATGATCATCCAGAGTGGTTCCCTTCAAATCAGGATTTTTCTACGCGCGTTCTTGTTCCTGGGAGCCTTGCTCGAGCCGATGGGCTTATTGCTGTTTCACGTGCTACGCAAAAGAAATTGCAGGATTTATTTCCCCAGACGCAAGATCGTGTGCATGTTATTTATGAAGGAGTGAGTCTGCAAGAGGTTCATGAGGCTGTGACACACACAAATCAAAGCAGCAGGCTTTTTCCTTTTGATCGTGATGTTGTGTTGATGTTGGGAACGATCGAACCGCGAAAAAATATTGTCAACGCATTACGGGCTTTTGATCTTTTTTTACAAAGTCATCCAGAACAGGTGTCTCAGGCACGATGTGTGTTGGCAGGAAAGATGGGATGGCATACGCAGGAGGTTGAACAGGTGCTTACCCAGATCAATACACGGTGGAGATCTATCGAACCCGATGGCGTTATTGTTTTTTTAGGCCCCGTGACAGAACAGCAGAAATGGCAGTTACTCAGTCGGGCGGCCTGTTTGCTCTATCCGTCTTATGACGAAGGGTTCGGGCTTCCATTACTAGAGGCCATGACCGTTGGAACATCCGTGATCGCTTCTGATCGTGGGGCATTACCCGAAGTGGGAGGGGAGGCTGTGGTTTATGTAGATCCTGAAGATATTGAAGCGATGTCTTTTGCTTTGACACAATGCCTTTTAGTTCCAGAAGGAATGCGTGAGCTTCGAGAACTTGGTATTCAACGCGCAAGTGAATTTAGCTGGGAACGTGCCGCACAACAGACGTTGGATATTTTGAGAAAAGTGGCTAATCAATAAAACAATTTCAACCCCTCAATGCACCACTGCTGGTTGAAGGTTGAACAAGACTTCCCTTGGAGTGAGATAGCCGAGGATTTTCCGAGGGGTGTTGTTGAGTCTTTCTTGGAGGTCATAGATGGTCTGGTTAGAAATAGTTGA
>JACPHU010000013.1 GCA_016188495.1 Candidatus Uhrbacteria bacterium
AACAACCGAGCTAGTGCTCGGTTGTCGGATTCTTAATGTGATGTTTCATCTAGGAATGCCCAAGAGCGTTCCTGTTCTTACCTAACCGTTCGTGCGGACAAATACCGATTTGTCTTCAGGAAGGGTTATGCAACAAAGCCAAATAGAACGTCAAATTAAACATGTTAAAGATCGTAAAAAAGCATTAGAAAAAACAGATAATATACCTCAAGATATTCAAGAACATCTTAAATATTTCGAGGATACTTCAAAAGAAGCTGCTCTTAGGGTATACGATCGTACTCTTGATTTATTGGAAATAGAAAAAACAAAAGTAATCCGTCCTCTCGATTCCATGAAGGAAGGTTCTGTTGAGCTTAATGATTTAGCTCAAAGATTACTCACTGAAGATTTTTTTAAATTATATGTTTGGGCTATTGAACAGGTTCATCCTGTTTCTCGCGAGATTCTCAAAAAGACAAAAGGGACTTGGATAAAATATGATCAAGATTCTGATCATAGGAATCTCGTTCATTCGTTAGAAGGTCATCATACAGATTGGTGTACAGCGAAAGAAGGTACAGCACGTATGCATCTTAAGAGAGGAGATTTTTATGTTTTTTATTCGGAGGATGAAGAAGGGAAGGCGAGGATCCCTCGTGTGGCTATTCGTATGCAAGAGGATGAACTTAAGGAAGTTCGTGGTGTAGGTTCTCAACAGAATTTAGATCCCTTTATTATCGAAACCGTTGAAGAAAAATTAAAGAGTTTTTCTGATGGAACATATTACGAAAAGAAATTTAAAGGGGTCAAAGGTTTGAGAACGATTGATGAGAAGATTGAATGCGGAGAAAAACTCAACAAGGAAGATCTTATTTTTTTGTATGAACTTGATGACACGATCGAAGGGTTTGGTGAAGTTGAGAATTCTGAAGCGCGATGGCATGATCCACATATTGCGGAGCTTTTAAAAACTCGGGATGTGGAAGCGGATATGCAGACGATTTTTGAATGTAAAAAGGAACAGATTGCTAGATCGATGGATCAAATTACACAACAAACAGAAGCGTATGTCGGCTCATTAGAACCAGGTCTTTTTGATCGTTTGCCGCAAGACGTTGTGCATCTCTACGTAGCTTTTCCAGAAAAGAAGATTCCGTTGAGTATCGTTAGGAAAGAACGGAAAAGTATAGGAGAAATGACTGAAGCATTGCAGAATAAAAACATAACGATCTCTTCTGAGGCCATGCAAAGCTTGGAAATATCAGAATTTGCACAAGAAAAAACAGAAGAAGCTTATGTGTTGTCTTTAACGCTTGCTGATCTTGGATTTTCAGAAAGAACAACAGCAGATAACGTCTTTATGAGAGCCAGAGAATTGGGTTTGGATTTTTGTTCTTCTGAAACAGCTTTTTCTTATTTTTTAGAAGAAGAATTTCATCATCTTAAAGATGAACCAATTTTTATTCCTACACACAATCTCTCGAAAGAGAGTTCTGATCCCTCCTCTCTTTTTCAATTAGAATTTTATCGTCAACAGTTTTTGGTTGATATAAATCCAATAAGATCTTCAGAGAAGTTTTCGCCAAAAGATGTTTTTGTTTTTCGCCGTAAAAATAAAACAAATACTTCACCATAATAAAAACCCGCATTTGTAGATGCGGGTTTGCGTTTGGTTCTAGAGATCTATCGCAGGCATACGCCGATATCGTGGAGACCCGAGATAGTCATTGCTGGCATCGGGACCGTTTCGGCGATAGTTTGTCAAAGTATCGAACTCAGAGATCGCGGCGTTCATGAGATGGACAAGACTGATCTCATTAAAACCGTGCTTGTTGCGCCATTCACGGATACGCTCGCCGACTTCCGTTAGATCTTCCTCATCGATCTCGAGCATATCGATGGCCTGGCGATCGGTGTTGTAGAGAACGACGCCAATCTTCTGTTCACCTTCCTGAAGGAAGACGTGAACCTTAAACCTTCGTCCGTTTTCATTCTGGAGATCAATCATGCCACTTCTCCTCTTCTAAGACCCTGTTGATTACTTGGAGACATTCTGCCAGAACTTCGTCCGGCGATCCTGTCGCGTTGACCAGTACACTATTTGGAAGCGTTTGAGCGATTTGCAGAAACCTCTCTCGATAGTGCGTAAGGTCTTCTACCGTGTGATATTTCTCGTTGAGATTACGCCCGGCTTTTGCTAGGCGTGCTCGAGAGAGTTCAACGGGAACATCCAGAATGAGATAGAATTCATCCTCTTGAGGGGCGACAGATTCGTTATCGGTCATTTTGGTCGGGATACCGCGGTCCTGAACGTCATACCCCTGTTCTCGCAGAAGAGCGACGATGGTACTTTTTCCCGTTCCATCGTTTCCATCAATAACGATTTTCATCGCTCACCGCCTTTCAGTTGGCTTGCCAGCCAGGCAGTGAACATTTGAAGAGCCTTGCGACGATGGCTGATGAGATTCTTTCTCATCCCATCAATTTCTGCCCACGATTTTCCAAACGAACTTCCTGAAGCGAAAATGGGATCGTATCCGAATCCATCTCTGCCACGTGTTCCTTCTAAGATCCATCCAGCAGCAAAACTGGTGGTCTTGAAGAGGATCGTTCCGTCTATATCCGCAACCATCAGACACACACCGAAGGAGGCCGTGCGGTGAGGCTGTTCGATTCCTTTCATGAGCTCGAGAACTCGTCGGTTGTTTGCCGTGTCGATTTCGTCTCGTGTCCGACCGCTGGTCGTATGACCCACGATCCGGTTGTCCTGGATGAGACAATCGTCAAATCGTGCAGACCAAGGGCCTGGCAGACCGTTCAATGCAGGAATGAACAATCCGGAATCTTCACACATCACCCAGGTCTGGTTGAGTTTCAGGAACGTCCTAGCTTCTTCTTGTGAACATCCTTGTTCCGATACAAACTGTTTGATCAGTTTTTGTCCGACATACTGTCCGTAGGCTTCCACCTTGATCTGGGCATTGGCCTCCAGGGTATCTCCGGTTTCTTCCGGATCGATCGGATCCGTCGTACAAAGTTCGATTTCCAGGGGTCGAAGTATCCCCGCCACCTCTCGGACTTTATAGGGACTTGTCGTCCCTTTGTAAAACTTCATTATCACACCTCTCCCTTTAGAAGTTGTACCAGCAGCATCCATTTGTTGATGACATCCTGGCTGCTGCCGCCTGTACGCCAGACATCCTTATCCAAAGATCCTAAATCCAGATGTCGGAATCGTCCGCAGTCAGGAGAAATTTCTCCATACACGAGCGTGCCGGATTCATCGATGAACATGCACAAGTCATAGAACACGATTTGTTTTGAGGCGAGAAACTCTTCCAGAGCCATCGCGGTCAAAAAAGCGGTTCTTTGAGCCTGCTTTACATCGATGTACAGGTTAGCCAGTTGCGACGGCAGTGTTGCGTCTGCTGTGCGGTCGAGATAATGAACCAACAGCTTTCGCAGTACCTTCGGACATTTGGCATTGCCAATGATTTGTGAGATCAGACGCTCTCCACGTCCGATTTGATTGAGCGGGTTGCGCCAGTCAAAGCGGATCAGCATTTCCGGCAGCGCGCCGTCTTTTTCAAGCGGCATACCTGCATAGAATGGATGGCTTTTGCGAACCCGTGAGCCTGCCATGCCAATACAGCCATGCGCCGTGGTTCCGGTCAGATATCGTTTGGCAATAATCTCGATAGCCGGCGCTTTTGGCAGGGCATCGATTTCCTGCACGCTCAAATCAGGAGGAACAAATACGGGAATGCCGTATTTTTTGAATTCCACGTCATGAGGCAGAACCAAATCCGCCAGAACGAATTCGTTGCCGATTTCGCGATAGGCATGTCGAATCCCGGCCGCGCGCAGAACCTCCACAAAAATGCGAGAGGCTTCCAGGCGCGGAATATGCGATCCGGGTATCTCCGCACATCGGTTGTGCGTAAACGAATAAACCGTCGGTTTGAATCGTATGATGACCAAACCATTTCCAGCATAGCGAACTTCTTTGCTCTCGCCTTCGATCACGAGCGGTAATGCTCGAAAACGTTCGATCGTAAGCGTTTGTATATCAACCATTGACTACTTCCTCCAATCGTTTTTTCAGATCAAGAATTTCTTGTGCCTGTCTTGGATCTTCCAGAGCCGACTTATTGGCGATCATCCAGGTTGAGCTGGATACAAGACGATCCACAATGATCAAACCGTTGGCGCGGATGGTATCTCCGGTTTCGCAACAGTCAAAAATGATGTCTGCGTCCTCCGGCGCATAGCCTTCTGTCGAACCCCAGGTTTGAATGGTGATGTGAGCAAGATTGTGCTTAAACGCCCATCGATCCGTCAGGTTCATATATTCCGTGGCGATCACGAGCGGACGTTTGGGAGGATCAGTCAGAATATTCGGGGTTGTTGCAGGAATCGCCACAACAAGGTCAACGCGATTGAGTCCCAGATCAAGAATCGGTATGACATCTTCAAGATCTGCTTCTTGAACCAGATCTAACCCAACAAACCCTATCTGATACCGATTGAGTGCCACCAACTGAGCAATGGCACGAGGTTTGAAGAGTTTACCCTGGAGTTTTTCCTGGTTGCTTGCAAGCATATACGTTCGCGGGTGAGGTTGCTGGAAGGCAAGTCCGACGTTTGCAAGAGCTTGTTGAACGCCGGCGAATAAACGACCTTTTGGCAGAGCGATGCGTATCATTCTTTTCTCCTTAGTGTTTCGCGTGAAGCGAGTTCAGAGAGAATATCTGTCCAACAAAGATCTTCTTGAACAAGTTTTACCAGCAGATGGAATACCAGATCCGTTGCCTCCCATCGAATGTCTTGGCGAGTTTTCGCTCGCGTAAGTTCAAATGCCTCTTCCATTATTTTACGCAACAGGAATTCGGGATTATTCAGAAGTTTTTTTGCATAAGAACCTTCTGATTCCTGATGCAGACGTTCCTGTAGCGTGTGGACGAGACGATCAACAGAAAATCGGGACTGAGAGTTAAAACAGCTGTGCGAACCTGTGTGGCAAGCCGGTCCCTGTTGCCGGACCGTAAACAGCAAAGTGTCGCGGTCACAATCGATACGACAGGAAACCAGCTCCTGCACGTGGCCGGATGTCGCACCTTTTTCCCAGAGCTCTCCTCGAGAGCGACTGAAGTAAATGCCTTTGCCTTCTTTGAGGGATTTTTTTAACGAATCCGGCGAACTATAGGCAAGCATCAGAACCTGCCCCGTCGACTCTTCCTGAACGATGGTCGGGACGATTCCCATACCTTTTTCAAAATTTACGGACCCAACGATGGTCTGTGCGAGATCCAACTTCCCGCTGTAGAGTGCCATGCCGACTTGTACATCCAGACCCATCTTGCACAGCGCGACGGCTTCTTCTGTTGTCGCCACGCCGCCGGCAAATGTGACCGGATGGGGAAGGGCCTTTTGCAATCGAAGAGCTTCTTCCGTCGGAAGTCCGGTCATGCAACCTTCTTGCTGTACGAATGTACACAGGAATCCATTGCAATAGGGAGTCAGGCGCTGTGCCCGTTCTTCCGGAGTTTCTGTCGTGGCTTGTGTCCAGCCTCGATCGACAACAATGCCATTTCTGTGATCTAGAGCCACGATAACCCGATTTTTAGGAAACTGCTTGAGCAATTCCGGATCAGCGTTTGTACCGATGATAATGGACTGTGCACCTGCACGCAGGAAATCCAATCCTGTTTCTACGTCCCGAATTCCTCCTCCTACCCGCACATCCGCCACGCGACAGATGTGTTCAATGAGATATCGATTGTGTTTCTTGCCCATGGCGGCATCCAGATCCACGACAGCCACAGGTCCAAACCGATTAAACCGGCGAGCCAATTCGATCGGGTTTTCCTGTGAAGTGATCATTAGGTCACGTCCCTGCCGAAGCTGGACCGCTTTTCCACCACGTAGATCAATACTTGGAATGATCATGCTTGATCTCTCTTTCCTTTGTTTTGAATTGTAGAGAACAAAAACCGTTCTTGCGGTTGGCAAGAACGGCTAAAATTAGATGAAATGTTAGAAAATGTCAATAGATTTCTCTGCGACCTTGTCTGACATTATCTGAGAACGAATGATCCGAGACGATCATTGGACGGGAAAGAGAATTGTCGTAACAAATAGTCCTGGAGTTTTCCTTGGCTAAATGCCATATGGAGTCTTCCGTATCGGCGTTTTTTCATTTCCATGATCAAGGGAACGTCGCAAGCATCCCAAACGATTCGGTCTAGGACAGGATCGTATTCTTGTTTCAACGAATAACGAGATGAAACAAGTTCGGCTACCGTCTCCGATTTCTCTGGTGGAACACCGTGATCAAATACCCATTGGGAGTAGGGGTTGTCGGGTTTTCCTGTCCGAGTGTTTATATTGAGAACTTTGAGTGTTAGTCGTACAAGCCGATCTCCGAACGCATTCAGGTAACGATCAATTTCGTTTGGAAGATCAGGGAGGTTTTCCTCTATAAGCGTGATGTTCAATCCAAGACGCGCTTTGCGAAACGTCTCTGTCTTCGTGTAGTCGCGCTTATATCCGCGCATGGTCATGTCGCGTTTTGGATCAAACGCACCACGCGTAAGTTCCATGGTCCAGTCCCAGAACAACTCGAATTTTTTTGTGTCCCAAAAGAGGTTCCCCCCTGTTTGAAAGAGATATTCTTCGAAGTGTTGAGTTTTTAGGGTGTCGCGGATTTTTCGCAGATCCTCATATCCCAGGAAAGAAGGTTCACCATTCCCTGAGATAATTCCCATGTTGAAGCGAATGCCTGCCCGACGCGTGTGTTCCAAACAGCAGACAAGCTCTTCAAGCTGATCATCTCCGAACGGATAATTCGTCGCTTTTCCCGTGCACCAAGGGCAATGCAGGTCGCACGCCTGTTGGTTGGTGATCACGAGAAACTTTTCGAATCGTCTCAAACCATCTTCGTCAAAGACAAGAGGAATATCCTCTATATCGCATCCCGAATCCGGATTCATCATAGCGTTTCCTCTGCAGCCATGGCGAAGATTCGCTCGCGTTCTTGGGAGGTTGGCACACGAATCGGCTGGAGCTGATAGTCAACCAGATCTCCGCCGTAATAGACGACGTTTGCCAGGCCGTACTTGGCCCGTCGGGCATAGAGCGTGATCGGGATTTGCCGACCGCTTGGCAGGGCAGGCCCGTTCCACACATACCGATCCAAGAACGGATCAAAATTTTCTTCCAGACGGCAAAATGTCTGATCCATTGTGCGGACGACCTGATCTCCTTCGGCTTTGAGAAGCCCGTTTCGGAGAATCCATTGGGATTGAGGATTTTTCACTTCAGATTCATCGAACGTGTTGATGTTCAGAATTTTGAGATTAAGCCCTGCAAGGATATCTCCAAAACGTTCGACATATCGGTCGATAATGCTCAGTACATCGCGTACGTTGTCTTTGAGAAGAACGATATTGAACACGACCTTTGCGCTTTTGAACGCATCGGTTTGCGTATAGTTCCCCTTATAGACAAGACCCATCATGTCTTCTTCATCATCAACACTCAGACGTGTGATCTCGAAGGTGAACTCGCGTCCAAAGAGGTCGAACACGCGATCAATGAAGAAAATAGCGCCGCCTGTCTGGAACCGGCGATAGCCGAACAGGTGGAGTTTCTGATCGAACACCTGTTTGAGGTAAGCCAACTCTTCTACTGGCACGAGCGATGGTTCGCCGTTGCCAGAAATGGTGAGGTATTCGAACCAAATCCCATTGCGTTGACACTCATCCAACCGAGCAGACATCAATTCCCATCGATCTTCAACCCGTGGCCAACGAGTGATCATTGCCGTACAAAATGGGCATTTTTTGTTGCACAGATACGGATTTTCTCCCGATGCAATGGTATCTTTTCGAAACCCGCTTGTGACGACCATGAAGGTCTTATAGATGAGTTTTTCAGTTTCTGGGCACACGGCATGAGGTTGCCCATCCAAAACGACAAGTTGTTTCACGCTTTCCCCTTTCTTTTTTCGTTGTACTGTCCGATTCGGACGAAGGTTTATATGAGTTTTTTGTATTTCTGTCAATGGCACGTGGTCGCTAAAATGAATAACCCCGCCGCAAGCGGACGGGGTATCACGCTTCATATTCCCTGAGCGGAGGTTCGTTCGACGAACCGGAGTCGAAGGGCTCATATGCAGCCTTCGACCGTTCGACAAGCTCACGACAGACAGGCTCAGGCAATAATACGCAGCCGTTCGATCTACTCACGACAGGCAAGCTGACGGGGTATTTACTCTGAGGGAATAAAAAACCCTCCAATGGTTTGAGATGTTTTGGAAGGTTTATCGTAGGATGGGAGAAAAACGAGTGATCGAACAATTGTCGAGGAATTGTTGCTCTTCTGGTACGAGTGTATGACCGTCATGGATTTTGGAGAATAACCAGACGATCTGATAGGCAACTTCTGGTTCTTTTGCGAAGAACACTTGTTGGCCGAGTCGTGGGTTGTCCTTGAGCAAATGAAACATCTCACACACGACCAGGATTTTTTTCGCTAATTCCTCCGAAGGATCAAGTAAAACCAAAGGAGGGAGAAATAGCTTCTTGTTTTTGTAGATGTTAATGCTGTGTAGAGCGGTTATCGCCTCTAGAAATGTGCCCATCCTGCCAGGAAGGCAGATGTAGGCAAAAGATCCGTCAATCAGCTTTTGAATTTTTTTGGACAATGTAGAGACGATCTGTATGTTTCCGATCTCCATCGGTCCCCACATGTGCATTGCGTAACCGATAGGTTCCAGATTTTTTCGTTTCTGTTTTTGTGCCAGCTCGTACGCGGTTAGAGTTGCCACTTCCATTGTTCCAGCTTTTTGGCCTCCTGTTGCGATTCGAAAGCCGTTTTCTGTCAGACGGACCGTTATTTCTTTGGCAAGCACACATGCTTCGCCCGTCTCATCAACAGCTGTGCCAAAGAGAGAAACAGTTTTCGGTTTTTTGCTCACGAGTTCTCCTGTTTTAGACAAATTGATAAAGGACAAACGACGGACGGTTAAAACTAGAGTTGTTTCCCCGATTTGTCAATGGTTTTCGGATTCGTTTTCGGATTCGTGTTTTCGGATTCGAAGCCTTGAGGAGTTCATGTGTTCATCGGGTTTTTATTTTTTGCAATTCGTAGGCTTTTAGAATATTCACTAAAAGCATCGCCACGGTCATAGGGCCTACGCCCCCTGGAACGGGCGTGATGGCGCTGATGATGTCTTTTACCGACTCCAAATCGACATCGCCCACAAGACCTTCTGGTGTTCGGGTGGTTCCTACATCGATCAAGATAGCATCTGGTTTCACAAAATCTTTTGTGATGAGTCCAGGAATGCCTTCTGCGACAATCAATAGATCGGCTTGTGTTGTTTTGTCTGCAAGATGTTTATCTTCTGCTTGAGTCACAGTTGTTTGAACACCTGATTCTTTTAAGAGAATTTCAAGAGGCTCAGCAAACAGGGGGGAGGACACGATCGTTGCATGGGGAGGAAGGGGTCCTGTTCCAACGGCTTCACGAATAAGGCGCATCACACCCAGGGCTACGGCAGAAATTAAAGATGGTTGGTGAGCTCTGAGTTTTTCGAGGTTAGCAGGATGAAATCCATCAACATCTTTGAGAGGATTGATGGCAAAAATAACGTTATTTGCATTTTGAGAGGGGAGAGGCAACTGCACTAAAATGCCATGGATATCATTTCGTCTATTAAGTTCTTGAATGTTATTGATGAGCGTTTGTTCGGGTTCCGTGGCCGGATACAAAAATAATTCAAAATGAATTCCTACCTCTTCGCAAGCCTTTCGTTTCAGCTGGACATAGATGTGCGATGCAGGATCATCTCCAACTAAAAGAATGGCCAGTCCAGGGGTGGAAGGCATCGTTTGGACACGGGCTTGGATTTTTTTTTGAATGCGCGCGGCAAGCGCTTTCCCGTTTAAAATATGAGACATAGACAACAGTAAAGATTATTTTACACGAAAACCCTTTTTTTTCAATTAAAAAATGCATCGTAAGATGCATCGTAGAGTTAGAATTTCGCCGAAATTCGTTGGCAGATACACCAACTATTTAGTTCTGTGAGTCTGGACTCATGGATGGTCAGGACTTCGTATGGCTCCTCCACGATCGTTTTGGGGACTACTGGATCGAACCGTTCAATGAGCGGACTGGCTCCATGCGGTCGATAGGGAACGATGCGCAGATGGACATATCCCAGCCGCTGGTTCATCCCAATAACGGGGGTCACGTCCCATGGTGTTTGAGTTTTCATGGCTGTGACAGTTCCGCCGACCTCGCCCTTCCACAGACGCGCCATTGAGATTCCGATAGAACCATCAGCGGTTTCCGCGTCTTTGAACAACCCGGTATGGACCATATCCTGCACAATTTTAGAGCGTCTGTGCAGCATGCTTCGCAGAAGGAGATATTGTTCTCGGAGAGGGGTTTCGGGATTTGCTACCATCGGTTGAACACGTTCCTGACGCAGCAAAAGACGATGGGTTTTGCTGGAGCCCGGACGGAAATAATACATCTCCTGGCTATTGACGTCGCCGATACACACAGCAACGACTTTCCCATTTACCACAAGTGCCGACATGGTTCCAATGCCATGAGACTGTTTTCGATCCAGTGCTGAAGTTCCATCGTAAGGATCGAAGACGAAGTAAATATCCATTCCCTCAAGTGCACAAGGAATATTAAGTTTGTGTTCCTCTCCGATGAGACCGAATCCGAAAGGTTTTACAAACTGTTCTGTTATGAGTTTCTGATACATGTCAGAAGCCGCAATATCTGCCTTGCTTACCTTATCGGGACTCCCGTCCTCCTTGAGTCCCTTTATCGTAAATTCGTTATGAAACTGGAATGCCGGAAATCCCATGATGACACGCCTTGCGCATTCCTTCATCAGGTTACCAATCTGAGAAGCCATCATCTCAACAAAGGCTTCCCCACCCATTACTTCCACGAGCCTTTTTGCATTCATGAGTATTCGCTCCTTATTTAGGGGGTTTTCAAGTAATGTGGAGACCAAAGATAGCATGTGATATGCTTTTTGTCAATATGAAACGACTTATTTTTGCTACGCACAACACAGGAAAAGTGAGAGAAATGCAGCAGCTTCTTTCTGATATGGATATTCATGTTCTTAGTGCTGAACAAGCGGGTATTTTGGAAGACGTAGAAGAGGATGGAGAGACCTTTGAACAAAATGCTTTAAAGAAAGCCCGATTTGTTGCCAGCAAAAGTCAGGAATGGTCTGTGGGTGATGACTCGGGTATTACCATTGATGCTCTGGGAGGACGTCCAGGTATTTTTACGGCTCGTTGGGCTGGCGAAGGGGCAAGCGATGAACAATTGATTGATCATACGCTTGATCAGTTGAAGGAAGTACAAGAAAGGGATCGAGGAGCGTCTTTTTATTCTGTCATCGCACTAGTGTCTCCTCAAGGAGAAGAGTATCTTTTTGAGGGTGTTGTTGAAGGAGATGTTACTCTTGAGCCTCGTGGACAGCATCTTCCTAAGCTTCCTTATGATGTGATTTTTCAACCAAAGGGTTTTGAACAAACGTTTGGAGAGATGTCAGAACAGGAGAAAAATCAGTTAAGCCTTCGAGGAAGAGCGTTTGAAAAATTGAAACTTTTTTTGAGGACAAAATGAATATAAAAAAGAGAGCATAAGCTCTCTTTTTTCTATTTAGTAATGAAGATCGGGATAAAGAGGGAAGTGGCTAGTGAGGTTTTTCACCTCTTCTGCGATTGCGATAAGTTTTGTGTTGTCATCCCAGTGAGTAATCGCTTCGTCGATCCAACGTCCGATTTGTTTCATTTCCTCCTCTTTCATTCCGCGGGTGGTCAGAGCCGGAGTTCCTAAACGGATACCGGATGGGTCCATCGGGGATCTTGTATCGTCTGGAATCATGTTTTTATTTACGGTGATTCCTGCTTTATCCAGAGCTGTTTCTGCTTGTTGACCCGTGACTCCTTTGGGGGTTACGTCTACTAGCAAAAGATGGTTATCCGTTCCTCCGAACATCAGTTTATATCCTTTTTCTTGGAAAATCCCTTCAAGCACTTTTGCATTTTTCTTTATTTGTTGTGCGTATGTTTTGAATTCTGGGAGAGCGGCTTCTTTAAACGCTACGGCTTTGGCCGCAATGACGTTTTCGTGTGGACCTCCCTGAAGGCCTGGGAAGACAGCTTTATCAACGGCTTTTTTATGTTCTTCCTTGCACATGATCATTCCGCCTCGTGGACCTCGGAGCGTTTTGTGAGTGGTTGTTGAAACAAGATCAAACAGGGGAACCGGATTGTTCATTTCTCCTGCGGCGATCAGTCCTGCAATATGGGCGATATCCGCCATGGTTCGCGCACCTACTTCATCAGCAATCTTTTTGATGCGTGCATAATCGATCTCTCGAGAATACCCAGAATAACCAACCAAGATTAAGTGCGGTTTATGGGTATGGGCCATTTTTTCAATCTCATCGTAATCAATGATTCCCTCTGGAGTTGTCTTGTATCGGATAAAATTCCAGACTCCGGCGATAAACGTGACGGGATGGCCGTGAGTCAGGTGGCCTCCATGAGAAAGATCCATTCCGAGAATCGTTCCTCCGGGAGGAACCAGAGCCACATAAGAGGCAAGGTTCGCTGGGGCTCCCGAGAGCGGTTGGACATTGACATGTTCGGCGCCAAAGAGGTGTTTTGCTCGATCTATCGCCAGTTGTTCCACCACATCAATCTCCTGGCATCCGCCGTAATAGCGTTTGCCGGGGTAACCTTCGGAGTATTTATTTGTGGCGATGGATCCAAGCGCTTCCAACACCGCAGAGGAAACAAAATTTTCAGAAGGGATCATCTCAAGGCCGTTTTGTTGTCGTACAAGTTCTCGATTCAGAGCAGAAGAAAGATCCGGGTCAAAAGAAGAAAGTGTCATATCAGTTGTAAAACCAAAACATGAGTTAAAAAGGGTTCATGTGTGTCTTACAAGAAGATTATGACATAGGTTTGATGTTAGACTCTTTTACTATGTTCGTATTCTACGAGACCTGAGCTGGATTGACAATCTGTCCAAAATAACGATTGAATTGAACTTCTTATGATAAAATCATCTTGTATGTTTCAATTTTATCGCCATGTTCATTTTGTGGGAATTGGAGGCATTGGGATGTCTGCCCTTGCAAAGTGGTTTATCCATGAAGGGATCAGGGTGAGTGGTTCTGATGTGTCTGCCAATACTATAACGGAGGATCTTCGTAAACGCGGAGTCAGATTTTTTTCAGGTCATGCCGTTTCCAATATCGCCCAAGATGTTGATTTGCTTATCTACACCTCAGCGATTCCACAAGACAATACTGAACGACAGTATGCTCAAGAACGCGGTATTCCTCAGAAATCTTATTTTGAAATGCTCGGAGAAATTTCTAAATCTTTTTCGACCATTGTCGTGACAGGCACCAACGGGAAAAGTACGACCACGGCCATGTTGGGACTTTTATTGGAAGCAGCCGGGTATGATCCAACCGTTCTTGTCGGCTCGCTTGTTCCGGGATTTCCCGATGGAAATCTTCGTTTGGGGAAAGGACGTTTTTTTGTGGTCGAAGGATGTGAATATCGCGCCAACATGATGAATCTGGAACCCGAGATGATCGTCCTTACGAATATCGAAGAAGACCATTTAGATTATTACCGTGACCTGGCTCATATTCAGGAGACGTTCCAGGCATTCGTACAAAAACTTCAAGGAAAGGGACTCGTGGTTTATAACGCCATGGATTCAGGAACCAAGCCTTTGCATTTTTTTCGAAGTGTTGGATATGGGTTGGAAAAAGAAACGGACTATGTTGCGCGACAGAGACGAGTTTCACAAGGCCTTCAACAAGTCAGCATCTATCGTCATGAGGCGCAGGAGATTTCTATGGGGGATTTAACATTGCAAATTCCAGGGACGTTTAATGTCATGAACGCCCTTGCCGCGATTTCTGCGGCCATGGAAATAGGAATTCCTTTTGAAACCTGTCGTCGAGTTTTGGAACAGTTCAAAGGCATTTGGCGTCGTTTTGAAAGGTTAGGTGTGTGGAAGGGGGCAGATATTCTGTCTGATTACGGCCATCATCCAAGTGCGATTGCTCAGACGATTGAGGCTGCGAGAGAATTTTTTCCAGGTCGAAGAATCATTTTGTGTTATCAACCTCATCAGCATGACAGAACGAAAAAATTGTTTGATGAGTTTGTTCAGACGTTAGCCCTTGCCGACCATGCGATCGTCGTAGAGATTTATGATGTGGCAGGACGCAACGAAGTGCATGATGTGAGTTCGAAGGATCTCGTGTTGGCGATCAAGAAAAAAGATTCTGCAAAGGATATCGTCTATGCCGAAGATTTTATGGCAGCAGAACAATTATTGCGGGATCATATTCAACCCAATGATGTTCTTCTCATGATGGGTGCTGGAGATATTGATTCGCTAGCAAGAAAACTCGTATGACTATTTCTCAACAGTTAACAAACATCGTCGGCAATCGAATGACAGAGAATGAACCCATGTCCAAGCATACGAATTTTCGTATTGGCGGTCCGGCAAAGTGGTTTGTCGAAGTAAGATCTCTTTCTGAACTTCAGGAAGTGTTGAACGTGGTTAAAAATCATCAACTCTCTTTTTTTGTGCTGGGAGGCGGATCCAATATTCTCGTGAGCGATCAGGGGTTTGACGGCGTTGTTGTGAAGATGGCGATGCGCACTTATGAAATTCAAGGAAATCGTGTCAGATCCGATGCTGGGGTTCTTGCGAGCGCTTTGGCACGCGCGACGGCAACACACGGACTAAAAGGACTTGCGTGGGCAATTTCACTTCCTGGAACTGTTGGCGGGGGTGTGCGAGGGAACGCGGGTTGTTTTGGTGGCGAGATGAAAGATTGCCTTGTTAGTGCGGTGGTGCTTCGTGACGGAGAATTGATTGAACTCAAAAAAGAGGATTTAGCTTTTGGGTATCGTGAGTCTATTATTAAGCACAGTCGCGATATTATCGTGTCTGCAACATTTGAGTTACAAGAAGGAGATCCCGTAGAATTGAAAATGGAATTAGACGATAAGCTTATGAAGCGTAAGAAGTCTCAACCATTGGACGCAGGATCTGCAGGATGTCTGTTTAAAAATTATGAGATAAAAAATGACGAAGAGGTGCAACGTCTTTCCTCTAAACTCGATATACCTTCAGAGATGTGGTCAGCCCGGCGGATTTCCGCCGGCTGGCTCATCGACAATCTGGATCTTAAAGGTATGCAGATTGGTGGAGCAAAAATCAGTGGACAACACGGAAATTTTGTCGTTAATACAGGTTCTGCTACGGCGGATGACGTAGTTCAATTAGTTGCCTTGGTAAAAACCCGTGCTCGCAATGAATATGGTATTGTGTTGAAGGAGGAGGTTCAATACGTTGGCTTCTAAAATTTTTCAAAAAATCGCGATCTTGCGGCTTACGGGCGCCCGTCGACTCCGCTCTCCCTATTGTGAATAGGGTTCGCGCAGCTCGACAGCCCGTGCACCGCAATCTCATCGATTTTTTGAAAAATTTTAATTAAATAAGAATTCTGAAAAGTGATAATTTATTAGTGTTTATGCGTATTACTTCAATAAAAGGAACGAACATGCTTCTTACTGATGCCATTAAATCTCGTGTGACTTCACAAGCCGTTGCATTGGAAAAGTTAACAAAAGGTTTTGAACCTGCGGCAGAATTACGAGTAGAAGTTGGAAAATCAACAAAACATCATGTTAAAGGACCTTTTTATCTTGCAGAATTTCAACTCCACGTTCCAGGAACGGAATTAAGAGCGTCTGTTTTGGAAGAGGATTTATATCACGCGATCTCTCAGGCTCGAGATCAAATACGACGACAGCTCAAGGGATACAAAGATAAATTAAAAGAGAAGAGTCAAAAAAAAGAACGACCAGGTAAAAAATAAAGAAACCTCGTCGAGTTTTCTAGAGGTTTCTAAAATCAAACGACGGGGGAAATCCCCGTCGTTTGATTAATTCATCAAAAAAGAGGATAATCATGCCCGTATGTCAAAGATTTTGAAGGTTCTTTTTGGGGACCCAAACAAGAAATTGCTTAACCAATTACAGAAAGAAGTTGAAAAAATAAATGCTTTTGAATCAAGCATTCAACCTCTTTCTGATGAAGCCCTAAAAGCAAAAACACAGGAATTTAAGGTAAAACTTTCTCAAGGTGTTCTTTTGGACGACCTTCTTCATGAAGCGTTTGCTGTGGTACGCGAGACGGCTCGACGAACACTGGGGCAGCGCCATTATGATGTTCAGCTCATTGGGGGACTCGTGTTACATCGAGGTCAAATTGCTGAAATGCGTACAGGCGAAGGAAAAACATTAACTTCTACCTTGGCGTTATATACAAATGCCTTACGCGGACAAGGATGTCATCTTGTGACCGTAAACGACTATTTGGCCAGACGCGATGCGGTTTGGATGGGGCAAGTGTTTCATTTTCTTGGGCTCTCTGTCGCTTGCATTCAGCAAGATGGAGGGCTCTTGTATGACCCTTCTTTTAAACATAAAGAAGGCGGGGATGTTGAGCAAAAAGCAGATGAGGAACGTGATGAAACAGGGTCTTTTCATATTCGTGAAGATTATTTGCGTCCCTGCTCTCGTTCTGAGGCTTATGCCGCAGATATTACCTACGGAACAAATAATCAATTCGGGTTTGATTATCTTCGTGACAACATGGCTCCTACGTTGGACCAGTGCGTAATGCGCGAACTACACTACGCGATTGTGGATGAAATCGATTCGATCTTGATTGATGAAGCGCGTACCCCTTTGATTATTTCTGCCGCGGCTGAGAAATCAAACGATCTTTACTATCGCTTTGCCCAAATCGTCAACGAACTCAACGAGAAAGAGCATTTTAATGTGGATGAAAAAATGCGAACCGCAACGTTGACCGAATCTGGGATCGAAAAAATTGAAAAAATGTTAGGCATTGAAAATTTATACGCCATGGATCAAGGTCTCTATCAACGTTTTGCCGATACAGCTTTGCGCGCACGGGCAAACTATCAACGCGATGTCCATTACGTGGTTAAAAATGGAGAAGTGATTATCGTTGATGAATTTACCGGACGTTTAATGCCAGGTCGTCGATTTTCTGAAGGAATTCATCAAGCCATCGAAGCCAGAGAAGGCGTAGAGATAAAAAATGAAAGTCGAACCATGGCTACGATTACCTTCCAGAATTTATTTCGCATGTATCACAAATTGGGTGGAATGACAGGTACCGCTGCCACAGAAGCAGAGGAGTTTTCAAAAATTTATAATCTGGAAGTCGTAGAAATTCCAACCAACAAATCTGTGATCCGTGTGGATGCCCAAGATCGTGTTTATAAAACAGAACTTGGTAAATTTTCCGCGCTTGTTAACGATATTCGAGAATATCAACAAAAAGGCCAGCCTGTATTGGTGGGAACAGTGAGTGTGGAAAAAAACGAACTTCTTTCCCAGTTGTTAACCAAGGCGGGGATTACTCACCAATTGCTCAACGCGAAGAACCATGTTCAAGAAGGGGAGATTATCGCACAGGCTGGACGCAAGGGGGCCGTTACCATTGCCACGAATATGGCAGGACGGGGAGTAGATATTAAGCTTGGAGGAAATCCTCCGGTCAAAGAAGAGGAAGACGAGGTAAAACGATTGGGGGGGCTTCATGTGATCGGAACTGAAAGACACGATTCACGCCGTATTGATAATCAGTTGCGGGGACGCTCCGGACGTCAAGGCGATCCTGGATATACGCAGTTCTATCTTTCTATGGAAGATGGATTGATGCGCATTTTCGGATCAGACCGTGCCAAAGGCATGATGGATCGATTAGGCATACCCGACGACATGCCTATTGAAAATAGTTTTATTACTGGTTCTATTGAGAAAGCTCAAACGCGTGTGGAGGGCCATCATTTCGATGCACGTAAGCACCTGTTGGAATATGACGACGTGCTAAACAAACATCGCGAAGTGATTTACGCTCGTCGTCGAGAGATTTTAGAAACGTTTTCCAAAGAACCAGAAAAAATGCGAGACCGTATTTTGGACGTGATTGAAGGTGAGATTGAACAGATTGTTCTTTTTCATTCTTCTGAAAATGGAACAGACGGAACGTGGAATCTTAAGGAGATTATTGAAACGGTTAATGCTATTGTCGCTTTGTCAGAAGAAGAAATGGCTGATTTTAAACAGATGGGTTTGACGATCAAACAAGACAAAGAGCACTTAGCACAGCTTCGTACTCAAGTGATTGTAAAAATCATGGAAAGTATCCGAGCTCATTACGATGCTCTTTATGATGTATTTGAGGATCGTAAGAGTGTATATAACATTGAACGTGGAGTTCTTTTGCGGGCTATCGATATGCTTTGGGTAGATCACTTAGCAGCGATGGGAGCTCTTCGTACAGGCATTGGTTTGCAAGGATACGGACAACGCGATCCATTGATTGAATACAAGAAAGAAGGCTTCAACATGTTTCAGCATTTGCTTGGATCGATTAACAACGAAGTCACCAACACCTTCTTTAAGTACGCCAAACATGCGGTGGACATGAAAGTTCAGGTTGATTTGGGCAAGTCCCTTTTTCAAAAAGCGGGTATTACCCTTCAAGGTCCAGCAAAGACCAGTAGTGGTGATAAGGAAAAATCCGTAACAATAACTACGGAACCTTCTCAATCAGACGAATCAAAAATTGGCCGTAACGATCCCTGTTTTTGTGGATCGGGAAAGAAGTATAAAAAGTGTCATGGGAAATAGTGCTACATATGAACATTCGTGTCGGATCTCTAAATAAAATAAAAGTTGAAGCGGTGCGGGAGTTATTACAAGATTATCCTCATCTTGCTTCTTTTACCGTGGAAGGTGTTTCTGTTGAATCTGCTGTATCTGCCCAACCAAAAACATTAGAGGAGACTATTCAAGGAGCGATGCATCGAGCTCAAGCTGTTTTTGAAAATTGTACCTACAGTTTTGGAATCGAGTCTGGACTCATGGCTGTTCCTTATACAAAGACCGGATTTATGGATGTGTGTGTTTGTGTCATTTATAACGGCAAAGATTATTATTTAGGCTTATCTTCTGCTTGGGAAGTTCCACAACCGGTTACCAGATTGATTATGGAAGAAGGACTAGATATGAATGATGCGGCAATGAGAGCTGGATATACAACAAACTCCAATATTGGTTCTGATCAAGGTTTGATTGGAATCGTGACAAAAGGACGCCTGGATCGTAAGACATATACAAAAGAGGCGATTCGTACTGCCTTGATTCATTTAGAAACATCCTAAATTTGTTTTCATTATTAACCGCCTTCGGGCGGTTTTGTGATACGATTCTTTCTATGAAAACTATCCTGACCCTTTGTCTTATTTATCAACATCCAAGAATTCTTCTTGGAATGAAGAAACGAGGATTTGGTGTTGGAAAATGGAATGGGTTTGGTGGAAAGGTATTGCCAACAGAAACAATAGAAGACTCTGTGCGAAGAGAAGTACAAGAAGAAGCGGGGATACGGGTTAAAGATTTAACTAAAGTAGGGATTTTAGATTTTATTTTTACCGATCGCACCGAAGTATTAGAGGTTCATGTTTTTAAATCTGAAGAATTTTTAGGGATAATAACAGAAAGTGAAGAGATGAAACCTCAGTGGTTTCACATAAAGAACATTCCATTTGATGAAATGTGGTCAGATGATCGATTTTGGATGCCGCTTTTTTTGAGTGGAAAGAAATTTAAAGGTGTGTTTTCTTTTGGAGAGTCTGATACTCTTCTTGAACAAGAATTAGTTGAAGTTGAGGAATGGTAAATTTTTTCTGTGGCATTGAGAAAATGAAACTATGTTTAAACTAGGAATATATAGGCATTATAAAGGAAACGAATACGAGGTGATCGGTGTTGCCACACACAGCGAAACATTGGAAGCATTGGTTGTCTACCGAGCTTTGTATGGCAATCACGGTTTATGGGTTCGTCCATTGAAGATGTTTGTTGAGACAGTGGAAATAGATGGAAAAATAAGGGACAGATTTGAATATAGAGGTGATCGTGTTTAAACCAAATTTTTTCAATAAGTATGTTCGAACACTCACGTGAAAATCATGAAATATCTCATCGTATTGATTGGAATACCGTTCTTAGACAATGGCAGGAGGGCGAGGAAAAACAATGGGAGCAACTTATTCGCGAACGCGGATTTTCTTCTTGGTGGGAGTGGCGTAAAAGTTATGTCAAAGAGTTAGATCTTGAACAACGTGAATGGCGTGAAGAGATAATAATGAAACCGCATGATGTCATTCCTGATCTGGTATTAGGGGGATTCCGTGGATGGAAGCAGTACCGCCCTGCTGATAAGGACCTTGTTACGTTTAGAGAAATGGTTTCCCCTGTCGTTTCTGGAGAAGTTTCCTATGCCCAAACTTCTCGTGTGGACATGAGAACAAATTCAAGAGTTATGAGTTTAGTTGGAAATCTTACGGATACCTCTCTTCTTGTTTTACGATCTTCTGATTTTTCTGTTGTTCTTGATGGAACACATCGTTGCGCGGCGACAGCTATCGAAGTCGTAGATACTTTTTTACAGCCTTCTTCGTTTGTTGCCCGATTGCGTACATGCCAATTTTCTGAATCAGAAAGAGAATTACTCGAAGCCTTTGCTCGAGATCGTGAAATAGTGATTAAGAAAGAGAATAAAGCTTAAAGAAAAAATCGCCCTGTTGGGAAGGCGATTCACGTGAGACTCTCCAGTATCAATATCCGTGATTGGGAAAAAATGTTATTTACGATTAAGTGCGAAGAATTTTTCTTCTTCCAAGAGCTGGACGAGCTGCTCTTGGGTGATGTATTGATTCATTGTGCGCGTTCCGTTCTTGACCTCTTCCATGACTTTTTGAAGAATAACAATCTCTTCGTCATCTTTACACACATTTAAGTAAGCTTCTGCTTTATGATAGAAAGTAATCGAAGCAGCTGTCTTACCGATTTCCCACTCCATTCCTGGTGGTGGATTGGTGCCTGTAACGCGTTTGTGACCCATGAGCTCACTCCCAAAATGTTAGGGGTTCATGTATTGAACGTGTATGCACAGTAAAAAAACAAACGGAAAAAGTCAATTTATGCTATTGCGTCCTATTGATAAACAGGGTTTGTTTCTTTGGTTTGTGTTTTCTTTTGTTTTTGCGCTTATTTTGAGATTCAGTTTTCATGTTCAAATATTTTTTTCTGTTTTGTTCGGTATTAATGTTTCAACTTTTTTGGTGATGTTTATTGATAAGATTCAAGCGCAACAGTCAGGAGGACGTAGGTTATCTGAACGTTCGCTCTATTTCATGACTTTTTTGGGAGGATCCTTAGGCATGATTTGCGCGATGTACGTCTTGCGTCATAAAAATCGTAAATGGTCGTTTCAGGTGATTATTTGGTTACTCGTTTTTCTTCAATTTTTGGCCCTTTTCTTTTTCTCTGCTCCTTCTATTCCTTCTTTTTAATTTTCTCTCACGTATTTGTCCACTTGCGATAGGGAGTAGAATCGCTTAAACTAGCGCCGATTTATCAACGTCTTTATGCAAACCTGGAAATTAAAGAAGAAGGTTAAAAAAATAGAGAGAAAAACATGGAAAACAAGACTTGTTGCCGTGTTTCTTCTGGTCACAACCATTGCCATCGGTTTTTACGATTTTCCTGGAATCTGGAATCAAACAGGACAATATGTTCAGGCGAAAACAGGTTGGTTACCACCTACTCTTACGGAAAAGTCATTTCGGTTAGGTCTTGATCTTCAAGGTGGAACGCACCTTGTCTATGAAGCCGATATGTCTGAAATTCCAGAAGAAGACCGTGTAGACGCTCTGCAGGGAGTTCGCGATGTGATTGAACGTCGAGTGAATGCGTTTGGTGTTTCAGAACCTGTTATTCAGACAACAACATCTGGAGGAACCTATCGTCTTATCATAGATCTTGCTGGTGTGATGGACGTTTCACAAGCGATTACTCTTATTGGAGAAACTCCTGTATTGGAATTTAAAGAACCTGGACAGGAAGCCCAGCGTGATCCAACTCCAGAAGAGTTGAGTCAGCTTGAAACGGCTAATACGCAAGAACGAGCAAAGGCGCAGGAAGTTCTTACTCGAGCATTATCTGGAGAAGATTTTAATGCTCTTGTTTCAGAATTCAGTATTGATGAAAATAAAGAGGAGACTCAAGGAATCATTAAAGACATTACGGGAGATTCGTATTACAGCGAATATGCCGCATTAATCCAACAAAGAGGTGTTCAACCAGGACAACTCAACAGTAATTTGATTGAGGGGGATGACGGAATCAGTATTTTTAAATATACCGCTCCAGCAGAAGTGACAGAAATGTTGCTTTCTCACATCCTGATCTGTTTTGAAGGAAAGAAAGGGTGTGCCAGTCAAACACCGGCCTTGGACGCTTCTATTCAAATAGGGAATCTTAAAGATCAAGCAACTCCGGAAAATTTTTCTGAATTGGCAAAAACCTATTCCACAGATCCGTCCGCTCTTTCTAACGGAGGGGATCTTGGATGGGGAACCGCTACCGATTACGTTGCTTCTTTCAGTCTTGCAGCCGGAGCTCTTCCTGTGGGAGGAATTTCAGATGCTGTTGAGACAGAATACGGATATCACTTGATCTACAAAGCAGATCAGCGAACAGTGCCCGCCTACACGATTCAGCGTATTTTAATGCCTTTGACCGATATTTCAGATATCGTTCCTCCTCCTTCCGTTTGGGTCAATACGCAACTTTCTGGAAAAAATCTTGAACGTGCCGCTGTTGAATTTGATCCAAACTCAGGTCAACCCTATGTCGGTCTTACCTTTGATACAGAAGGAGGAGAACTTTTTGGAGCATTGACCGAGAGTCATGTAGGACAACCGATCGCGATCTTTTTAGATGGAGCCTCCATCTCAACTCCTCTTGTGCAGCAGGCTATTTATGGAGGACGTGCGGTGATTACAGGAGATTTTACCGTAGATGAAGCAAAGCTTCTTGCCCAACGTCTTAATGCCGGAGCTCTTCCTGTTCCTGTTGAGCTTTTATCTCAACAAACCGTTGGACCAACATTAGGGGCTATCTCTCTTGAAAAGAGTATTCATGCCGCTTTATTCGGATTTCTATTGGTGGCTCTCTACATGATGATTGTTTATCGTCTACCAGGATTTATTTCTGTTGTGGCCTTAGTCTTGTTTGCCTTTCTAAACTTGTTGGCTTATCGCTTGTTTGGAGTGACGATTACTCTGGCTGGGATTGCTGGTCTGGTTCTTTCTTTGGGGGTAGCAGTGGATGCGAACGTTTTGATTATCGAACGGTTTAAAGAGGAATTTGCTTCTGGTCGAGATTTTCATTCATCTATCGATGAAGCATTTAAACGTGCATGGACGGCGATCAGAGATGGAAACATGACGACTCTTATTTCTTCGGTCATCTTGTATTGGTTTAGTTCCAGCTTTATTCGCGGTTTCGGTCTTACTCTTTCTTTGGGTGTCTTGCTGAGTATGTTTACCGCCATCATCGTAACAAGAATTTATTTAACGACTGTTCTTGATTGGAAGGGTATTCGTAAACCATTTCTTTTTGGAATCAAAAAACGATCATAGTATGAAGTTACACATCGTCGAACATCGAAATCGTTGGTTTCTTTTTTCCGGGGTTCTTATTTTAGGAAGTTTTTTAGCGCTTGGACTTTTTGGCTTGAAATTGGGTATTGATTTTACAGGAGGAAGTCTTATCGAAGTTCAAGCACAACAAGCGCTTAATTCAGAACAAATACGTTCTGAATTGGCAAATGGGGGATATAACGTCACAGTACAAATAACGGATAAGAACACTCTTCTTATCAGGACAAAAGATTTGAATAATGAGGAGCATGAAAAACTTCTTACCAGTCTTTCTGCCATTGTGGGTTCTGTAGACGAGCTGCGTTTTGATTCCATCGGTTCTGTCGTAGGGGGAGAATTGAGAAAAACAGCTGTAACGGGACTCATTTTAATTCTTGTTTTGATTGGATTGTATATTGCTTGGGCTTTTCGGAAAGTATCCGGACCGATCGCTTCCTGGAAATACGGAGTTTTGACCGTGTTAACAGCTTTTCATGACGTGATTGTTCCGTTGGGTGTTTTTGCCCTATTGGGTCACTTTATGGATTGGGAAATCGATATTACTTTTGTTGCAGCGATCCTCACCATTTTGGGTTATTCTATTAATGATACCGTTGTGGTATTTGATCGTACTCGAGAAAACTTAACGAAAAAAGTTGGAAATTCTTTTGAAGAAACTGTGGAATTAAGTATTGAACAAACGTTTGCTCGTTCTCTCAGTACGAGCATGACAACGCTGTTGGCTCTTTTCGCCATTTTTATTTTCGGAGGAGATACTACTAAACCTTTTGCTTTGGCTCTTATTATAGGAATTGCGGTAGGGGCCTATTCATCTATTTTCGTTGCGAGTCCTGCGTTGGTAGAGTGGGAATTGCGAAACAAAAAGAAATAAACAGTCCTCTTTCAAAAAACTGGGTTGCAACCCAGTTTTTTGATATACTAGAAACTAACGTATGCTTTCACTTTTTGCTATTCCTATTGTAAGCCAGGCGACAGGGTTTGCCTCAGGAACTTCTTCTTATTTTTTACAACCTCTGGATGCTATTCTTTTTGATATTCTGATTTGGTTTGGTTGGATTCCTATCGTGATGACGTTAGGTTGGGGTTTTACACAGATGTGGTTAGATTACCGACGAGGACTTTATTCTGCAAAGTTGAAGTATATTCTTTTGGCGGTCGATGTTCCGACAATGACAGAACAAACACCAAAAGCTCTCGAGAATTTTTTTGCGTCTATTTACGGAACCAAATCTTCTATTACATGGAAGGAAAAGTGGATTGGAGGAAAGTTACATCCGGTTTTTTCTTTCGAAATTATTTCGACAGAAGGGTATATTCGTTTTCTTATTCGTACACAGGCACGTTTTCGAGATGTGATGGAAGCCGGTATTTATGCTCATTATCCAGACGCAGAAATTTCTGAAGTGGAAGATTACGCCAAATCATTTCCTAACGAATTTCCAAATGATGAGTATGAAATGTGGGGTGGGGAAATGACGTTTGATAAGCCTTCCATGTACCCAATCCGAACCTATATTGATTTTGAGGATCGGATGACGCAAGAAATCAAAGATCCTTTAGGACTCACGTTGGAACAGTTGGCTAAAATGCGGCCAGGAGAACATTTTTGGATTCAAATTTTGGTTCAGCCTTCCAGTAACGATTGGGCAAAGGCGAGTGTCAAGCATGTTCGTAAAATTTACGGAGATGAAGATGCTCCTAAAAAGAGTCTTATTGCTTCAACATTTGAATCTGTTATCGCTTGGCCGACCGGTTTATTGAATGAAACGTTAGGAATCGATTTAAGCGGTTTATTGTCATCCGGAACTCAGGTAAAGGAAGTAGATCCTTGGAAGACGTTTAAAATTACTCTTCCGCAAAAAGATGAAGCCGAGGCTATTTTGCGCAAAGCAACAAAAGTCGGTTATGGAGTGAAACTTCGTATTCTGTATGTTGCGCGAAAAAGCGTTTTTCAAAAAGTCGAACGAACAGGAATGGTGAAGGGAATTTTAAATCAGTACAGCCATTTGAATTTTAATAAATTCGCTCTGTATATTCCTCAGGTTCCTAAGGATGATTATTTTTGGATGCGTTGGGAATATACCCAAAAACAACACCGCTTAATGACCGGTTATCAGAAACGAAGCTGGGGAATCGGTGCAAATCCTATCTGGTTGAATGTTGAAGAACTGGCAACTCTTTGGCACTTCCCAACCATTACGATGAAAGCTCCGCTTGTGAAGAAGAGTGAGTCTAAACGCGGAGAGCCACCTGTTGGACTTCCTATCACCTTTTTAGAAGACACACTTCCAGGATTTATTCCTCCTAAGACAGAGGAACAAAAACAGAATTATTTTCCTGAATTTGAAGAAGAATCGGAGAAAAAATTAGAACCAGAAAGCTCTTCAGAATCGACAGATCCGTTTGAAGATCTTGTTCAACCAGTTCTTCCTCGTCAAACGTTTAAAAAATCTTTAGAAGATGATGATGTTGTTCCTCCGAATCTTCCTGTTTAGAGATCTTTCGTTCATCTTTCAACAATCACATGTCTTACAATCACGACCATGAAAACGAAGTAAATTACTTCGCCAAGACCAATTTCCGAAATCAAATGACAAAATTCGGAATTAAGACGGATGATCGTCGCCGACATGTCTATGTGATCGGAAAGACAGGTATGGGAAAAACGACCCTCCTGGAGAATTTTATTTTATCTGATATTTACGCTGGGCACGGATGCTGTTATGTAGATCCTCATGGAGACACTGCTGAAAAATTGATCAATTACATTCCAAGTTGGAGACTCAATGACGTGGTGTATTTCAATCCCGCGGACATGGATTATCCTGTTGGATTTAATATTCTTGAAGCGGTAAGCGAACGTCATAAACATCTTGTCGCCTCAGGAATGATGGGGGTCTTTCAAAAAATATGGGAAAACATGTGGTCTTCACGCATGGAGTATATTTTAAATAACACCATTCTTGCTCTCTTGGATAATCCTGGACAGACACTGCTTGGAATTAACCGAATGCTTTCTGACGCTGATTTTCGAAAACGTATTATCGGAAACGTCAAAGATCCTGTGGTTCGTCAGTTTTGGTTAAAGGAGTTTGCTTCTTATAACGATAAGTATGCCCAGGAAGCCGTAGCTCCTATTCAAAATAAGATCGGACAATTCCTTTCAGCGACCGTTATTAGAAATATCGTTGCCCAAGTCAAGTCTTCTATTAATGTTCGGGAAATCATGGATAGCGAGAAAATTTTTATTATCAATCTTTCGAAAGGACGTATCGGTGAAGATAATTCTCGGTTATTGGGAGGACTTCTTATTACGAAAATTCAGTTATCAGCGATGGAACGTGTTGATACGCCAGAAAAAGAACGAAAAGATTTTTACTTATACGTCGACGAATTTCAAAATTTTGCCGTTGAATCTTTCGCGAGTATTTTATCTGAGGCTCGTAAGTACCGTTTGTGTCTAACCATGGCGCATCAATATATTGCCCAATTAACAGAAGAGGTGCGCGATGCGGTGTTTGGAAACGTTGGTACTATCATTACGTTTCGTGTTGGTTCCCCCGACGCTGTTTTTATGGAGGCAGAGTTCATGCCACGGTTTACTCCAGAAGACATTATTAATCTTCCAAAGTTTAACGTTTATCTCAAACTGCTTATTGAAGGGGTTACGAGTCAGCCTTTTTCTGCCATGACGCTTTCGCCTATTGCTCAAGTGACCCATTCCGAAGAAAAAGTCATCAAGATTTCTCGTGAGCGTTATGCCAAACCTAGAGCTGAAATCGAAGAGAAGATTCTGCAATGGAGCGGTATGGAGAATACGGATATGGAGACGCTTTTGAAAGAGGCTGAACAGAAGAAAAAAGACCAGAAAGAAAGTAAGAAACCACGATTTGAATATAAGTGTTCTCGTTGCGGTAAAGATGTTGTATTACCTGTTGAACTCGATCGATCTCGACCTATTTATTGTGATGACTGTATTGCTATTGTTCGGGATGAGCGCAAAACTGGTAAAAAACCTTTTGTTAAACCACCTTTTCCTCCTAAGCCTTCGGAAGGACAATCGGTTGAAAAGCTTCCTGAGGAGCCTTCTATCACGTTAAGCACGCTGCGAAAGCCTTCTATTTCGGCTCCGGTTTCGGTTCCTAAATCCGTCGTCGTGCCTTCAAGAACACCTGCACCTGCAACACCTGCACCTGCAACACCTGCACCTGCAACACCTGCACCTGCAACACCTGCACCTGCAACACCTGCACCTGCAACACCTGCACCTGCAACACCTGCACCTGCAACACCTGCACCTGCACAACGTTCTTCAGTGGCAAGTCATTCATACACGTGTTCTGATTGTACACGCACGTTTAGCGCCGGAGTGAAACTTGATCCTAGTCGTTCGTTGTACTGCCAAGAGTGTTTAGAAAAAATTCGCGCGAAGCGTAAAGAACATCCTGTTGAAAAAAAACAAGAAGCCAATCACCCAAGGCTTGTTACCAGTTCGGTGGTCCAAAGTAGCTTATCGCAACAGACCGATGACGTTACAAAAAAGAAACGTAAACGTAAAAGAAAAAATAAACAGACAGAGACTGTGCCTTCTGTTCATACAGAGTCGATGTCTCCTAAAAAACCTGAACCTCCTCAAGAAAAATTGGGAACGCTAAAAACAGGACAAACCGTTCATTTTGATTAAGTATGAATGTTTTTCAAGCGTTCGTTCTGGGTCTTGTCCAAGGTATTGGAGAGTTTCTTCCGATTTCTAGTTCCGGTTTTCTGATTCTTGTTCCAAAACTGTTTGGTTGGCAGGTTCAAAGTTTGGCCTTTGACGCTTTTTTGCATATTGCCACGCTCACCGCCACCATCGCGGCATTGTGGCCCGAGGTGAACATCATGTTGCGAGCATTATTTTTATCCAAAAAACAAGATGAAACCTCGCAACAGTGGCGCAATCTCATCTTATGGATTGTCTGCGCGTTTATTCCTGTGGCTCTTTTTGGATTGATCTTTCAACATTTCATTGAAGATTATTTCCGTTCCGAAAAAACCGTTGCCATTTCTTTGATTGTCTGGGGAATTGTTTTGTATATTGCCGATAGGCGAGCCAATCAAAAAATAGATTCCGTAACCCGCGTAGGATTATCTCGTGCGTTTATCATCGGTTGTGCTCAAGTCATCGCCCTTATTCCAGGAACATCGCGTTCTGGAATTACCATTACGGCAGGATTATTTTCAGGTCTTTCTCGCGAATCTGCTGCTCGGTTTTCTTTTCTGCTTGCTATTCCTACGGTAGCAGCAGCAGGATTGTTTAAGTTAGGAGATGTTATTGAAGGTGGGGCAGTCATAGGATGGGTTCCTCTTGTTGTTGGTTTTTTAACAGCGACGATTAGCGGATTTCTTACGGTTCGTTTTCTTTTACAATTTTTAAAACGTTCTACTTTTAGCGAGTTTGCTCTTTTTCGTATTTTCATTGGAGTGTTTATTCTTCTTTTGATTTAAATGGTGTATGAACCCCTACGAAATTCGAGATTCCATTCATAAACATATTGGGTTTAATGCATTTGAACGGGGGATTATCGATCACCCGTTTTTTCAACGATTGCGTTTTATCTCGCAATTAGGATTTATAGAAGCGTATGTTTATCCGGGAGCCTGTCATGATCGCTTTACCCACGCACTTGGCGCCATGCATGTCGCCGGCCGATTATGGGGCAGAATAATCGCGTCTACAGATCTTTTTACAAACAGATTATCCAAAGAGGAACTGGAGGCGCTAAGACAACGTGTGCGTTTGGCCGGCTTATTACACGACATTGGACATGGTCCGTTTTCTCATGCTTCCGAAGTCATTTTTCCTTCGTTGACGTCATTGCCTCTTGATTGGTCTTGGTGGTATGAAATGCCTGTTAGTCGCCAAGCCGTTCACGAAGATTATAGCGTTTTGTTAATCCAAACGCTTGCACAGGAGCATCTTTTGGAACAAACGATGGCTCAAGATATTTGTTCTTTAATCCATTCCGGTGTTCAGCCATCCTCCGCATTAAGGACGATAGAAAAAAAGATTCCGAGTTTGCAAAAAGTGCTTAAGGGCTTGATTTCAGGAGAGGTGGATTGCGATCGCATGGATTATCTCTTGCGAGACGGGTATTACTGCGGAGTCGCTTACGGCCAGTACGATATAGACTGGTTGATTTCTTCCATGGGGGTGCAGGAGTATCGAGGGGAATTGGTTTTTACTCTTTCAGAAAACGGTGTCCGGGCGTTTGAGGATTTTCTTTTGGCTCGCTATCACATGATCGACCAGGTGTATTGCCATAAAACCAAGATGGGACTTACGCACTATTTGGAACAAGCTATTTTGCTGGGTGAGATAAGCTTGAACATTCCAACAGATCCGTATGCGTACGCAGCTCTTCATGATGGAGCTGTGATTGAACAATTATTTGAGGCCAGCAAAAATGAAACGAATTATTATTCTTTTCATTTAATGCACCGTCTGCCTGCCAAGAGGATTTTGCGTTTGCATGAAAAAGTTGAACCTAAGGATCAACAGACATTAGAAAAATTACAGCACATCTGTGATCGTTCAGGTATCCGTTGGTTCACACATTCCATTGAAAAGGAATTAACTCATTTGGGTGAGGATATAAAGAAAACTCAGGAAATTTTTGTAAAGAAACATCGTGTAAGTGGACACGAATTGGTTCCCATTTTCGAATATTCGGATTTAGTGAAAAAATACAATGAAAAGCTTCAAATCACCGATTTTTTCGTTTATAGGGAAGATCTCGTTCTTTTTGAGGAACAGTTAAAAAATAATCCTGATATCTCTTGATTTTTCTTTCTTTTTTGCTATTCTTTTTTCTTATGCCAAAAAAGAAGGTGCTTCTTGGAATGTCCGGGGGAGTGGATTCAAGTGTTTCCGCTGGTTTGTTGTTGGAGAGTGGATATGAGGTGATAGGAGCCTTCATGAAGAATTGGTCAGGTTCGGTGTGTGGGCCAAGACAGACAGATACGGGTGAGGTTGGGGAGATGTTTCAGGAATGCGGTTGGAAAGATGAACGCCGAGATGCGGCTCGCGTTGCGGCTAAATTAGATATTCCCTTTGTCACGTTCGACTTCGAGAAAGACTATCGTAGAGATGTCGTTGAATATCTGTTTCGTGAATTTGAAGCAGGAAGGACGCCTAATCCGGATGTGATGTGTAATAAATATATTAAGTTTGAACGTTTTATTGAGGAAGCCGACCGACTGGGATGTGAATATGTGGCCACAGGACATTATGCCAGAGAACGAAAGGGTCTTTTATATACAGCAGCGGATTCAAACAAAGATCAAACCTATTTTCTTTGGGCGATTAATCCAAAGGTTGTTTCTCGGATTCTGTTTCCCATAGGAGAGATGATTAAACCAGAGGTTCGAAAAAAAGCGGAGGAATTTGGACTTGAAGTTGCACACAAAAAAGACTCAACAGGAATTTGTTTTGTGGGTGAAGTTGATATGCGTACCTTTCTTCAGGAACGTCTCCCAAAAGATCCAGGTCACGTAATTACTCTGGAAGGGGAAAAGATCGGCACACATGAGGGAGTTTCTTTTTATACGATCGGACAACGCCATGGTCTGAGTATCGGAGGAGGGACTCCTTACTATGTGGTTGAAAAGCGTCCCCAGACAAAAGAACTTGTCGTTTCAAGTAATTTTCATCCTGCGCTTTTTAAGACCCAGCTCACAGCAACACAATTAAATTGGTTTGAAAAACCGATATCTCCTTTTCGATGTTTCGCTCGTATCCGCCATCGTCAACCGTTACAACCATGTCAGATCGAATTGATTCCTATCGGTGGAGTAGAAGGTGTTTCCGTTTTATTTGATGAACCTCAACGAGCTGTAACCCCAGGTCAATCTATTGTTTTTTACGATGGGGATAAAGTATTAGGTGGGGGAATTATAGAATAACGTAAGTCAAACGCTCGTGTGGATAGACGAAAAAATGAAAAAATCACCCATAAATTGGGTGATTTGCGTTTTATGCGTTATACATTTAGCAGATTCAGAAACGGGATCAACGAATCGCTGGCAAGGATAAGTGTGATCCGATCCCACATAGATGCGAGATTTCCTTCTCGAAAATCAGCGAGCTTACGATCCAGTTCGTTGGGAGGCACGATCAGGACATTGAAACTGTCCGTTCCCATCATGTGGACATCAACGACCGAGTCGCCCATGACCAGCAGATTTTCTCCGTCAATTTTTCCTACCTCACGAAATCGTTCTACAGCACACTTCTTTGTGTGACTGGCAACCAGATTGATATGGCATCCATGAACCCGGTTCTCTTCATTAAACTTTAAACGAGAAGCAGCGACTGACGTGGGATGAACCTGATGGTGTTCAACCCAATCTTGGATCAGCTGTTCTATTCCGAAGGTGATAATAACTCGCTTTTCCATCGCTTGCAGAAGTTCAAGTGCCCCTTCTCTTGGGTGGAGTGTTTTTGCCACCTCTGCGATTTGAGCGCGGGTGATACGAGCTTCGCTGTAAAGTCGAATGGTTTCGGCGATCCAAGCGCCGTCCATCACCTTCAAATTTTCAGGATAGAATCCTCCATGGAACCAATCTGGATCTTCCAGGTCGACGAGATCCGGTCGGATGGGTTGTTCGTGTTTTTGTTTCCAATAGATAGCCCGATTTTCCTCATCTTGCGCTGCCAGAGAGGGGGGCATGAGCGTAGAAGTCGCCTTCCATTGGCTGCCTGGAATCAAGGTTCCGTCAAAATCGAAGGCTCCATGATAAATGCGTCGTGCACGCTCAAAGAGTTTATGGAGAGGGATTCGGCTGATGAGAGGCGTATCGCCGCACTCGACCATTTTTAGAGCATTTGATAACGAATAGGCACAGACTATTTTTTCGATCATGGTTTTCTCCTGTTCTGTGTTGATGTGAAATGAGCAAGGTCAGATTTTAGCAGTTTTTTTCAATAAGTCAATGCATTCGTCCATTGGTAAAAGTCTGCAGAATCTCCCGCCATCAAATTGACATCAAGGGACTCGTGGGAGACAGGAGGTGTTTCGTGGATTGAATAAGGAGCCGACTGTGTGAAACGTTCCTTTGTTTGGCGTAAATGCGTTTCTACAGAATTCATAAGCGGGATCACATGGATTGTTTCAAGAAAATCGTAATTGATGAAGGAAGCCATTGCGTCAGAAAGGACATGCTCTGTGTTGTTTGTTTTAATTATTAAAGGAGTTTGTGCGGATGTTTTTGCCAAGATCCTTCCTTTGATGAGTCGGATGATCAGTTCGTCTTTGTATAGTCGTTCTAATTCGATAGAAGTATTTTTTGAAAGCCAGATGATTGTCTGAGCTTGATCTGCTTGTGCAAGCTCTTCACCTATGTTTAGTTGAATAAAACCCTCCACTGTTTCAACTAAAGATCCTCGCTGTAAACCTTCTCCAAATCCATACCCAGCGTCTTCACCAGCTCCAGCGGTGATACGAACGGGGAGTTCTTTAGGAAGTGAAAAACGTTGGACAATGAGTAATCCAACGACAAAGCAGAATAATATGACTGTAAGGATTTTGAGAGACATGTTAAAATTTTAGCATCTAATTACCTACGATTCTAGCAGTATGCTTTATTTTTACTACGGAGAAGAATGTCCGCATTGTCACCACATGATGCCTCTTATTGATAAATTGATTGAAGAAGGAAAAGAAATCCAAAAAAAGGAAACCTGGCATAGTGAAGAAAATGCTCAACATTTTGAAAAAGCAGATAACGGTAAATGCGGTGGAGTCCCATTTTTTCTCAATACGGATTCAGGCCAATCGATTTGTGGCGCTACCACAGAGGAACGTGTGAGAGCATGGGCGAACGGAGAAACACTTAGCCAATAGTGTATGAAACTCTTGCGGAGACAGATTGCTCTAGGATTCTTTAGTCTCTTGTTCCTAGGTTCGGGCTGTCTTTCTCCAGATGTTTCAAATCTGACGCCAGAGCAAGCGGCTTCCAACCTTTCTTTTTCTGTTGGGGATACCTTTGTTTTAAGGCCAACTGTGTTGGGATTGGGTGGTTCCGTTGTTGAATGGTCGGGTGCGGATGAGCAGATACGTACGGTCACTCTGACCGATTGGATTCCCAATCAGAAAGTACATGTAACGTGGGAGAGTTTAGTGACGGTTGAAACGTCTGAGTCTCAAGTAGCAAGAGAAGCGTATGATGCTCAGTATTCTCAATCTCCTGTGGGAGTTGAAATTCCTGAGGCTCCTGAACCCGTTTATGAACAACGTTCTCAAACGGGAACCATTGCTTCACAATCATTAGCAACGGCTACCACACTAAAACTTGCCCAACAGTGGCCTGTCGGTGATGGGGGAATGGTCGAAGAATCCCTTGTATGGCTTTCTCCTTCCCAATATAGTGAACTTATTAATACCCGATCGACAAAAGTGAGTTTGGGTTTATTTGATGAATCTTTAACCAGAATTGAAGACACTACCGCGCAAGCAAAGTCTTTTGTTGATCGAATCAGTGGTTTCTTCTCATTGTTTACGGGTGATGATTCGTCTGTGAATAATGAGTCAACAGTACCTACAATAAAAAATGCTACAACGATAGAAGCGAATCCTTCTTGGGGAGTTTATTCTTTAGACGTGGATGGTGTGAGAACAAAGGTAAGAGTGGTTGAAGCCAAGAATTCCTTTGCCAGTTATAAAATCCTCGCGAATCCAGAGAATCCTATTATTTTAGAAATTCAACTCACTCCTCTTTCTCAGGGAAACCTTAAATTTTTGAGTAAAGAAGGACTAGCAAAAGGATTCAGCGGATATGAAATTTCACAGATCAATCTAAAAACGGGCGAATAGCCCGTTTTTAGTGATTTCGAACTATTGACTTTTTCCATAAAATTGTTTATGATCCATCGTCTTTAGTGAAAGACTTCATGGTAATAATCTCACAAAAGGAGAAAATTCATGTCCGTTACCTTAAGGGAGTTTCTTGAAGTAGAGCTTCAAAAGAATCAAGATTCATTTGAAAACATCGAAGCGCTGGCCATTAGCAATAAGTATCAGTGTGATGGAATCAGATGTCTTGCAGACTCAGAAGAAATCAAAAAAGTTTTAGATGAGGAACACTATGATTTTCCTAGTATTCCTCGGTTTGTCATGTGGACTACAAAACGAATTTATTTCCTTACGATTCACAATGCGGGACCAGCATATGATGGCGATGAATGTCAGTTTGAGCACGAAATAAGTAGTATTTCTAGAAATCCCTCAGCAGAATTGATTCAGTCTGAGTACTGAACTCAAATCATCGAAACCTCGGCACTTACGGTGTCCGAGGTTTTTTTACATACGTTCGTTTTTTTATCCGAATTTTGCCATCCAATGCTTGTCCACTTCTACCGTGAGATCAAGAAAGACTTTTGTATTAAGAACAGCTTCCAGTTCGTGGCGGGTCGATTGACCGATTTCCCGAATGCCGCGACCGCCCTGACCGATGATCATGCGTTTATAGCGATCGTCATTTGTAAAGATGGTTCCCGCGATATAGATCATTCCATTGGGTCGTTCTTCTACCTCGCTTACCTCTACGTGGGTACTGTAGGGGACTTCCTGACGCAAACGCAGAAAGAGTTTTTCTCGAATCAGTTCTGCCAACCATACCTTATTTGGCATGTTTGTAAGCTGGTGTTCTGGGTAGTAATACTCACCTTCGGGCATCAGCTCAAACAGTTTTTTAACAAGATGATTGATGTTGGTTTCTCGCAAGGCTGAGACTTCAAACGTGGCTGTATACTCTGGTGAAAGATCGCGATAGAAATCAAGAAACGGTTTTATTTTGGCATCTATTTTATTGATGACCAAAATTTTTGGCTTTTGCAAAGAGGCAATGGTACGCATGACTTCGCGCTCTTCTTGTCCGATTTCACGCGTTGGATCTACTACGTATACAATCACATCAACATCGTTGAGTGACGCTCGGACAGATTCTGCAAGTTTTTTAGATAAAAGATCCTTTTCTCCTTTAAGAACTCCTGGAGTATCCACGAAGACCATTTGCCCTTCCTCGCGTGTGATAATCCCTTGGATAGGAAGACGCGTGGTTTGCGGTTTTGGGGTAGTAATGGCAATTTTTGAACCAACGATCGTGTTCATGAGGGTTGATTTACCCACGTTTGAACGACCGATCATCACGACGAAACCAGATTTTGGCATAGAATAGAGGTAATCAGATTAGGAATTGTCGTCTTATTCGATGAGATTGCCTTGAATGGGGCGATCGACGACAGAGCCGTACTCACAGTACGGTGACGAGTCGATGGGGCCCCATGAAAGGCAAGATCGCGAATGAGACGACAATTCCTTTTACTTAAGAAGTAAAGAAGAGACTAGTTCAACATGAGGAGTATGTGGAAACAGATCAATCGCGCGCATGGCTTCCACGGTATAGTATTGCTGTAATTGTATCATTTCTCGCGCAAAGTTTTTGTAGTTACAGGAAATATAGACAATGTGTTTTGGTTTAACCTGGAGAATATCCTCTAGAGCCTTATCATGCATTCCGCTGCGAGGAGGATCAAGAATAACGACATCACCACTAAGATTTTTCCAATCAAATTCTTCCGTCTTGGCATCATGATACTGGATGGTTCTATCATTAATTTCGGCATTTATCCGAGCATCTCTGATGGCATCCTTGCTCATTTCTACCCCGATGCATTCTTTGGCTTTTTCCGCTAACGCGATAGAAAAGAATCCTGATCCGCAATATAAATCTAAGAGCGTTTTTTGATGCATGTCACCACAAAACGCAGTAACGGTTTCAAGAAGGAGCTTAGCTCCATGGGGATTTGTCTGAAAGAATGCGTTTGGACTTATACGATAGGTCGATGATCCGATGCGTTCTTCTATAAATCCTGGACCCGAGATCGTTTGTAGAACGTCTCCAAAACTGATATCCGTGATCGTACTGTTTTGAGACCAAATGAGTGTTGTCGCAAGAGATTCTTTGGCCAGATGGGCAAGAGACTCTTGAAGAAAAGAAGATTCTTGCTCATGTTGTGGGACCGAAGTGATCACGTTGATCATCGTTTCTCCTAAGGTTGTCGATCGGATCACAGCGTAGCGTAAAAGACCTTGATGACTTTTGCGATCATAATAAGAGAGTCCGGAGGATTTCACCCATGTTCGTACGATGTGGAACAGATCCTCGATTTTTTTATCAGCCAAAAAACAGGTGTGTCCATCAATCACTTTCCACCATTTTCCTTTTTCCCGCATTCCTACACGACCTTCGAAATCGATCACAAAGTCCATGCGATTCCGGTAATGTTCTGTGATAGGAGATGGTAAAATGGTTTCACACAACAGATCCACATTTTTTATCTTGAAAGATCCATTGATATCTGAAACTTTTTGAAGAAGCTGTTTCTGGTAGGGAATATGAGACCAAGAACAAGATCCACAAATGTCTTTATTTGAGCAAAGAGATGACATAACAGCACAATGCTACGCTTCTTCACCCTTTTTTTCAAGAGTTTATTCATTCTATGATTGTTATTGCACATAATATTCGCTCTTTGCATAATGTTGGATCCATTTTTCGATCTTGCGATGCGTTTGCTGTTGAAAAATTATATTTAACAGGTTTTACCGGTGTTCCTCCTAGAAAAGAGATCGCAAAAGTCTCATTAGGATCCGAACATCGAGTGTCTTGGGAAGCGGTTTTAGAAATCCGGTCATTATTACAGACCTTAAAACAGCAAGGGTTTTGTGTGGTCGCCTTAGACAATACTCATGCGAGCATGCCTATTCAGACATTTAAAACGGATAAGCCTTTGGCTCTTCTTCTGGGTAACGAAGTAGACGGGGTTGAAAAAGACCTTTTAGCTGCGTGTGACCAACAGGTTGAGATTTTGATGCCTGGCGAAAAACAATCACTCAATGTGTCGGTCGCAACAGGGATCGCTCTGTTTGCTCTCACACAAGAAGGACGGTAAAATAGAATAAATGTTAACGATTATTATCCCCACAAAAAATGAAGAGTCGTATCTTCCACGACTTCTCGAGTCTATTAGTAAACAGACACGACAACCTGTTGAGGTTATTGTTTCCGATGCGCAATCAACAGACACCACACGAGAAATCGCCCGTTCTTTTGGCGCACGCGTGGTTGAAGGCGGAGCGATTTCTTTTGGAAGAAATGCCGGAGCGTCGTATGCGCACACAGAGCTTCTCTTATTTTTAGATGCTGACGTAGAACTGCGTGACCCGCAATTTTTGGAAAAAGGCGTGGAAGAAATGCTGCAGAGAAAATTAGATTTGGCCACATGCGATGTGTTTCCGCTTTCTGACGCGTTTATCGATCATGTCATGCATAAAGCCTATAACACGTATGCCCGCGCGTGGGGTTCTCTTTTTCCGCATGCTCCTGGTTTTTGCATGTTTGCACGTAAACAACTTCATGATCGTATTCAGGGTTTTGATGAAAAAATTACCTTTTGTGAAGATCATGACTACGCGCGCCGTGCGTGCGTTGTGGGAAAATTTGGTCTTCTTAAATCCACAAAAATCCCTGTTTCTATTCGAAGATTGGATCGAGATGGTCGAATGAACATTGCGATAAAGTACATGCTCGCTGAATTTCACCTCGCATTTATTGGTCCTATACGACACAACCGGTTCCACTATACGTTTGGCTATGACAAGCTAAAAGATAAAAAACAAAGACGTTGAAATCGTATGGGAATACAGGTTGTAGAATCAAAAGGCGTGAGTTGGCATCATATCAATCAGGTGGATGATCATGATCTTGAGCAGCTTCAAGAACGTTTTAAGTTTAATCATCTTGATTATGATGATATCCGTGCGGAATCACCCATTTCTAAAATGGATATCTATAAACATTATCTTTTTTTTGTTTTTCATATTCCAGCCATTGATAAAGAATCAGAACATTTGTACGGGGAAGAATTGTATATTTTTTTGAGTGCTGAAAGTTTGGTCACGATAACGCATATCCCCATTCCTGTTTTAGAAGCTTTTTTTGAAAGAATGCAACGAAGTAACAAGTTTCGATCCATCGTGCTAGGCAAGGGTACACCTTTTGCTATGCATAAAATTTTAGCAGAAGTGTTTCATGAAGGCCTTTCTTTGCTTGGGGATTTGACCAAGGAAGTTCACAGACTTGAAGAGGCAATTGAGCACAGACATGACAAACGTTTGACCGTGGATTTGGGTCATGTACGAAGAAATGTTCTCTTTTTACGTCATGTAATTGATCCACAAAGAACAATTGTGGCAAGCTTATCCAATATAAAACGGTCTTTTATTTCTGAGGACATGGCTATTTACTTTGATGATGTACACGACGTGCTGGATACGATTTGGCTTTCTTCGGATAATTTGAAACTTATTATTGATGGTTTATTTGATATGAACGAGGCTCTTCTTTCACATAAAACCAATGAGGTCGTGACCATTTTGACCCTTGTATCTGCCGCATTAATGGTACCCACACTCATTGCTGGTTTTTACGGAATGAATGTTCCGTGGCTGCCTTATGTTGAAAATGCAAAAATCGTTTCGTTATTTTATGCCGTTGGATTTTTTGGAATGCTTCTTATTGTTTTGATCATTATCAAAAGACCTCGTTCCTAATAATGTATGGAGATACCTGTTGTCGTACAACACAGACATGTTCATCTTTGTGAGCATGATGCTCAAATTCTTTTTGGGACGGATAACCTCACCTCATCACGGATGATTGACCAAAGAGATCAGTACATCTTTTCGCGCAAGGTGAGTCTTCATGGATCCAAAGGTTCTTTCGAAGATGTGTGTGTCATCGGTCCTGTACGAGATCAGACGCAAGTGGAAATTTCTTCCAGTGATGCCTATGCGATCGGACTCCTTGCGCCATTGCGGGTTTCAGGTGATTTAGAGCGATCCGGTACCGTTCTTCTTAAGACAGATTTAGGAGAAATTCGTGCCAAATCAAGTACAATTATCCCTATGCGTCATTTGCATCTCCCGCTTTCTCTTGCAGAGGAATTAGGACTTTCTCATCATGATACCGTCTCTCTTACCCTAAAAGAGTATCCGGAGATCGTCTTTGACCATGTCGTTATCAGAATTCATCCAGCCTTTCTTCCTGCCTTTCATCTGACTAAAGATGAGGCCGCATCAGAGTGGATACAGACAGGTGATCACGTTATTTTATGAAACGTTATTTCTTTTTTTCTCTCCTCGTTTTCTTTTTTCCTGTTGTGGCTTACGCTGCTGTGGATTTAGGCATAAGTCAGGGGGATATTCATTTTTCAAAAGAAACCTTTGTTGCAGGTGATGCGATTCGTATTTATGCAACCGTTCATAACGTTGGAGATCAAGATGTTTCCGGGTATGTGAGTTTTTACCAGGGTGCATCTTTGATCGGACAACCTCAGGCCATTTCGTTATTAAAAAATGGAAACCCTGAGGAAGTTTATGTAGATTTTATTGTTCCTGTTTCTGAATTCAATATCATGGCGCAAGTCGGGGGTACAGATCCCGAAGATAGTAATTCATCCAATAACACGGCGATCACCGGAAAAATTACGCCTATCATCGATTCCGACCATGACGGCATAGATGAAAAAAATGATAACTGTCCTACGATGGCTAACGAAACACAGATTGATTCCGATAAGGATGGCCAGGGAGACGCTTGCGATCAGGACGATGACGGAGACGGCTTATCTGATGAAGTAGAAAAAGAACTTGGAACAGATACGACGCAAGTCGATTCCGATGGGGATGGAGTAAACGATCCTCAGGATGCTTATCCTACAGATAAAGAAAAGACGGTTATTGAAACTCCACAGGAAGAAACAAAAGAAACGATTGATTCTTCAACGGTTTCCGATACAAAAGAGACATTTCAACAAATTGTCACGAAAGTTGCTCAAACTATTCGTGAAACTTCAGATACCCAGTCTGATCCGTCGTCCTCTCTTGATGATCAAGAACATGAAGAAACTTTATTAGACACAGATACGCTTTCTAAAAATGAGGTCACGATAAACGAAGTAAGCATTTCTCCCAATACGGTTTTTCGATCTCGGAGAGAATCCTGGAATACCTTTACATTTGAAGTCCTCGCTCCGCCGAACGATTCCACGATTTATGTTTGGGATTTTGGCGATGGAGTAAATTCATCAAAGTCATTTGTTAGCCATACGTACAATTCTCCGGGAGCTTTTACTGTTTCTTTAACCATGACCGATGCTTCAGGCGTTGTTTCTACGGATTCAACAACGGTTTTTGTCCCATTTTTTAGCCTTTCAAATCGTTTAGTGGTCGTTTCACTTGGGCTTTTGAGTCTTTTATTAATAATCGCTCTCGTTTTCTTCTTTTCTTTAGGAAGAAAACGTTTTAAAGAATCGTCGCATGTTTAGTTTTTTTCAAAAAGAATCGAAAACGATTATCGGAGCAGCAACGATTGTCGGCATTTTATCATTGGCCAGTCGTTTAGTTGGTTTTGTTCGCGATAGAATTCTTGCTGGTACATTTGGAGCGGGGGATACGTTAGACGTCTACTATGCCGCATTTAAAATTCCTGACCTCTTGTTTAATTTGATCGTTGTGGGTGCGTTGTCTGCAAGTTTTATTCCTCTTTTCCTTTCCCATTACCATAAACCTTTACAAAGACAGCAAGCCTGGGATTTTACCAATAATGCTATTCATCTGATAGGAAGCATTATTCTTCTTTTCTCTCTTGTTCTTATTTTTTTTGCGACTCCTCTGGCACATCTGATTGCACCAGGATTTGAAGAATTCAAGCAAGTCAAAGTGGTTCTGTTCATGCGGATCATGTTTTTAGGACAAATTTTTTTAGCGGTTTCACTCATCTACGGATCCGTGTTACAAAGTTTAAAACATTTTTTTATTTACTCTCTCGCCCCTCTTTTTTATAACGCGGGTATTATTATAGGAGCACTCTGGTTAGAACCTGTTTTTGGTTCGGTCGGTCTTGCTTGGGGGGTTGTGTTGGGAACGTTTTTTCATTTATGCACGCAAATCATTGGAATGCGTGGTACAGGTTATGCATACCGTTTTGTTCTTGATCCTCGTTCAAAAGACATGCGGGAAATGGTAAGGCTCATGGGTCCACGGACGATTGGTCTGGCAGTGAATCAGTTGATGTTTATGATTTTGACGATTATGGCATCGATGTTTGTGGCCGGTAGCCTCACGATCTTTCAATTTGCTTACAATATTCAATTTTTTGCGGTAGGAATTTTTGGCGTCTCTTTTGCTATCGCTGTGTTTCCTACGTTATCGGAATTTGTAGAAAAAAAAGAATTGTCTAAATTTATTGAAACAATTGCTAGGACAACAGGTCAATTATTTTATCTTCTTATTCCCATGACTCTTTTATTTTTAATTTTTCGTGCACAGATTGTACGTGTGGTGGTTGGGGCAGGGGCGTTTGATTGGTCAGCCACAGTGTTAACCGCTAACACGTTGGCTTTTTTTGCCCTCACCTTTATTCCTCAATCTCTTGTATTTTTGCTCGCCCGTGCTTTTTATGCTCTGCATGACACCATTACTCCTCTCACTATTGCTGTTGTCTCTGCCTTTGTGGGTATATTAAGTGCTTTTCTTTTTCGTGAAAGTTTTGGAGTGATTTCTTTGGCGATCGCTTATTCTATTTCATCGCTGGTAAATGCTTTGCTTCTTTGGATCTCCTTAAGACAACGAGTAGGAACATTACAAGAATCCGTTATTTTGAGTTCGTTGTTAAAAATGACAACTTGTGGTCTTTTTGCCGCGGTCATTATGCAGTTTCTCAAACCTATCGTTGTTTCGTTTATTCCACTGGAAACGTTTATCGGGGTTTTTCTTCAAGCGTTTTTAGCTGGTGGAGCAGGTTTGTTGGCTTATTTTATTTTAGGAATGTTTTTAGGAATTGAAGAACAAAAAAGATTTATTGATGCATTGAGACGTCATGCAGTGCGCCAGGCTAAACCAACGGAAGTTACTCTTGACCATTAATTGGACGATAAAAAAAGGCTTTTGTAGAATGTTAGCGCTATGAATATCCACGAAATTAGATCCGAATACCTTCGTTTTTTTAAAGAAAAAGGACACGCGATCCTTCCTTCCTCGTCTTTGGTTCCAAATAATGACCCCACAACGCTCTTTACAGGGTCCGGTATGCAGCCGATGATTTCTTTTTTATTAGGAGAAAAACATCCACAAGGCAATCGGCTCGCTGATTCTCAAAAATGTTTTCGATCCCAGGATATTGATGAGGTGGGGGACAATCGTCACACAACTTTTTTTGAAATGCTTGGTAATTGGTCGCTAGGGGATTATTTTAAACAGGAACAGATCCCTTGGATGTTTGATTTTTTAATGGGTATCGGACTTGACCCTAAAAAATTGTATATTACCTGTTTTATCGGAGATGCTCAGTTTAATATTCCAAAAGACGTGGAGGCGGGGGAATTGTGGAAAAAACAGTTTGCCCGTGTTGGAATTGAAGCAGTGGATGCAGAAATAGGTTCTGAACAAGCTGGCTATGAGCGAGGAATGAAACTTGGGGAACGGATTTTTTATTATGATGGAAAAAAGAATTGGTGGAATCGTGGAAAAACGGGTCCTACAACAACGATAGTAGGCGATCCTTGCGGCCCTGATTCTGAGATGTTTTATGATTTTGGAACCCCTCATGATCCTAAATGGGGTAAGGAATGCCATCCAAACTGTGATTGTGGGCGATTTATGGAGATTGGAAACAATGTATTCATGGCTTACTTAAAAAAGAGTGAAGATACTTTTGTTCCTTTGAATGCTCCTAATATTGATCATGGATCCGGTTTAGAACGCATTGCTGCAGCCGTTAATAATAATCCGGATGTATTTGCTTTGGATGTATTTCAACCATTCTTTGCCCAAGTCAAAAATAATTTTGGATGGGACTATGAACACGCTACAGAAGACCAGAAACATACGTTACGCATCATTGCCGATCATGTTCGAGCAACGGTCTTTTTGATCGGAGATGGAGTTTTACCATCCAATAAAGATCAAGGATATTTTGTTCGTCGTTTGATGCGACGAGCTATTTTTCGTGCCTGGCAGTTTTCAGATGGCGCTTCTCATCTTTATCAATCAGTAGAGACGTTTACTACGGCTTATAAAGAGACTTATCCTGATCTGGCGTTGAAAACAAAGGAAATCCAAAACGTATTTGAACAAGAAGAAGCCAAATTTCGCCGAACAGTAGAGAAAGGATATCGAGAGCTTCGTTCCATTGCCGAAAAGACAAAAACTTTCACAGGTAAAAATGCTTTTGATCTCTATCAATCTTACGGATTTCCCCTTGAACTCACTATTGAAGAATTACAACGATCTTTTGGAATTACAGTGGATGTAGAGCAATTTCAAACAGAATTTAAGAAACATCAGGATCTTTCTCGAGCGGGTTCTGAACAAAAATTCGCTGGTGGTCTTGCGGATCATTCGGAAGCCACAACACGTCTACATACCGCTACACACCTTCTTCATCAAACTCTTCGTATGGTCCTTGGAACCCATGTCGAACAAAAAGGATCCAATATTACTCCAGAACGTCTTCGTTTCGACTTTTCTCATTCTGAAAAAATGACAGAAGAACAACTTCACGAAGTTGAACGCATGATCAACGAGATCATTTCAAAAAATCTTCCCGTACATTATGAAATACTGACCTTAGATGAAGCTAAAAAACGTGGAGCTATAGGTTTATTTGAAGATAAATATGCTCAATTAGATGGTCAAATTAAAGTTTATTTTATCGGTGAAGAGGTTCTTGGCAATTATTTTAGTAAAGAAGTTTGTGGGGGACCTCATGTGGAAAGAACCGGAATGTTAGGATCTTTTAAAATCATGAAAGAAGAATCAGCCGCAAGCGGTATTCGAAGAATTAAAGCCGTTCTTGAATAAAAAATACTTAAAAATTAGATTAAAAAACACTTTTGGTTATCCACGGAAGCATTCTTGACAATAGATCTGTTGATGAGTACAATACCGGCGCATTAAATTTCACTGATTTCTTGTCATTTTTGTCCATAGGTGTTAGCATTGTTTCGTTATTTCATTATGGAAAAGATGACCAAAGATTTCATTGAGATGCGGGGCACGGTAGAAGAACTTCTACCTGCTGCAAACTTCAAAATAAAATTAGAAAATGGACAGCTTATTACGGGACATTTATCTGGAAAAATGAGAAAGTTTCGAATCAGAATTCTTCCAGGTGATGATGTAAAGGTAGAAATCAGTCCGTACGATCTTACAAAAGGTCGAGTTGTATATAGATTTTAGCAAACGTCATCGATCGTTTCGATGGCGTTTATAATTATGAAAGTACGAGCTTCAGCAAAAAAGATTTGTCGCGATTGTAAGGTCACTCGACGAGAAGGTCGTGTGGTTGTTCTTTGTAAGAATCCTCGTCATAAACAACGACAAGGTTAAACTTTAACTATGGCACGTATAGCAGGAGTCACAATTCCGTCAGACAAGCGTATCGTTATTGCTCTAACGTATATTTATGGCGTAGGACTTACCACGTCGAAAAAAATCCTTTCTCAAGCAGAAGTCGATGAAAATATTCGTACAAAAGATTTGAATGACGATCAAGTGAATAATATCAGAGTTCTTCTTGAAAAAAATTATCGACTTGAAGGAGATCTTCGACGAGATAAAATTTCCAACATTAAACGCCTCAAGGAGATCAACTCTTATAGAGGAAGTCGTCATGCCAAGAATCTTCCTGCGAGAGGTCAACGTACCAAATCAAATTCTCGTACCGTTAGAGGAAACGTTCGACGTACAACAGGAAGCGGTCGACGAACTCTTACAAAGACCTAAACTATGACAGTACAGACGAAAACAAAGACTCGAACAAAGAAAAAGGTGACCCATCAAATTTCACAGGGTTGTGCTTATATTCAAGCAACATATAACAATACAATCATTACTCTTACGGATTTAAATGGAAATACGTTGGGTTGGTCCAGTGCAGGAAATTGTGGTTTTAAAGGACCAAAAAAATCGACTCCTTACGCTGCCAGTATTGTTGTAAAAACTGTTGCTGATCGAGTTAAAGAAATTGGACTTCGAGAATTGAACGTTTATGTAAAAGGAGTGGGTACAGGACGTGATTCTGCGATTAGAGCACTTAATGCTAATGGATTCCAAGTACTTTCATTAAAAGATACCACACCACTACCTCATAACGGTTGTCGTCAATCCAAACCACGACGCGTCTAAGATATGGCAAAACAGCGAACACCAATTGTAAAACTTTCACGCCGACTCGGTATTGTTTTGGGTAAAGAAAAATATGTTCGACGTCGAGCATATCCTCCAGGAGTTCATGGACCAAAACAAGCTAAAAATAGATCCAGACTTTCCGCGTTTGGAGAACAGTTGAGAGAAAAACAAAAAGCCAAGGCTATTTACGGTATTCTTGAAAAACAGTTTTCTGGTTATTTTGAAAAAGCATCTCGTAAAGAGGGAAATACAGCAGAAAGTCTTGTGCGTTTATTAGAGCTTCGACTTGATAACGTTGTTTATCGTCTCGGTTGGGCTAGAACTCGAAGACAGGCACGACAAATAGTTAATCACGGTTTTATTTTAGTGAATGGAAGTTCCGTAGATATCCCTTCTTATAGTGTATCTATGGGTGATGAATTAGCTATTAAGCCTTCTAAAGTTGAGAAAGGTATTATAAAGATGATCCCTGAGGCGGTGAATTTAGGCACGTTGCCAAGATGGATTGCTCGTGATGAAAAGGCTGTCACAGGAAAAATTACATCAATTCCTGAGGGGGAGGACCTTGATCAAGGTTTTGACCCAACACTCATCGTCGAGTTCTACTCACGATAATCATCTATATTTTGTATGGAGAATATTCTTCTTCCATCACGTATCCAATATCAAGACGCTGAACGTCCAAACGAAGGTATTTTAACTGTGGAACCTTGTTTTCACGGATATGGTACAACGTTAGGAAATGCTCTTAGACGAGTCTTGCTCTCATCTCTTCCAGGTGCTGCAGTAACAGCAGTAAAAATCAAAGGGGTAAATCATGAATTTCAGTCTGTAAAAGGTATTAAAGAAGATGCTCTTGAGATTATCTTAAATCTCAAATCATTGCGTATGAAGTGTTTTTCTGATGAACCGGTTAAATTAAATTTAACTTTTAGTGGTTCAAAAGTTGTAACTGCTGCTGACATTACACCAAATGCTGATGTAGAAATTATTAATTCTGACTTGGTTATTGCTACTGTTACTGAAGACAAAGCAAATCTAGAAATGGAGTTAACAGTCAGAAGAGGACGTGGATATAGCACAAGCGAAGAACGTGTAGATGAAAATAGAGAATTGGGAACCATTGCTATTGATGCATTATTCTCACCTGTAAGAAATGTAGGTTATCGTGTTGAAGATACTCGTGTGGGCGAAATTACAAACTATGATAAGCTCATCATGAATATCGAAACAGATGGGTCTATTTCACCTAAAGAGGCTGTTCAAGAATCTGCAAAAATTTTGATTGACTATTTTTCAATCTTGATAAATAATGCCAATCCTTCCTCAGCATTGGAATCGTTTGAAACAGATCAAAAAGGTGCGTTTTAGAAAGGGATAGAAATATTTTATGCGTCATAGAAAAAAAGGAAAAATTTTAGGTAGAGTAAAGGCATCGCGAGAAGCTTTGCTTAGAAATCTTGCGGCAAATATTATACTTTACGAAAAAATTACGACAACGGAAGCAAAAGCAAAAGCCGTTAAACCTTTTGTTGAAAAAGCTATTACTTCTGGAAAAGTAGCTTCACTTACTTCTCGACGTAAGTTAATGAGTTTTTTTTATACCGAACATCCAGTAAAGAAAATTATTGAAGTCCTTGGTCCTCGTTATTTGAAACGACCTGGTGGATACACTCGTATCATTAAATTAGGTCACAGAAAAAATGATGGGGCTGACATGGTTCAAATAGAACTTGTATAGTATATGACAGTTATGCAGAGGGAAATTCAAACAATTGATGCACAAGGAAAATCTCCAGGTCGTCTTGCCTCAGAGATCGCTCGTTTTCTTATTGGAAAACATAAACCTACCTACACCCCTCATATTGATGACGGTGATCACGTGCAAGTAATCAATGCGGCAAAAATGACTGTTACTGCGAAAAAACTTGATCAAAAAGTTTATACGCATCATACAGAATTTGCTCATGGTTTACGTCAGGAATCTATGGCTAAAGTTTGGTCTATAGATCCATCTGAAGTTCTTCGAAGAGCTGTTTCACGAATGCTTCCGAAAAATAAACACCGCAACGAGAGATTAAAACGTCTTCTTGTAACGAACTAGACTGATATGACAAGTAGTAACCAGACTAAATATATTGAAGCTCTTGGACGTCGTAAGGCTGCCGTTGCGCGTGTGAGACTTTATTCAGGCGGAACAGGATCTATTAAGGTTAACGATCGTCTTTTGAAAGAGTACTTGCCTGTTGAAATAATGCAACAATCAGTTGTCTCTCCCTTGCGAGAAACTGGTATGGAAAATGTATTTGATATCACCGTTCATGTAACAGGTGGTGGTATCCATGGACAGGCAGACAGTATCAGACTCGGAATTGCTCGTGCTCTTATTGATTTCAATCCAGAATTTAGAAGCTCTCTTAAAAAAGTTGGATTTCTTACCAGAGATGCTAGAATAAAAGAACGAAAGAAGTACGGAAAGAAATCAGCTCGTCGTTCGCCACAATGGTCAAAACGTTAGAAAGTGGCTTGCACAATTGGAAATTTTTAAAACACCCATTCACAATGGGTGTTTTTGTTATTTAAGTATTTTTTAAAAAATACCAGTCCTTTTTTAAAAAGAAGAAATTGACTATAATGCGACCGTGTGACGAATAAAGTTGCCAGAAATACGCTCTACTTAACAGGTGCTTCTATTGGACAAAAGATCATCGCTTTTATCTATTTTTTATTTTTAGCAAGAATAATGATGCCGGAACAAACAGGACAGTATTTTCTTGCTATTTCGATTACATCTATTTTTTCTGTTATTGCCGATTTTGGTATCACATCTGTTATTACTCGAGAAATCGCTAAAGACGAAATGCAAGCAAGATCTCTTGTTTCTAATGCTATTAGTTTAAAAATCATACTTACGATTACGGCTGTTGCGGTGACATTAATCGCAAGTTATTTTTTACATTACGGTTCAACCATTCAATTTTTAATTTTTTTAGCTTCTCTTGTCCTTGTTCTGGATGCTTTTCAAGTTTTCTTTTACGGAATTCTTAGAGGATTCCAGTCTTTAGAATTTGAATCTTTAGGTGTTTTTGTTGGCATGCTTACCACAGCCTTATTCGGTGGTTTTATTCTTTGGTTTTATCCATCTTTACCCCTTTTGGTGGTTGCTTTAGTCTTAGGAAGTTTTGTGAACGTGATTGTTTCTTTGATTCATGTTGCTAGACATATGGGTTGGAACGTTCTGATTCCATCATTAAACAAGAAGGATTTATCTTGGCTTTTAAAAGCAGCTTTTCCTTTCGCTTTGGCAGCTATTTTTGTAAAGATTTATTCCTATGTAGATACTATTTTTATTTCTAAATTTCTTGACCCTGCTTCTTTGGGATTTTATGCAATTGCTTATAAGTTTACTTATGCTTTCCAATTTCTTCCAATGGCCTTTGTAGCCGCTCTTTATCCGGGTATGAGTGCTCTGGTTGATAAAGATCCGAACGCTTTAGAAGCAGTGTTATCTCGCTCTATGTGGTATGTGGCTGTTATTTCAGCCCCTATCGTTTTTGGTCTTTATGCTATTGCTTCTGAGGTCGTTCAGCTTGCCGGTCCTGAATATGTGTCAGCGACCGTTGTTCTTCAGGTTCTTATTTTTGTTCTCATTCCTATTTTTTTAGATTTTCCCATAGGTTCGTTACTTAATGCATCAAATCGTCAATCTATTAAAACGACAATTATGGGAGTAACCATGATCATAAACGTTTTTCTCAATGCTATTCTTATTCCTCGCATCGGAATTATAGGAGCTGCTTATGCGTCTTTATTTAGCTTTCTTTTTATGTTTTTGGTGGGATTTTATTTCATTCGATCTGTTATTCCCAATTTTTCTCACTGGGGATTGTTAAAAACACTTCTACCTATTTATACGAGCGGAATTATCATGTTGATGGCCGTTCTCATTTTAAAACCAATTCTTGGTTGGATCTTTGTTATTCCAGTAGGTGGAGTTATTTACCTTTTCTTTTTATTATTTTTAGGGGTTTTTACAGAAAGTGATAAGTCTTTTTTCAAATTTAAACGTCATCGTGTATGAGTCAAAAAAAGATGTTACTCATCACGCCAGATTTTCCACCTCACAAAGGTGGCGTTGCAACGTATCTTTCTACATTCGCTTTTTATTTCAAAGAAAAAATAGAAATTTTGACCCAAACTGACCCTCAATCCCATTTTTTTGATGTGGGAGTTGAATATCCGGTTTATCGAAAATCTTTGTTTTTTAAATGGATATGGCCACACTGGTTGAAGATGGTGATGTATCTTTTTCTTTATCGTCACGATTACCGGCTTATTTTAGTCAGTCATCTTTTGCCTGTTGGCACTGCAGCTTTATTAGCCAAAAAACTAACAAAAATTCCTTACGTTGTTTTTATTCATGGAATGGATTTACGCCTAGCTAATACATCGTGGAAAAAACATTATTTGAGTGCTGAAGTACTCAGGGAAGCTCAACTCGTGGTTGCAAATTCAAAAGCTCTTGCAAAAGAAATAACAAACATTTACAGGATATCAAATGTACTTGTTTTATATCCTTGTCTTTTCCCACAAAAAGATAACATTTCAGTCGTTGTGAAGAATGAGTCTGTTTTTACGTTACTTACAGTTAGCCGTCTTGTGCAACGCAAGGGGCACATTCCCGTTCTTCATGCACTTGCTAACCTTAAAAATTCCGGAAAGCTTTCACATTTTCTGTACCATATCGTTGGTCATGGTCCTATGGAGCCGATACTTAAATCCCTCGTTTTAGAATTAGGTTTGGAAAAACAAGTTGTTTTTCATGGAAATGTCAGTGATGATGATCGTGGAAGTTTCTATACATCTGCCGATATATTTATTATGCCTGTTTCTCTAGATCCTGTTGATAAAGAGGGATTCGGTCTTGTCTTTATAGAAGCGGCTCAAGCGGGACTTCCTTCTCTTTCTACAAATATTGAAGGAGTGAACGAGGCTATTATTGATGGGGAAACGGGTATTCTTCTTCCGGATCAAAATGAACAGGTTCTTGCAGAGGCCATTTTTACCCTTTACTCAAACCGATCTTTACGCCAAAGATTATCTGACAATGCCCGCAGACACGCACAAACATTTTTGTTTGATGTTCAAATGAAAAAAATCGAGCCCTACTTATGAGTCGACTCTCTGTTATTATTCCAACCTATCAACATGCGATGACACTCTCTCGTTGTTTAGATGCGATTTTTCTTCAATCTCGTTTACCGGAAGAAATTATCATTGTCGATGACGGATCTACCGATGGAACAAGGAAATTGTTAGATCCTTATATGGATCGTGTTCAATATGTTTTTCAAAAAAATCAAGGAGCTCCCGTAGCGCGCAATAACGGTTTCCATCTTTCTACAGGCGATCTTGTGATTTTTTGTGATGCGGATGCGATTCTTGAACCTGTCATGTTCGAGGTGCTAGAAAGCGCATTAAACAACCATCCTGAGGCATCATGGGCTTATTCAAGTTTTTATTGGGGGCAGAAATTATTTCGTGGCAAATCTTTTGCTGTAGAGTCTCTGAAAGAACACAATTATATTCACACAACATCACTTATTCGCAGACAAGACTTTCCCGGGTTTGATCCTTCTCTCAAACGATTTCAGGATTGGGATTTATGGCTTACGATGTCTGAACAGGGGAAAAAGGGGATTTTTGTTGATCAAACATTATTTCAAATTTTGATTGAAAAAAAACGTTCTGCCTACTCTACATGGCTTCCAAAATTGGCTTATAAAATTCCATGGAAGAAATTTGGTTGGGAACCCGAATCTATTCGAAAACATGAAATGGCTAAAAAGATTATTGTTGAGAAACATGCATTATGATTTCTGTTGTAACGGTTAATTATAAAACAATGGATTATACGCTTCGCATGCTTGAATCTTTGTTTTTACATCATTCAAAAGAAGACGTAGAAGTTTTTGTTGTAGAAAATGCCTCTGGAGATTCAGTGACCCAACTTATAGAGCAATTTCCACAGGTTCATTTGATTCAAACACAGACAAATCTGGGATTTGCGGGTGGGTGTAATCAGGCGATGAAACAAGCAACCGGGGATTTTATCGTTCTCGTCAATCCTGATATTCTTTTTGATAATGATGCTCTTTTTCAAATAGCAGAAAAGATGAAACATTCTTCTGACGTAGGAATAGGCGGCATTTCTTTGAAGAATATTGATGGAACGCAACAAGCGTGCGTGTGGTCTTTTCCTCAGCCGCTCGATCAATGTTTATTACTTTTTAAAATTCCACATCTGCTTCCAAATACAAAATCATTGAAACGATGGCTCATGAAAGACTTCGATTATCGTCAATCATCTGACGTGGATCAGGTCATGGGGGCTTTTTTCTGTATAAGACGTCAAGTGATTGAAGAAATAGGCATGTTGGATGACGGATTTTTTATGTGGTATGAGGAAGTAGATTTTTGTCAAAGGGCAAAAAAAGCTGGATGGCGTATTCGTTATTATGCTGATATTCAAACAAGACATAAAAAAGGAGCGAGTTTTGACCAAATAAGAACCATGAAAAAACAATCCATGCTTCGTCGCAGTATTAGGCGTTATATGTTTAAACATTATGGAGTAAGTACTGGAATCGTTTTTTTGATCCTCGAACCTTTCTTTTGGATGGCGAGTCTTTTAGCCTCCGTTATTAAACCTCAGTGATATGTCTCAATTTTTTGGAAATACATTCCGTAATAGTCTTTTATTGATGGCTGGTCTTTATCTACTTGGGTTCATTGGCTATTACACCGATTTTTCTGCCATCATCCTCCTTTTTGTTGGAATTGCCTCTGCTATTTTTGCCTATAAAAAATTAGATCAAGCGTTGTACCTTCCTTTTATTGAACTCTTTTCTAATCCTCATGGAGCTTTAGTGGTTGTACAACTTGGGGGATTTACTCTTTCTCTGCGCATGGTTCTTTTTGTTGGAATCATGTTGGGGTGGGGGATAGGTTGGTTAAAGAAAACATATAAGCCAAATCTTCAAGACGGAAGAGCACAGATTTTTTCTTTAACAATGATCGGAGTGTTTATAGGATTTATTCTAGGCATATTCTCTCGAAATCTGGGTGCGGTTTTTTCAGATGGAAATGCCTATTTATATTTATTTTATCTCCTGCCAATTCTTTCTGTTGAATGGAATACTCGGCACAGACATGATTTTTTACAGATCCTCACAGCAGGGGCTTTGTGGGTTTCCTTTGTTTCCTTTGTTCTTTTATATCTCTATACACATTTTAGCGAAACGATTTTAAAAATGGTTTATGTTTTTTTTCGAGACCTACGTATCGCGGAGATCACTCCTGTGGGTATCGGTGTTTATCGCATTTTTATTCAATCGCAAGTTTTTACGATTATTTTTGGTCTGATTCTTTTGTGTTTAGCTATTGTCCAAAAAAAGAGAAAAATTTTTATTGCTCTAGGGGCTATTGTGGTAAGTATTGTTTTGTTGGCCCTTTCGAGAAGTTTTTGGGTAGGTTTTTTCCCAGCATTCCTTTTTCTATTGATTGTTCTTTGGAAAAAGCATAAGCCTACGATCGGATCTCTTTTCCGTTTTGCTTCTCATTCCAGTTTGACTGTTTTATTAGGAGTTTTTCTTCTTGTGTCCATTGTGTTTTTTCCTATTCCTCCACAATCTCTTTCAAGTTTATCTCTGGTTGATTCTTTTAAAGATCGAACAACGGATTCTCAAGATGCAGGAATTTCTAGTCGGTGGAAACTCCTTACACCCATGCTCAACGAAATCGTGAGTAATCCGTTTCTTGGTCATGGATTTGGAAAATCTGTGACGTTTGAGACGGATGACCCTCGCGTACGAGCGATTAATCCCGATGGCGTGTGGACAACGACCTCTATGGAATGGGGTTGGTTTGAGTTATGGATCAAAATGGGAATTTTGGGACCTGTTGGTTTTCTTTATCTAGGCTATCAATTAGCCAAACGCCTTTGGGTTTATACTTCCACACCGCAAGCATGGTTAGGGTATGGGTTGATTGCAGGACTTATCTTTATCTTTGGAACTCACTTTTTTTCACCCTATTTAAATCATCCCATCGGCTTAGGGTATTTGTTATTTTTGATTCCATTTTTATCTGTAGAAAAAAAGGTTTTAGATTCCGTTGTTCTCTCTAACGAAGGACTTTTTTTAACCAATCAAGTTCCTCATACGATTGTTGTGACCCAAGCTCAGTCTCGTGTCGATTGACCATTGCTTCAAATATAGGTATACTCGACTTCCATGCTGGATATTTCGCAAAGTAAAGTAAAAATATTCAGTATTTCTTTTTGTAACAGATTGACAGAAAGGATGGCATGAATCGTCGTTATCGTTCTTTGGTGATCGCGCACCGAGAAGCTCTCGGTGATTGGTTCAAAATGGCATCGGATCTGGCGCATATTTTGGATCACGAGGTTACACAGGTCAAACGAGTGGGAAATCAGTGGGTGGGGCCGCTTCCTCAACGATTTCGGGCATTCACAAAGCTTCATAGAATTTTTTTGAATGCCAAGATCGATTCACCCTTAACTCCTGAGGACGGATTTTCGACCCTGGTCTCTCTTCACATCAATCTTCCTCCTCAGCACAATCTCAGTGCGCCGACCCACCGATTGACAAAAGTGGTGATTGTCGATGATGCCCCTGACGAGCTTATCGATTCGGCATTGGTGCTGATCGGGGTGCCTAACATCCAGTTAGGATTTTTCCACTACGACTACTACAACAACCTGCGCAAAACACCGAATCAGTCGCTGGAAGAGAAACTTCAAATCTTGGCCACAAGAATTCTTTCCCACGATCCGGACGTCATTCTCATGGATCATTCTTTGGGAGATATTGAGGGACCATCCCTGGTAGAGGAAATTAAAAAACAGCTCGATCATGAGAAAGGGTTGGTTTTCATCGCCAATACAGGAGGTCATCCTCATGCTCTTCTGGAGGTTGGATGTTCAGGTAATTTTCGAAAAGGTCGTCAACCAGACGTCTTTTTTCAGACGGTAGTTAATCTGTAACCCCGTCTGTTCTCACTGCCCGCATAGATGTCTTTCTTGCGGGTTTTTATTTTAGTACAGCTCCTTCGATTTCTTTATATCCTTGAATAAACGCACCGCTTTCCATTTGAGGTTTTCCTTCCAATTGAAGTTCTTGTATTTCAATGGTTCCATCTAAACAATCTACCAATAGCCGATCTTTTTTAAGAGAGACGGTTCCTGGAGAAAGATCGGCTCGATAGTCGGTCGCTTGCAACTTAAGAAATTTAATGCGCACAGGAGGTTGGCCTTGAATACGTTCCCATAGACTCCAAGTTCCCGGCCAAGGATTGTAGGCACGATGTTTGCGCTCTATGTCTTCCATACGGCTTTCCCAGATAACATGTCCGTCTTCTTTATCCAATAAACGCGTCATCGTGGCTTTCGATTCGTCTTGAATAAGCGGAATGATTTCATTTTTAATAAATCGTTTTAATGTAGAGAGAAGAAGCCTTGGGCCTATTGCATGCACTTTTTGTACAAGAGAAGCATAGGTTTCCTCCGCATCCAAAGTAATCACTTCTGAAGCAAGTAGAGGACCGGTATCGGTTCCTTCATCTAGCAACATAATCGTCACGCCTGTTTGAGGAACTCCTTGGGCAATAGCCCATTGCAGGGGACTGGGACCACGGTATTGTGGAAGGAGAGACGGATGCACGTTCAAGCATCCTTTTGATGGAATTTCCAAAATATTTTTTGGGATGATTTTTCCATAAGCCACAACAATAAAAAGATCGGCATTTAAGGCGCGTAATTCTTTTTCGATCTCTGGATTTGTTTTGAGCGAGGAAGGCTGAAGCACGGGGATCTTTTTTTCTTCCGCTATCATTTTTACAGGAGGAGGATTCAGTTGAGCACCCCTTCCTGAAGGTTTATCTGGCTGTGTGACCACGCACGCAACCTCAATCTCAGAATCTAAAATGAGTTCCTTTAAAAAAGGGACGGAAAAATCAGGTGTACCAAAGAAAACAATTTTAGTCATAGAAAAAACCCGATGAGACGGGTTTATTTTTTATAAACGAGGAGGGTTGGTATAGCGGACAACTTTATCAATAAACAAGATACCTTCTAGATGGTCTGTCTCATGTTGCAACACAACAGAAAGAAGACCTTCTCCTTTTATCAAAACGGGATTACCTCGTCGATCAAGAGCTTCTACTTCAATCTGTTTATGTCTTTGAACGATTCCATACACACCCGGAATAGAAAGACACCCTTCTTCAAAATCAATCATGGTCGGAGATCGAAACGTAATATGTGGATTGATGAGTGCCACAGATTCGTGACCGTCATCTACAATAATAATTTGCTCGTGGATTCCAATCTGCACAGCGGCGATCCCGATCCCGTTTTCAATCTTCATGGTTTCTATAAGATCATCAATAAGCGTCTGAATACGCGCAGAAGGAATATCTTCGAGAGCCACTTTTTTTGAAGGTTTTCTCAATGTTTCATTTGGATTTTTGAGGACAGGGCGGTTGGTCATATTTTTGTATGAAAGAGACCAAATGTATCAAGAAAAAAGGTTTGTGTCAATGATATACCGATCTGAAAGAGCTGTGAATATGGGAGAAAACAAATGAAAGGATATTTCAGGCAGTCCGCACTCAATGAATCCGTATCCTTTTTGGTTCCATTGTAAAGAATGCAGAACGATTTCAGGAATAGCCGAAAGTTCATCTGAAAGATGTTTTAAGGCGATTTCTGCTTTACGCCGTTCATCCTCCTTGTAAAGAATGCGGCACCAACGATAAAAAGGAGGGAGAAAATACCGTTGTCGCGCTTGGAGTTCTTCTTGGATCAGCTTAAAAGGATTTTCCATGACCCCTGTGACCAGATCAGGACTGGCTGTTTGGATGATATACGGCGCTCGTGCTCCAAAGGCAAGCCATGCCCATTGCCAGCTTTGGCGAAAGAGTTCTTCAATGGCCGTAGGGCTGCTATCGTAAAGTGGGGCATCTACATTCAAGTGGACCACCAAACCGATCCCAGTTTTTTTAAACGGGTCAAAGACGGTTTCGTAATAGTAGGTTGTTACGAGAAGAATATCGGCTGTATCTGCGGTATAAGGATGTTCTTTATCCACGATCGTAATTTGTGCAGACGGAAAGATCGTTGAAAGTTCTTTGGCCACTCGCTCATTTCCATATCCGATAGGAATTAAATCCATGCTTGTGCAAGAAGGGCAGCGAAGAGGTTTACCTTCCTTATATCGACAGCGTGCGCATTCAAGCGTGTGAGAAAAGGCCGTGAGTGAAGTGCTACATGTAGGACACAAAAATCGATACGCACATTCACGACAACGTATTTCTTTCGATTTACCCTTTTTGTTATAAATACACAAAACTTGCTTGCCTTGTGAAAGCGTTTGGGACATAGCCTCACTGGCGGTATAACTGACGATTTGCGCAGAAGAAGCGGCTTTTTCTTGATTGACATTTACGACAGAAATAGACGGATATAATCCCCATGTCAGGCATTCGATTTCGTGAAAGCGTGTCAGTGTTGAACAAGAGGGGCTGACATCCAAACAAAAAAGAGTAGAGGCAAATTTTTCTTGGAATTTCCAAACAAGTTCTCTCACATCATAGCGAGGATTGCGATCATGCTGTTTATGATTTTTTTCTCCTGATTTTAATAGAAAGATTGTGGTAATACTGGAATCGATCGTGAGTAACGCGGTACGGGTTCCTAATAAGATTCCTGTAGAGGCTTTTCGAAAGGCACTCCACGCCTGATAGCGTTCATTATTGGTTTCCTCCCCGCTGATAATGTACGGCTGTTGTCCTGTGAGGTGGCAACGAAGCAGTTGGATATCTCGCAGTGTAGGAACCAGAATGAGTATTTTTTGATTCGGTTTTTGTTGGAGATACCCTAAGATGACGGCCGCCGCTCGACGAATATCTGGAGTTTGAACAAAAGCTTTTCCACGTTCGCTTAAACGGCGTACCACACGCACCACATGTTCGGCCTCTGAATTGGGAAGGGTCAGAGGTAGCCAGGATAAGGCGACTGGACTGCCTTGCCCGATACGTTTAGGAGGAAGAGGTAGAGCAGCATAAAGGAGAGAAGAAACAGATTGGGCAAGGTCTTGGGCCGTAGACTCAAAAAAAGAGAGTTCTTCCTCTCTTAAATGTACATCTTGCTGTACATCCAACAGCGTTTTTAATGTAATCCCTCTTGGGGGTTTATCTTTGACACCTCGAACGATTCCCCAGATTCGTTTGTTTCGATAGGGGATAGAGACAAGATTTCCTCGAGAGACTTTTAAAAATTCAGGAATTAAATAATCAAACGTTTTTTTGTTTCTTGGCAGACGGATCAGCGGATACACTTCAGCAATCATAATGCTATACGGACAGATGAAATTGAACCACCAGGTATCCTACCCCAAAAGGTGCTTCATAAGAGAGAATTTCTGGACGAATATGCTTGTGTTCAAAAATACCCAAAAGAATGAGTAACTGTTGGTAAAGACATTCTTCTGATTTTTGTACAAGTTCTTCAGGCATAGATAACAAGGACGCGATGGAATGTCCTTTGATCGCTTCAAGCAGCTTATCCGTATACTCTTGTCCTTCAGGACGAAATCCTAAGGGGGCATCAGAAGAAAGGCAGTGTGAAAGATCTCCTGAAGCAATGACCGCGATACGTTTGGTCGTATTTTCAAAAACTTCTTTGAGGACCGTGCCAAAACGGACATGATCTTTTCTAGAAAGTCTACTGAAGGTAACGGGAACAACATGTATGCGAGGAAGATGTTGAGTCAGAAGATAGGTAGGAACGCCTGTTCCATAATCAAGAAAAACGTTTGAATCTAGGGTAAACGGAATTTGGTGTTCTTCCATGATTCGACCAATCGTGGTGGAGAGTTCCAGGTCCGTTTTAAGTGTTCTGTGAGTGGTGAGATCTCCAAAATCCTTCAAATCGATTTGATACTCGTCGTGAAGATTAAGCGAAAAAGCTTTTTCGTGTTGCGTTGCATGAGAAGAAAGGATCACGAGCGTATCAGGCGAAGAGGCATACAACTCTTGGGCAAGGTGCGTCAGTGTTTGGACGGTTGTTTTTAATTTATCCGTATTTTCTTTTCCCACGCTAGGAATCAGTAAGGGTGTGTGTGGGGTAATGGCAGCAAAACAAATCATAGGTTAACGTGAAGCAATAATGATCTCTTGCGCATCATCTTGAGGTTCTGTTTCCAAAAGAAGAAGATCTCCCAAAGGATGCTCTAAGACGGCACGTTCTGTTGTCCAGACAACCTGACTCCAATCCCATCCAAAACTATTGAAGGTCAATTCATTGGCGATAGGATGCCTTACCCCCTCAGAGATGACAAAAATATCACGCGAACCTTGTGCGGCAATAAGGGTTCCATCTTGGAAACGAACAGGTTCTGCACGTTCAAATGCCTCCAACTCTTCTGGAGCTACAACGGTTATTGAGTCATGAGGGAAACGGTTTTTTAATATTTCACGTGAAAGAATCGGATATTTTTTTCCATCCTTCACCGAGAAGACTCCTCCTGTAGATTTGTCTTGAAGCAAGACTCCTGCAGGATTTGCAGAAGAAACAGTCAACGGTTCACCTTCTGTATAAGGAACCAGATCCTCCCATGTCACATCCGTGATTTCTTCTGAGGAAAATCCAAGAGACCTGAGAGCTTGCTGTGAGGCAAACCCCCGTCTTGTGTCGTCTACAATCAGATAGACGGTTCCTCCTGGAGATCGCAGTAGAGAATAATTTGGAAAGCTAATCGCAAGCCCTATCGGATATTTTTCAAGCGTAGAAGGACTCACAGAAATAACCGTTTCAGGATTGAACCTCGAATAAAACGCTGTACGCGAGGTAATCGGTCTGCGTGTATTGTGTTGAATCAACCAGATACCTCCCGTTTCTTTGTCTTGAAGAAGACTGCCTGTTAAATAATCGTAGTTAAACCAGCGGTTCCAAATACGGGCGAAATTTTCATTTCCATGAAGATGGGGAGTGTAGGTATAAAGAGAAGCGGTCGCATTGTTAGCCGGAATAACCGTTGTTCCGTCGATGATAGACTCAATTCCTGGACCTATTCCTGTTTGGGTGTAACCTCTTGATTCGAGATCGGATAAATAAGAATCGCGAATACGTTGTCCGGCATAATATAATTGATTTCCAAAACCTTTGTATTTTTGAATGATAGGATCTGATTTGGAACAGCTATCGCATACGGCATAGCCCATCGCCCAATCGAGTTGATTTTGGGTTGGATCAGGATCTTCGACCAGACTTTGTTCACGCTGAAGAAGAACCAAGAGGAAACGTGGACTTAATTCAAATGTCTGAGACACATCCCAAATGATTTTTGCGGCACTTTGTTCAATTCCGTCTTTGTCTGTTGTGCTATAAGAAGCGAGGCTTCCGCGAGTTAAAAAGCCTTGTATGTCCTCAAGTGACATACTCGAAACATCCAACATTTCTGTATCTGAAATAAGATATTCCGGATCCACAGCAAAATTTTCCATTGCGTAAGCTGTTGCCACGGGTTCTCCCGCAAAAATAAACAAAAAGAAAATAAAAAACAGTCGTTTCATAGCAAGAAGATTATATCGCGATACAGCCTCTAGAGGAAGAAGTGGGTTTTTCTATTTTTCTTTCGTGTTCTTTTTTGTTTTTAATGTAATTTCATTGTCTTTGGTACCTATGACTACTTCCGTTTCCTCTTTAATTTCCCCAGAAACGATTTTCATGGAAAGGGGATCCAGGATCATAGATTGAATGACTCGTTTGAGAGGTCTGGCACCGTAAGATGGATCGTATCCACGAGCAGCAAGAAGTTTCTTTGCAGAGTCTGAAATTTTGAGAGTCATGTTGCGCTGGTGTTTGAGGCGTGCACTGACAAGATCGAGTTGAAGTTCAACGATCGCTTCGATTTGTGTTTCTTTAAGAGAATGGAACATGATGATGTCGTCAATACGGTTGAGAAATTCTGGGCGGAAGTGTTCTTTGAGCATTCCCATGACGTGTTCGCGTGTTTCGTCTTCTTCAGAGCGTTCCTGTTGTGTATCTTCAAAGCCCATTTCAGATTTGGTCTGGCCGCTATTGAGAATAAATTCAGATCCAATGTTGCTTGTCATGATGATGATCGTATTTTTGAAATTCACCTTTCGGCCTTTCGCATCTGTCAGATGTCCATCATCAAGAATCTGAAGCAGAATATTGAAGGTGTCAGGATGAGCTTTTTCAATTTCATCGAAAAGTAAAACTGAATAAGGCTTACGGCGGACCATTTCTGTCAGTTGACCTCCTTCATCATATCCAACGTATCCAGGCGGGGAACCGATGATTTTGGAAACGGCATGTTTTTCCATGTATTCGGACATGTCTAATCGAATCAACGCAGACTCTTCATTAAACATGAACGTCGCCAGTGCGCGAGCAAGTTCTGTTTTTCCAACCCCTGTGGGTCCGAGGAAAATAAACGATCCGATAGGCCGTTTTTCTTCGCCAATACCGGCACGAGACCGACGCAGAGCGTTAGAAACGGCCGTGATTGCTTCCTCTTGACCCACGACTCGTTTGGAAAGCTCTGTTTCCATGCGGGCAAGTTTTTCCATTTCAGATTCCAGCATTTTGGAAACAGGAATATGCGTCCATCGCGAGACCACCGTTGCGATGTCTTCTTCACCAACGACTTCTTTCAAGAGTCCTCGTTCTTTTTGAAGAGCAGATAATTCCTGTTCTGCTTTACGCAGTGCTTTTTCTTTTTCAGGAATACGGGCATAACGAATTTCTGCCACTTTTTCCAGATCTCCTCGGCGCTCCTCTACCTCAGCACTGGCACGAAGCTGGTCAACAAGCGATTTAATTTCCTGAATTTCGGTAATTTTTGTTTTTTCATTTTGCCAACGACCCTCGAGTCCTGTGGTTTGTTCGCGCAAATCAGCTATTTGTTTTTCAATTTCGGAAAGGCGCAGTTTGGATTCCTTATCATCTTCTTTTTGAAGCGCGCGCTGTTCGATTTCAAGGCGCATCAGGTCTCGTTTGAGAACATCTAACTCTTCTGGCATGGAATCGATCTGCATACGCAACATCGAACCAGCTTCATCAATGAGATCAACAGCCTTGTCAGGAAGATTTCGGTCAGTAATATAGCGATAGGATAGTTCAGAGGCGGCAACAATGGCCGGGTCTGAAATTCGAACGCCGTGGTGGACTTCATATTTTTCCTTGATTCCACGCAAAATAGCAATCGTATCTTGAACAGAAGGTTCTTCTACAATCACCGGCTGGAATCGGCGTTCCAGTGCAGGATCTTTTTCAATATACTTTTGGTATTCTTTTAAGGTTGTGGCTCCCACGGCTCGCAAATCTCCACGCGCCAGTGCTGGCTTGAGCATATTTGAGGCGTCTAACGATCCACCTTCCGTTGTCCCTGTTCCCACAAGCGTGTGGAGCTCATCAATAAAAAGAATGACTCTTCCTTGAGAAGCTTCAATTTCTTTAATAACGGCTTTAAGACGGTCTTCGAATTCGCCGCGATACTTGGTTCCAGCCACCATCGAACCCACGTCCAATGCCACCACGGATTTATTCTTTAATAGTTCCGGAACATCTCCTGAAGCAATCCGCTGGGCGAGACCTTCGATAATAGCGGTTTTTCCTACACCAGCTTCTCCGATTAACACAGGATTATTTTTTGTTCGTCGCGAAAGAACTTGCATGACCCGTCGAATTTCTGTATCTCTGCCAATAATCGGATCGAGCTTTCCGTTACGAGCCTCTTGAGTAAGGTCTTTGCCGTATTTTTCTAGAGCTTGATAGCGAGTTTCTGGTTGTGCAGAATCCACTCGCTGGGTTCCGCGAATTTCTTTCAAGGCACTCATGGCCGTTTCCTCGTTAAGCTCGTAGCCGGCTAAAAGACGGGCAATGGCTTTGTTTCCAAGAAGTCCAAGAAATAAATGCTCTGTGGAAATAAATTCATCAGAAAAGGCTTTTGATTTTTTTTCAGCCAACGTCAAGACATTTGCCATCTGCTGGCTCATGTAAATTTGTGCGAGCCCGCCCGGCGGTATCGCAGGACCAGGCGAAGAGGGAAGGGATTCAAGAATGGAATCAACTTCTCCGCGAAGACGCGCACGATGAGGAGTGATTTTATCCACGAGAGCTCCTACCACACCATCTTCTTGCTGCAAAAGCGCCATCAGAAGATGGATCGGCTCCAACGCGTGTTGGCCGTGTTCCACAGCAATAGCATGAGCCATTTGCAAGGCTTCTTGTGATTTATGAGTAAAGTTATTTGGCATCATAAATAGAAATTAGCACTCTTAAGTGTAGAGTGCTAATTTCTATTTGTCAACCTGTGGAAAACTTCATTTTTTGCTATAATACGTTCTAATTATTGGCTATTTTATGATCCATGAGTTATTTGGGGTAAAGGTTGATGATCTTTCCTTTGCGGACCTGCAGGCTTTGTTCCAGTCATGGATTCAGTCTGATTCAGGTCATATTATCGTGACACCTAACGCAGAATTTCTTCTGATTGCCAGAAAAGACAGTGATTTTAAACGTCTTTTAAATAAAAGCGATCTTGCGTTAGCGGATTCTGTGAGTCTGCGTTATGCCGTCGCTGCTCTTACGCCTCGTAATCTTCTGTACCGATATCCGGGAGTAGATGTATTAGATTACCTGTGTCATTTATCCCAAAAAGAAAACGTTCGAACATTGTTTGTCGGAGGCAATCCCGGGGCTGCGCTTGGTGCTGCTGTAAAGATGAGGGAGCGTTTTCCCGATCTAGATGTTCAAGCGATTGACCCCGGCATTATTCCATTGAGAGAGAAAGACGTTTTGGTTCCTCAAGAGTTTATTGAACAAATAAACGTTCTGAAGCCTACGATCGTTGCAGTAGGACTTGGACAAGTAAAGCAAGAGCGTTTCATGTTTCAGCTTAAAGAGCTGTGTCCTTCCGTACGCATTTGGATTGGTGTAGGTGGAGCCTTTGAAATGATTTCTTCCCAAAAGCCGCGTGCTCCAAAGTATGTTTCTCAAGTAGGTTTTGAATGGTTATGGCGGCTTTTCATTGAGCCAAAACGTTGGCGCCGTATCATGAACGCCGTTGTTGTCTTTCCAAGTCTTGTTGTCTACAGTACCCTACGGTCAGGAACTTTTATTCAGGCCTTTTTACGTGTCTTTTCAGAAATATGGAAACAAATTCGTCAGGTATGACTATTAAAACTCGTTTCGCCCCTTCACCAACCGGTTATCTTCATGTCGGATCTCTCCGAACAGCTTTATATAGCTATTTGTTTGCCAAAAAACACAACGGTGTTTTTCTTATTCGGATTGAAGACACAGATCGCGAACGTTATGTTGAAGGCTCTGTTGAAGCCCTTATTCATGTTCTTAATAAGGTCGGGTTAACTTATGATGAAGGTCCTGTTTTACAAGATGGACACTTAACTGAAAAAGGGGATTACGGACCTTATACTCAATCAAAACGTTTGGAGATTTATCAACAATATGCCCAGCAACTTTTAGAACAAGGCAGTGCGTATCGTTGTTTTTGTTCAAAGGAACGTTTAGAAAAATTGCGTTCTGATCAGCAGCTTGCCAAACTTCCTACAAAATACGATCGAACCTGTGTTGGATTAGACTCAAAAGAAATTCAAACTCGTCTAGACAAGCAAGAACCCTTCGTCATTCGTTTGATGATTCCAGAAGGGGAGACTACGTTTAAAGACGAAATTCGTGGAATGATTACGATTCAAAATAGTGAAATAGACGATCAGGTTCTTTTAAAAACGGATGGATTTCCAACCTATCATCTAGCTGTTGTGATTGATGACCATCTCATGGGAATTACTCATGTTATTCGTGCCGAAGAATGGATTTCTAGCGCTCCAAAACATGTTTTGCTTTATAAGCTTTTTGGATTTCCTTTGCCGTCTTTCGCCCATCTTCCTCTTATTTTAAATCCGGATAAATCAAAACTTTCAAAACGACAGGGAGATGTAGCGGTTGAGGATTATCTTAAAAAAGGCTATCTCCCAGAAGCCCTCATTAATTTTGTGGCTCTTTTGGGATTTAACCCTTCGGGAGACAGAGAAATTTATCGCATGGCTGAATTGATTGACTCTTTTGATTTGACTCGTGTGAATAAAAGCGGAGCCGTTTTTGATCTTACGAAGTTGAATTGGATGAATAAGCAATATATCCGTTCGATAGAACCAAAAAGACTCATGGATCTTGCCGCACCGTTTTTTGATGAAACGCTGAATTTTTCTCTTGATCAAAAAGAAAGAATTCTTGAAGTAGAAAAAGAGCGTCTGACAACATTGCAAGATCTTTCTCCACAGACGCACGTTTACCATACCATTCCTGAATTTGATAAAGAATTACTTATTTGGAAAAAAGCAGATCAACAAGATGCCCTTCATCATTTACAACAACTGGAAATGACGTTTCGCAATGCCGATGAACACATTTTTACTGACCGGGCATTGATCGAAGACCTCATAAAGAAGTATATTGAAGTAAACCAATATCAGAACGGAAACGTGCTGTGGCCATTGCGGGTCGCCTTATCAGGTCAAGCACAATCAGCAGGACCATTTGAATTAGTCTGGGTTCTAGGAAAGAAAGAATCGATGAAACGCGTTCAACAAGCGATCGAAAAAATACTCTCATGAAATATTTAAGATTTTTTACAGGGATTTTCATTCTTTCCGTTCTCTTGTTTGGAGGGATGAATTTTGTTTTGGCACAGACAAGCGTTTCAGATGATATTAATGTTCTTAATCAAGAAATTGAGTTTAAGCAGCGTTCTATCGATCAGTTAAATCGTCAGATTGAAGAATATCGAAAAAAAATAGAACAGAAACAAGCGCAATCGAGTTCGTTGCTTAATGAAATTGATCTCATTGAAAACCGCATTGCCAAAACCAAACTTGATATTGAATCCGCGCAATCTCAAATTGATTTAGTGAATACTCAAATTGCTCTTATCGAGCGTGAAATTCATGAACTAGAACAAACGCTTGAAAAAGACCGAGAATTAATTTCTACCATCCTTCTAGAAGTTCAGATTCAGGATCATTCTCTTCCATTCCAGCTTCTGTTTAGTACAGATTCTTTTTCAGAATTTTTTGATGATCTAGAGCATCTTGAGTCTTTAAGTACGGATTTAAAAAAAGCGGTTGATACGGCTCGTTCTTCAAAAGAAGAATATCTTAATAAAAGAGAAAATGAACAGGGGAAAAAAGATCAGCTTGTTTCCTTAAGCCTGTTACTAGAAAAAGAACAACGGCACCTTAATGAAGTCGTTGGGGCAAAAGAAACACTTTTAAGTACAACCCAAGCTTCAGAATCTGCGTTTAAGGCACTGTTGAGTGATGTAAAACAAGAGCAGACGTATGTAAATCAGCAAATTGCCATTCTTCAAGATGAAATAGAAGGCAAGTTAAACGAACATGATTCAATAGGGGATAGCTCTGTGCTTTCTTGGCCATTGGATCCAACAGTAAGAGGTATTTCAACGTATTTTCATGATCCAACGTATCCATTTAGAAATTTATTTGAGCATTCAGGTCTTGATCTTCCAGCACCTACAGGAACACCTGTAGGTTCAGCGGCACCAGGATATGTTGCGTGGACAAAAGTAGGGAGTTTATATGGAAATTACGTCATGGTAATTCATTCCAACGGTTTTGCGACACTTTACGCCCATCTTTCACGCATTGATGTGGTTCCGGATCAGTTTGTTGCACGTGGGGATCAAATAGGGGCCGTGGGCAGTACGGGATTTTCAACAGGGCCTCACCTTCATTTTGAAGTTCGAAAAAATGGTATCCCAACAGATCCGATTACTCATCTCATATCATATTAGCGTATGACGCTTGTTCTCATATTAAAAATTTTTGGTTGGTTCTTTACTCTTGTTCCGCTCGTAACTTTTTTTGCGATCAGTATTACCATGATTAAAGGAGCTGGAGAAGATGATCCATCAGTTCAATCATTGTCATTGATTGGATTAACGATTTTCCTTATGGGGATCATAACACTGCTCATTACGTATCTTACCGATCTGTTCTAAAGTAAAGATTATTAGTAGAACAAAAAAGAGGGTGTTGTAGTATAGTGTGGGGAAGAATAAAGCAATCTGTTGTGTCGTACAATATACCTTATACGACATTAGGCTTATAAACCTCTTTAAAAACTAGTACGTTTGTAGCGTTGGGTTGAAGTCCTATTTAAAATAAACCCTATCCCCAAAACGTAGATCGATGTATTCTAGACGATCAAGATTGGCTGCTTGGTCATCTAGAATGATTTCAAGGTTACGATATTGAGTTTCAATATTACCTCCAGTGTCAAAGAGGATTCCAAATCCATTCGTTGTGACCACCTGCATCCACTTCCCTGCCAGACGATCAATTTCAATGTGTGTATAGGTGAGGCTTCTTTTTGCAAGAAATTCCAAAAAAAGGAAGGTATGAGTAATCTCTTCTGTTTTGAGTACTTGAGAACCAATAGTAACGGAAGCATTATTTTTATCTTTAAAATGAGGGAGGTCTTCTGATGGAAGCGTACTCTCTTTTTCTTGTTCACGAACAATAATCCCCTCAAGATCTACGACGTAGCTCTTCCCTGCTGTTTCCCAAATGAGATTGGAAGTTCTCTCTTCTAATAAAAGTGTGAGTGTTTTTTTGTTTACATTTATGGAGATCGAGGCAAGAGAAAACTGTTTCATGATCAAATTTTCTAAATCTTCTGTTGAAAAAAGAAACGTATTTGAAGTGGAGAAAAAGAAAAAAACAGGTGTTTGTAGATATTCAGTAATGGTTTTTTCTAAATTTGTTCTATCGACATATTCTATTCCCTGTATTTCAACTCTATTAATTAAAAAAGTGTTGCTTCTCAAAAAGTAGAGGCTCATTCCTCCTATGAACGAGATGCAGGAAACAACGATCAAAATTGATTTCCAAGGAAGAGACCTTTTCTCCTGTAAATGAGGGTTCTTATAGTTTCGAGAACGATACGTCCTTTGTTGAGTTTTTTTAAAAAAATCTCTTCGAGACATACGTTAAGCAATAACGATTCTGGGTAAAAGAGGATTAATACGCGTGACAACTTCATAGGAAATCGTCTCTATTTTAGCAGCAATATCATCAGAAGAAATCTTTTGCCGTCCATCTGTCCCTAATAAGATGACCTCCTCTTCTTTTTCTGGTTGTGGAACCTGTGACACATCCACCATCATCATGTTCATGCAGATACGACCAAGAACTTTACAACGATATCCTTTTATCAGTACTTCTCCTATAGAAGAGAGCGCACGATCGTATCCATCCCAATACCCAATAGGAAGAACGGCAACACGACCATTTCGTTTCATTGTTTCCGTAAGCCCGTAACCTATGGGGGTGCCCATGCGCAATGATTTGATTTGAGCTATTCGTGTTTTCCAGGTAAGGACGGGTTGCAAGTCGCAAGAAAAACCTTGGTTTCTTACCGTGTGTTCAACCAGTTCAGAAGGCCATATTCCATAGAGAGAAATCCCTGCTCGGACCAAAGTTTGATGTGTTTGCGGGTAAAGAATCATTGCTGCTGAACACGCGCAGTGTCTCCAGACAGGATCGATTCCATAGCGCTCTAATTGCGAAATACTTTCTTGAAAGAGAGCAAATTGGGAACCGGCGTACTCTGGATCGGATGTATCTTCAATATTAGCAAAGTGTGTTGAAACTCCCATGACTTTTACCGCTTCTGATCGTTGAAGAATTCGGATGATATCTTCTAAATCTTCTACAAGGATTCCTTGACGAGAAGTACCTGTTTCTATTTTAAGATGTATAGGAAATGGTCGTGCCGAAGCTTTTCCTATGCACTGAGCTTGTTCAATCCCCTCTTTGTCATAGAGCGTTAAGTGGATATTGGCCCTGAGAGCGTCTTTAAACCTATCAAAGAGCGTGTAACCCAAAACAAGAATCAAAGCGCTTGGAAAATATTCTCGAAGCGTCAGCGCATCATCAATGTCGTCAACGGCAAAAGCATCGACACCTGAACGGGATGCAATTTGGGTTATTTCTTTTAATCCGTGTCCGTAAGCATTTCCTTTTACTACCGCACAAAAACGAGCGTTGGAATCAAGCAATGTATTGAGTGACTTAATATTGTTCGTTAAAGCTCGTTCACTGAGTTCGACCCATGTTCGATAGCGTTGCATGTGATGAAGTAGTTTAAAATATCTTTATTGGCTGAAAGAATTTCATAATGAACAACTTCAGCAAAAGTCGTCCACACAGAGGAATAAGCCTTTTCAGGTTCAAGAATCACATCCCCCTGCCCTACATAACAATGGAAACAATGTAGATGAACACGCAAAATTTTTTCTTCAAGATCCCAGTCATGTTGATGAAGAAGAAAAAAAGTAGTGTGTAAAACTGACAGACCTGTTTCTTCAAAAACTTCCCTTATTACCGTATCCTCAGGTTTTTCAAAAGGTTCAATTTTTCCCCCAGGAAATTCCCAGCGTTTGTCCCACTGTTTATTTTTTAGGTCTTTTCTTTGGATAAGCAGTATTTTTCCGTTACGCTCGCAAATAGCTACAGAGATTTGCATCTCTTGTACAGGCTTCATATTTTTTTTATTCGAACGATGGGAATATACAGATCCTTTTGTGACATCCAAGAAATGAGGGTTTTTTCTAATTCAACCTGATCGTGACCCAAAATAATGATGTCAGGTTCGTATGTTTCTACACTTTCAAATGTACCGAGTATTTCATCGCAAAGAAACGTTTGATCGACATACGGAAGTTTTTGAATATTTTCCAAACGTTTTTGTTCAGAAGATCGAGGCTTATGGCCTTTGAGTGTTATGACATGTGTATCTCTTGCCACACCGACGAAAAGATCCGTGCCTCGAGATTTTGCTGATCGTAAAAAAAATTCATGACCCGGATGGATGCCGTCAAACGTTCCAAAAACAAGAACTTTTTTTCTCATACAGAATCCTGTTCCGGTTTGAGTGTTGGGAAGAGAATGACCTCTTTAATATTTTTTGCTCCGGTTAGGAGCATCACCATGCGGTCGATTCCTATTCCTAATCCGCAGGCTGGTGGCATACCATGTTTTATTGCTTCAAGATAATCGGTATCTGTTTGATGAGCTTCATCAAACCCTGCTTTCTCTCGATCTTTTTCTTCAATGAACCGTTTTTCAAGATCTTGAGGATCATTCAGTTCCGAATAATTATTTCCAATTTCACTTCCTAATGCAAAAACTTCAAATCGTTCAACGTATTTTGGATCATTCGGACATTTTTTAGCCAAAGGAGACACTTCAATAGGATAATCAAAGATGATGGTTGGCTGAACTAATTGTTCTTCAACAAGTTCTTCAAACGCAAAGGCAAGCAGTTCTCCAGATGTTTGAATACGATCAAGTTCTTGTTGTTTTTTTGTTGGAATTTTATCGCGTAAACATTCCTTTGCTTCTTCCAGACGTTCCCATACATTTTTAGAAATACCACCAATTTCTTCAACGGCATCAATTAAGCGCATCTTTTTCCATGGTCTTTTTAATTCGATCACTACTTCTTCATGTTGTATTTGGGTTTTTCCAAACGTTGCGTTTACAGCATGTTCAAAAATTTCTTCAAAGAGATCCATGCCATATTCATAATTTTCATAAGCAATCTGAGCTTCGAACATGGTGAATTCGGGATTATGGTCACGATCGATTCCTTCATTACGAAAAACTTTTGTGATTTCGTAAATTTTTTCAAATCCCCCTACAAGCAGACGTTTAAGATACATTTCATCCGAAATTCGCAAATAAAAATTTGCATCAAGCGCATTATGATGGGTGACAAATGGTCTGGCAAAACCACCTCCGTATATGGGTTGAAGCGTAGGCGTTTCTACTTCAAGAAATCCTTTTGCATCTAAAAGGTGTCTAATGGAAGAAATAATTTTCGTACGGGCGCGTAAACGATCTCTTACTTCTTTATTAATGAGGAGGTCCAAATAACGTTTACGAAAACGCATTTCAATATCGTTTAATCCATGCCATTTTTCAGGTAATGGAAGAACGGCTTTAGAAAGAAGCTTGTATTGAACGGCTTCTAAAGAATGTTCACCTTTTTTTGTGACAAAAGGAACACCGGTCACTTCTATAAAATCACCTAAATCTATCGTCTCGTGAAAAAAAGAATAGGTAGTCTCTGTGAGCACATCTTTTCGTAAAACAATTTGTACGGTTCCGGTTTCATCTTGTAATTGGGCAAAGGTAAGACCCCCATGGCGTCTTAGGAGCAATATTCTTCCCAGAAGCTTTGTGGTTTGATTGTTCTTGCTTAATTCTTCAAATGCTTCTAAAAAATCTTGAATAAGATGCGTTCTTTCTCCTTTTGTAGGATAAGGATTCACTCCGTTGGAAAGGAGGTTGTTGAGTCTGCCTGTTCTGTCTTGTTCTTCTTGAGTCATAAAAAAATACAGCAAAATATGCCGTATTTTATCTAGATCAGGGCAAGTTGTCAAAATTAAAAAATATCTACAATCGTATATTTGATCATTCCTGAGGGGGCTTGAAATTCAACCTTATCTCCTTTTTTATGACCCAAAAAAGCCATGCCAATAGGAGACTCATTACTGATCTTTCCTTCCAGCGGATTTGCTTCATTTGAACCTACAAGCGAATAGGTTTTTTTGTTTCCTTCTGTTTCAACAATAAATGTTGTTCCTAAGTCAATAGAATGGGCACCCTGACTACTTTCTACAAGAACCACATCATGTATGATCGACTCGATTTCCATGATACGTGTTTCATTGAGTGCTTGTTCTTCTTTTGCTGTCTGATATTCAAAATTTTCGGAAAGATCACCCATTTCTTTCGCGTGAAGAATTTTTTCTGAAATTTCTCGACGGATTATTTTTTTTCTGTCTTCAAGTTCGATCTTCATTTGCTCAAGTGCTTCAGCGGATAGATAAGTTGCCATAAACGTTTCAAAAAAATGAACACCCGGCTTTAACTCGAGTGGTCCTCATAATCTACTTATTTTATCTGTTTCTGTCAATCTTCTAGAAGTAACTGTCAAAGAGAAGTAATTTTTTCCTACCAAGAGAGAAGTGAATATTTCCGGTTAGATTGGGACGAGTGTTGGAACGGTTCTCTGTTTCAACACTCGTCTTGTTTTGTGTGTTGTTTGTTTCGTGATAGGTCTTACCTCAGC
>JACPHU010000017.1 GCA_016188495.1 Candidatus Uhrbacteria bacterium
AGACGAACCATTCTTAGGAAACTCACCATCATTAAAAAACAGATCGCTGCCTCACGGAAGAAATCCAAACCTCACGGTTAGATTATTACATCCAACAACGATACCCTCATGGGTTAGATTATTAAATCAGTAGACACGGAGCGGAAAAAGAATTCCACATTCCAAACATAAATAAAAAACCCTCCTTTTTGAAAAAAGAGGGAGAGTGTTATTGGTTTAGACGTTTCCAACCAGAACGCCTAATAGTTTTACGATCAGGTAGGACATCAACCCGCTTAGAGGCAGGGTCAAAATCCATGCGATGACGATGTTGCCGGCAACGCCCCATCGTACGGCCGAGAGACGCTTACTAGCACCCACACCCATGAGACAGGCATTGATGCAGTGCGTGGTCGAGACCGGAACGCCGACATGGCTGGCAACCATGATTGTGACCGCTCCGGCAGTCTCGGCGGCAAAACCTTGGAGTGGCGAGATGCGTAGGATCTTTGACCCCATGGTCTTAATGATCTTCTTGCCGCCTGCCATGGTTCCTAATGCAATCGCACTCGCACACGCGACAACAACCCAGTAAGGAACTTGGCCTGCTTTTTGTGGAAGCATCCACAGCGGTAGACCTGAATGGCCGGCTGCCGTAAATGCCAACAGTGCAAGAGTGATGATTCCCATTGACTTCTGGGCGTCGTTGGAGCCGTGCGAGAAGGCCATCATGAGTGCAGACACCAACTGCATACGCCGCGAAACTTGGTTGACTCGCGCTGCGCGTACGTTGCGTACCAACCACAGAATGCCGACCATTAGGAAGAACGCTGCAACGAATCCAATCAGTGGCGACAGGACAAGGGGGACGAGAACCTTCCCTCCCAAGGCCTTCCAGTAGAATGCCGAGAAACCCGCATGTCCCACCACAGCGCCCGCGAGTCCGCCCACAAGCGCGTGTGAGGAGCTTGAGGGAATACCCCACCACCAGGTAAGGAGATTCCAGATGCAGGCTCCTAGCAGAGCTGACAGAACCACCATCTGCGTAACAGTGCTTGGTTCAGCAAAACCTTGAGCAATTGTCTTGGCAACCGCTGTTCCGGCCATAGCCCCGGCGAAGTTTAGGATTCCAGCCAGGATCACCGCGGTTCGGATAGGTAGAACACCCGTCGAGACCACGGTGGCAATTGCGTTGGCCGCATCGTGGAATCCGTTGATGAAGTCGAAGATAATGGCCATCATTACTACTGTAATGAGTAAGACAATCATGTTATCCATGCTTCACCGCCAGGTTCAGGAGAAGGTCGGCCACGCGCTTGGCGTGATCGATGGCGTTCTCGAGATTCTCCAGAACCTTCTCTTCACGCAGTACCTGCTTGGAATCGATGTCATCATTATGGTACAGGGCGTAGATGGCCTCGTGAAAGACCACATCAGCATCTCGTTCGAGCTGACGGATGATGTGTGCCTGTTCGGTCACATTCGCGTACGCGTTCGCACGCAAGTGTACGATGGTAGTGTACAAGGTCTGCGTCACCTGATTGAGAATTCCAATCAGTTTGATCATTGGTACGGTCGGCCGCTCCAGACCCACTAGAAGGCAGGTTTGACTGGCACTGTTGGCGAAGTCGAGAACGTCATCCAGTTCGCTGGACAACCAGTGCAGATCTTCCCGGTCGATCGGGGTAACGAAGGTGGCAGCCAGTGCCTCCTCCATTTGCTTTACGAATGCATCACCCACCCGTTCCAGGTCCTTCACGGTCTTGCACACAACAGCAACATCCTCATGTTCGAGCCTGAGGAGCGCTTGTGCCGCGGTATAGACGGTCTGTGCCTGTCCTTCCAGAAAATCATAGAAATGGTCGTTTCTGGGAACGAAGAACCTTACGATACCCTGTAACCACGAAGAACGTCTTTCGCTCTTTTTGATCACTGCCGTACTCGTCCTGTTGTCTTCCGTCATGTTTTTCCTTTCAGCGTTGGAATTGCCAGTATTTCGGTTCCATTACCGAAATCTTAGCCTTTGTTGGTCATTTTCGGAATTTTGTTAAAGAACGTTCCGAAATCTGAACGGGGCATTATGATCGGTTCTATAGAAAATGTCAATGATTCCTTATAGGTCGCCCTTTTATTTTTGTACGCTCTCAGATAAGCTCTAGATATGGATCCTAAAGATGAAATCAAACAAAAATTGGACATTCTTGATTTGGTTGGCGAGTATGTCACGCTTAAACCATCTGGTTCGACGGGTTTTAAGGGGCTGTGTCCATTTCATTCTGAAAAATCTCCCTCTTTTCATGTTTCACAAGACCGCCAAAATTGGCATTGTTTTGGTTGTAATGAAGGAGGGGATTGTTTTAGTTTTGTCATGAAGATGGAAGGAATGACGTTTCCTGAGGCACTCATTCATCTTGGGAAAAAGACGGGGGTGGAGGTGCGTCGTCTGCCAAGCACTGAAAGCAATACGCGTGCGCGTTTGTTGCTTATTCATGAGCTTGCCCAGAAGTTTTATCAAAAGATTTTATTAGAGTCTTCAAAAGCGGCAGCGGCTAGGAGTTATGTGGAGTCGCGTGGAATTTCCGCTGATCTTCTTGAACGTTTCGGTATCGGATTTGCTCCTGAGGAATGGGATCTTCTTTCGTTGTTTCTGCTCAAACGCGGATTCTCTGAAACGGAAATGATTCAAGCTGGCCTTTCCCTCAAACGCAAACAAGGAACAGGTGTTATAGACCGCTTTCGACATCGACTGATGATTCCTCTGCGCGATCATCATGGTAATACGGTCGGTTTTACAGGTCGAAGTATGCCAGGCAATGATCAAGGTCCTAAATACATGAATTCTCCTGAAACACCTCTTTATTCTAAGAGTCATGTGCTTTTTGGATTAGATTTGGCAAAGCGTGTAGCCCGAGATACAGAATTTATTGTGATTGTTGAGGGGAATCTTGACGTTGTTGCTTCCCATAAAGATGGTGTTGAACAGATTGTGGCCAGTTCTGGAACGGCGTTAACCCAAGAACATCTTGAACTGTTGAAGCGTTATACCAATACCATTGTTTTTGCATTCGATGCGGATGCAGCAGGTTTTACGGCGGCAAAAAAGGGAATGAGCCTTGCTCGGGCATTAGATTTTGATATTCGAGCGGTTATTTTACCCGAAGGAATCAAAGACCCGGATGAACTCGTTCAACAATTTCCAGGCGTCTGGAAAGAACTTGTCTCTCATTCTCAACCCATCATGCAATTTTTGATTACCCGCGTGACACAAGGGAAAGATTTGCATCAGATCGACGATAAGCGCGCGGTGGCAAAGGAGCTGATCCCGGCTCTTTCCGAAATGAATTCTATTGTAGAACGCGAGCATTGGCTGCAGGTTGTTGCCGATCTTCTCCAGATTTCTATCGATCAGCTTCGGTTATCTCTCACGCCTCAAACCCCTGCGGTTGCTTCAGCAGCTCCTGCTAAAGAAGTGAAGAAAGTAGAACCGTTTTCTAAAGAGGAAAAAGCTCGTCGTATTTTATTTGGTTATTTGGTCGGATCTGTACAAGCGTTTGTTACATTTCAACACAGGCTTCTTCCTTTGCTGCAAGATCAGGAATTGTGGATAATCCTTTACAATTTGGCAAAGTCCACGTATGATTCAGGCTGTCAAACAGCACAATATACATTTTTTTCGCGGATTCGTGATCTGTTAGAAACCCATCCCATGAAAGAGTCTCTGCAACTGCTTCTTGATAGCTCATCATTCATGATTGATCAGACGTTTCAAGATCTTCCGCCACAAAAGGTGCTGGAACATATAGAAAATCTTTTTCTGTTCCTTGAAAGGCAAACACAAAAACGCGATCGTGAAGCTCTTGCTCGTGATTTGCGTCAAGCTGAAGCCGTTGGCGATCAAGAAACCGTTCGTCGATTGCTTGAACAATTAAATAGCTCGCCATAATTTAAGCGCTCCTGCGCCCTCTTTTCATTACCTTTTGCGTATGCCGGCAAAAAAGAAGACTCTCAAGACAGTCACGAAAAAATCTTCAGAGAAAAAGAAGATATTGAAAAAGAAAGCCCCTGTTGTTTTAAAGAAGAAAACAGCACCTTCGTTACCTAAGAAGACTCCTCCCGCACCCGTAGTTTCTGTTGCCTCTAAAGAATCAAAGATGCGTTACAAACGGGCAGAACCTCCTTCTGAAGAAATTTTGGGACGATTGGTTCAAAAAGGCATGCGTCGAGGATACGTCACTGAAAACGAATTACTGTTTACTTTTACCGAAATTGAAGATTATCTTGAACGTTTTGAAGATTTTTTGGATGAATTGGAACGGGTAGGCGTCCACTTTGTTGAAGTCAAAGAGGGGATTTTGGGTCGCGAAAAGGAACGCGACGAAGTATACGAGAAAATTCGTATGAGCGATGATGCCAGACGCATCAGCCTTCCGGATATTACCCAAGATTCCATACAGATGTACCTGCGGGAAATTGGAAAAATTCCTTTGCTTACCGCCGAACAAGAAGTAGGTCTTGCCAAACGTAAAGAACGCAACGAAAAAGAAGCGGAACGCCGTCTCATCGAAGCGAACTTGCGTTTAGTGGTTTCTATTGCCAAGAAGTTCGTGGGTAAGTCCATGTCATTGCTGGACCTTATCCAAGAAGGGAATATCGGACTCTTTCGTGCTGTAAAAAAGTTTGAATATCGTAAAGGGTACAAATTTTCCACCTATGCTACCTGGTGGATTCGTCAGGCTATTACACGCGCTCTTGCCGATCAGTCTCGCACGATCCGCATTCCGGTCCACATGGTGGAGACCATCAATAAGTTTCAGCAGATTGAACGTCAGCTGATTCAGGATTTAGGACGTGAACCTCTGGCTGAGGAAATCGCTGCCGAAATGGGTCAGCCCATTGATAAAGTCCGTCACATTCGTAAGATCTCACAAGATACGGTTTCTTTGGAAACCTCAGTCGGAGATGATGACGAAGATTCCAAACTGGAAGATTTTCTTGAAGACGTAAAGACGATTTCTCCAGATCGGACTGCCGCACGCGAACTTCTGAAGGACTATGTGAATCAGTCCATGATGGAACTGACCCCTCGTGAACAGAAAATATTAGAAATGCGTTTTGGCTTGACCGACGGGGTCAGCCATACGTTGGAAGAGGTAGGTCGTGAATTTGACGTCACACGCGAACGCATCCGCCAAATTGAAGCGAAAGCTCTTGAGAAAATCCAGGCACATCCGTTAATTGAAAAATTACGTGATTATTAGAAAAAACAGGTTTTCGCCTGTTTTTTCTTTTTTTTGGCTTTTTTATGATATACTCCTGCCTGATATGACTATTCCTCACATACTTAAACGTTGGTGGTTTTGGCTGATACTCATTGCGATCATTTCAGGTCTTGTTTATCTTTTTTATCCAAAAACGTCTCCCGTTTCATATACGACAGAGATCGTTCATCCACAAAACTTGGTTCAAACCGTGGATGCGAGTGCAGAAGTACAATCTTTAGATAAAGTAGATCTTTCTTTTGATCTTTCAGGAACCGTTGACCAAATTTTGGTAGAAGTTGGAGATGAGGTTCAGATAGGCGATTTATTGGGATTTTTAGACAGCAGGGAACTTAATGCCAATGTTCAGAGTGCTTATCAGGCGGTTCAAGTGGCTCAAAGCAATCTCAATGCGCAAAAAGCAGGCGCTACCGAAGAAAAAATCAGCGTTTCAGAGCGCGCGTTGGATATTACCAACGCTTCCTTAAATTCCGCCCAAGTAGATTATGACAATAAGCTTGCGTTGATTGATTTGGTCACGTCTGTTTATAAGGCTAATACAGGCGTTCAATCTAGCGCGTTATCTGCGGCCTCGGATAATCTTAATCAGATCATTCAAGACAATGCCCAGTTAATTGCCGATGCCTACGACGATCTGTTAAGTGTTTCATGGGCCGGAATTGTTGAAGGGAGATCTGCCGTTACAAAAGCAGATGAAATTTTAGGTATTCGAAATACGACGCTCAACGATGATTATGAAAATTTGCTTTCTTCCAGCAATTCTTCCGCTGTGGAGCTTGCCCGAACCGCGTTTTATGCGTCTGAAGAAATTTTGAAATCAGCAGAATCACATATTGTATCTGTTGGATACGGTTCCTCCGGGGCTATCGTGTCTGTCGCAGAAGAGGTCGAGGATCTCATGGATTCCACCTCTGCTCTTTTGCTCTATGTCCGTAGTGCTATCTCCGGAATGCCAGCAACAGGGGATCTGAGCGTGACCGAAGCCATCAACCTGGGATCATCTGTCGATGCTGTACGTGTGGCATTGCAAACAGATCAAACAGCGTTACAAAATGCGTTTCAGACCGTTCAATCCGCTCTTCGTGTTTCCTCTTCAAATTTAGAGGATGCCCAAAATGCCCTTGCACAAGCCGAAGCTTCTTACGATGCCTCAGTGGCTAACGAAGACTATTACGTTACTTCTGCAGAACAATCCGCTTCTGTTTCAGAGTCTATTCTTGCGTTGAGACAGGCAGAAGTCGCCCAATCAGAAGCTTCTTTAGCACAGGTGCAAGCAACTCCCCGTACAATCGATCTGGCTTCTTATGAGGCAGAAGTCGCGCGCGCTCAAGCGGCGTATCAGTCTGCTGTAGCACGATTGGGAAAAACCGAAATTCATTCGCCTATCGTAGGAAACGTCACAGAGATTTTTGTTGAGGAAGGGGAGCAGGTAGTGGCGGCAAATCGTGTGATGACCATTCAAACCACTCAAGAACAGTTTGAGATTATCGCCGATGTAAGTGAATCAGATATTGCGAAAGTCGCTCTTGATGATTCCGTACTCATTACGTTTGATGCTTTTGATTCTTCTGTAGAACTGACGGGGCACGTGGTTAAAATTGATCCGGCAGAAAAACTCATCGAAGGCGTCGTCTACTATGAAGTAAGTGTGTATTTGGATGCTTTTGATCAAAGTATTGCATTACGTCCGGGATTATCAGCAGATCTTATTATTACCACCCAGCAGAAAGATCAGGTTCTGTCTGTTCCACAGCGTGCAGTGTTTGAAAAAGAAGGAATAAGCTATGTACGTTTATTGATCAATGGCGTGCCAGAAGAACGTAAGGTTGAAATAGGTCTTCGAGGGGATTTGGGTCGTGTTGAAATTTTGTCCGGACTCCGTGAAGGGGACGAAGTCATTGTTCGAGAGGTAACCGAGGAATAAGCATGTCTACTCCTTTGATGAAATTTGAAAATATTACCCGAGACTATGTCAACGGGGATGTTGTGACTCATGCCCTTGGCGGAGTTTCATTTGAAATTCAGAAAGGGGAGTTTGTGGCCATTATGGGACCATCGGGCTCGGGGAAATCGACACTGATGCAGATCATGGGTTTTTTGGATACGATTACAGACGGCACATATTTGTTCGAAGGGAAAAACGTTCAGGAATTTTCTCAAGATCAATTGGCAAAATTCAGGCAGCAGAAAGTAGGATTTATTTTTCAAGCGTTTAATTTGCTCAGTAAGTCCACGGTCTATCAAAACATCATGCTTCCTTTGGTCTATGGAACGTTGTCCAAAACAGAACGGGCGTTGCGTACGAACAAGGCGATCAAGGCTGTGTCGATGGAGCACCGACGCAATCATTTTTCTAACCAGCTTTCAGGAGGGGAAAAGCAACGTGTGGCCATTGCCAGAGCTTTGGTCAATGAGCCATCGGTTATTTTCGCCGACGAGCCAACCGGAAATCTAGATACCAAAACAGGATCTCAAATTTTGGATCTGTTGGCTGATTTGCATGCGCAAGGACATACCATTGTGATGGTCACCCATGAAGAAGAGGCAGCACAATATGCTTCCAGAATTTTGCGTGTTCGAGACGGGGTGATGGAATCAGACAAACAAAATATGCATCCTCGACGCGGTGGCTATAACAAATAGCACGTATGAAATATCAGGACCTTTTTGCCACAGCGAGCGAATCCCTTTTAAGAACGAAATCCCGTTCCATTCTAACGATTCTAGGGATTGTCATTGGAATTGCAGCCGTTATTTTGATGTTGTCTATCGGCCAGGGGGCGGAGAAGTATATTCTTTCCGAAGTGTCGGATTTGGGTTCGGATCTGGTTTTTGTGGAGCCTTCCAGCGGTGACCACAGTTCCGGTCCACCAGATCCCTTTATGGAACAGACGATTAATTTGGATGACATGCAAGCCATGAGGCGTTCAGGTCTTTTCAGTTCTGTTTCACCGGCTTTATTCACGACGATTCCTGTTTCTTATGGAGAAATAAACGAATTTATTCAAGTTCGAGGAACAGATCAATTTTATTCAACAATTTTTCCTGTTGAGATGCTTTACGGTACGGATTTAGAGGGTTCGGATGTAGATTCCTATAGCAATGTTGCCGTATTGGGGACAGAGATTTCAGAAGACTTTTTTGGTGAAAAAAATCCGGTTGGCGAAAGAATCAAGATCAAATCCAATTCTTATCGGGTGATCGGAGTGTATGAAAAACAGGGTTCCCGTTTTTTTCAAAACTTAGATAAGCAAGTCACCATTCCTGTAACGACCATGCAACGAGATGTGTTGGGAGTTGACTATGTTAATTTTATTTCTGCACGAGCGATTGGAGATATTGAACAGACGAAAGAAGAATTGCGTTATCTTATACGCGATACTCATGAGATCAATAATTCTAACGATGATCCAGCCTTAGATGATTTTTTTGTGAGTTCACAAGAAGATGCCACCGAAACAATCGGTGTGATCGGAAGCGTTTTGACGATTCTTCTGTCTTCCATCGCCGCTATTTCTTTGGTTGTGGGAGGAATCGGGATCATGAATATCATGCTGGTTTCTGTGACAGAACGTACACGCGAGATCGGTTTGCGCAAGGCGGTTGGAGCAACATTTAGGGAAATTTTGGAACAATTTTTAGTGGAATCCGTACTGCTCACTCTTTTTGGAGGATTGATCGGAGTATTGTTTGGTTCTTTTCTTTCCTGGGCAGTGGGTTCTATTTTGGTGCACTTTTTTCTTCCGTCTTGGGTCATTATCGTTCCATTGGATGCTGTATTTTTGGCTGCGGCTGTTTCTACGATTATCGGTTTGGTTTTTGGAATTTATCCCGCCCGTCGCGCAGCGCAATTGAGTCCTACAGAAGCGTTGCGATATGAATGATGTGTAGGAGTAAATTTATCTCTATTCATTGACAAAATAGCCAAAATAGGCTATTTTGTTTTCTTCACATGAACAGTTTGTGTGTTGAGTTCTTTAAAACAACAGGAGGTAAGAATCGTGCATTACATGAAGTTCTTGCTTGTTTTTGGGATTTTGTTCTCTTTTTCTTGTTCCCGATCGTCAGCTCCCGTACCCGTGGAGCCTGTTGTCACTCCGACTCCGTTTCCGGAACCGGAGGTCGATACTACCTTTTCCACCAAGGAGGCGGTGGAAGCCTGGCGAACAGAGTTTGCCAAGATGGTGAAAGAGCGAGCTGCGCTGCCATCTCCCGAGAACATTCTGGTTTACGCCAAGGACTTCAAGGTCGACCCCTCCAAGCCCGATCCTTTCATTGGGGATCCGACAGTGTGGAATGCCAACTGGACGTATTCGTCTGCCTCTTACGTCACACCGGAAGAGGCTAAGAAGAAAAAACCTAATGTCGAGGAGGCCAAGGCTCTGGAGGCTGCCAATCGTCATTGGGACGCGGCCCAGATCTGGATCGAACTTGGAAAGATGGAGGATGTAAAGCGATGTTCCCAAAAACTCGTCAAGAAGGGCGAGTGGAAGGCCGTTGCGCTGATCGCTGTCTTGACAGGGGATCTTACCTCTCTCACGGACGCCACTACCAAGATGGTGAAAGCAGATCAGATTTCTCGAACCAAAGATGTCATCCATTTTGCTTTTGATCAGCACAAGATGAACGCCGCCAGGCATATCTGTGTTACACACGGGTGGCAGATCGAGGATGTTCTTTCTCCAGAAGATATCCGATCCCTTGCCAGAAGGGGGGATGCGAGTTTCATGTCCGGATTGATCGATCGTCGTTTGAAAGAATGGGAGACCCAGCAATACGATCGAGATTCGGATGATATTGTCAGGGATATCGTAATTTTCGCCAAATCTCATCCGAAAGAGGCGAAGATTTACGCCTCCAGGTATCTCAAGTTTCCGCAGGCAAACGTGCTGATCTGGGTTTCCTGTGGGGAAGGATGTTATAACTCTCCGATTCGTGGATCCATTGAACTGTATCAGCTCGTGAAAGACGACACATCTGCTAGAGAGATGTATTTCGAGCGGGCTCGGCAGTTTATCAATGAGGCTTTCCCGATCAATCAGGGTGAGAACTCCATCGAAGTCATCAGGACGATTGCTGGCGGACATGCCGGCAATATGGCTGGTTGGTCGACGGATATGTGGGGATCCTCGAGTAACGAGAGTGGAAATCTTCTGTTCACCTATCTGTGGCATGTCCGGCGCCTGAACGATCCAGTCCTCAAAGCGTTTTGGGTGCAGATGCTGGATACGTTTGGGAATCGTCACGGGATGGATGGGGCATTGGTCTTTGAACGTGAGTTTGGGCGATTCCTTCTGGGGCTTCCCGTGAACATGAAGGCCGAAGGTCTTACGACAGAACAGAAAATCGTTCTGGATGTGTTTCAGGGACGTTCCGCGCCCGATCCAGTGTTGCTCTGGAAAAACAGTGCAACAGCTTCCAAGGAAGAATTAGACAAGATACCGAGTTTTCTGTGGTTTTTTACCTTTCTTACGCGCGGAGACGTTTCTCCTGCGCGTGAAGCTCAGATTCGTACAGAACTGGGTCTGGAACCCCTATCTGATCAACATCTGCGATATGCCCTCAGGTATAAGCTTGAGCAACTGATTCATACGGACCGCGATGAACTTCATTGGCTCGAGACGGGTTTGGAGAAACCACAAGATGCTCTCTGGACAAATGTGAGGGCTCAACAAGAGCGCAGTGACCGGGGATTGCCCGCGATCGATCTCTATCCCGACACAGAACAAGAATTTCAGGAGTTGATCGCTCCGAGTCTGGTAATTCTTGGTGAGAAGCTTCCTGGAATATATAAATCGTATAAGGAGTCTAAGGAACTTGTTCCTATAAGACCTCCAAGTAAATAATCTCTTATGTACCGACCGTCATTGACTGGTCGGTTTTTCTTTTTATGAAAATACCTTACATTTAATAAATTATAGATATCCATGCAACGATTCAAGATCCTTGGCGATATACTTGTGCAAGGTCGAATGATTCTGAACTTTCTTTACAATGAGACCTTCGCATTTAGATTCAAGTTAACTTGTAATCTGAAAAACTATGGATGAACAGCTGATTGCTCAAGCACAATCAGACCCAGAAGCATTCGGGCGGTTGTATGATACCTACTACCAACCCGTTTTTGGGTTTATGTATAACCGCACAGGAAATGTAGAATTAGCTAAGGATTTAACGAGCGAAACGTTTTTTCAGGCGTTGAAGAATCTCTACCGGTATAAACCACGTAAAGGAGTCGCTTTTAAATCTTGGTTGTTTGCCATCGCTGTCGCTCAAGTGGCGAACTACTATCGAAATCGTTCTAAATATCTTGAAATCACGACAGAGGAGGCACCAGAACTCATTGGTCGTGAGGATTTCAGGCCTGATATCGCTTACAAAATAGGAGAGGATGCTCAGGAGCTTGAGGCTCAAATCGATCTTTTAAGAAAGATGATGACCAAATTAAATCAGCGTCAACAGACGATTCTTACGTTAAGATTTTTTTCTCACATGACGATTCCCGAGATTGCAGGAACGATTGGCATGAAAGAGGGAACAGTTAAGTCACACATTCACCGGGCATTAAAAAAATTACAATCTTTAATGATTCAAGATTCAACGATTCTTGAAATGCAAGAACAACAAACTTCTTTTTCTCAACAGTATGTCCCGCAAAATGCTCAATATTGAAGAATTACTTGAAACAATGGGTTCTGTAGATCTTCCAGGAGATCCGTCCCATCGTTATGAGCTTCGTCGTAAACTTTTGTGTTCACGTTTTTTTGGTTTTGTATCTGAACACAACAAAATCACTCGTTGGGACAGAGTATTTACCTACACAGCTCCCTTGATCGCTGGAGGAATGATGGTGGGAGTGTTCGTTCTCTTTGCCACTTCTTCAGTTGAAGAAGAACGGGAGGAACACTCTATTTTACAAACACAAATAGTCGAATCTCACACGCAGGAAGAAGTCATACCGGAGGTTTCTCCTCAAACAAACGAGTTTATTTCTGACCCTCTTGAGCCAAAAGTAAAACTAGTTGATTTCGACATGGAAAATTCTACAGAAAAAAATACGTTTATCCCTTTAAACCAGTACCAGTCCCTCCGTACCCAATAGAGATTTATTGTATTTAATTTTTTTGAATCCGCTTTCCTGATTTTGAAAAATGTTTTACCCTACCTTTAGCTCCATGGAACTAATTTGGGCAAACATTTGGTCTAGGGCTTAGAACCAATATTACTGTTGTGATGTTGTCAGAGCCCCGCGGTAAACCCGATTTGGGGTGCAGCAAATTCAACACGATCGATGGGTGAATAACTGATCGACCGTGAAGAAAGCGTACGAAAAATTCTTTCGTACCCGACTTTCGCGAGCCAAATATTAGGACCGTGGAGTAAAAGAAAAATACAGATGTGTCTTACATCTGTATTTTTATTTAAGAGCTCCTTCTTCACGAAGCCGTTCCTTCTTTTTTTCTGCACCACGGTTATATCCTCCTGTTGTTCCATCTGATCGAATGACTCGATGGCAAGGAATAAGCGGATCATCGTTTTTGTTAAGGATATTTCCTATAGCCCGATACGCCTTTGGTCGTCCGGTTGCCATGGCGACTTGTTTGTACGTCATGGTTTCTCCCTTGGGAATGTTTCGAACAATAGCGTATACCGTTTGAGCAAACGATGTCATAGAAAGAGATTATTTCCTTTTTGTTTAATAAAGCCTTCTTGAGAAAGCCGTTGAATCATGGATTTCATCCAGACCTGGTCAAGGTGATGGTTGTAGGTCTTATCAATGAGAGGACCTATTGCTTCAATGGATATCTTCGTTTTTTCGCGGACTATTTTTAAAATTCGTCCACGATAAATGCGGTCAGGATAGGGTTTATTTCTGTGTCGACGTTCTTTAGAAGCTTTTGTCATGCGTTTAGGTATTTTTACCGTTCCGCTTAAAAAAAGTTTAGAGCTTTTGCATTGCTCACGTAACGGACATCGTGTGCAATCAGGAACTTTGGTACACGTCATTGTTGCTAGATCAAAGAGCGCCTGAGGAACGTCATAGTAGGCTCCCCGATGCGGGAGGAAATCCTCGCTTAGTTTTTGGATTTTTTTATCATCTTGGAGATCGCTAAAAGGTTTTCCTAACAGCACGCGTCCAAGTACGCGTCGAATATTGGTGTCTATAGGCAACACCCGTTTTTTTTGCGCAAAGACGCTGACGGCTCCGGCTGTATAAGGACCAATTCCTTTTAACGCCATCCATTCTTCTTGCGTGCGCGGAACGCCGTGTTGAGAGATTTTTTGCGCGATGTCTCTTAGGGCGAGTACACGTCTATTATATCCAAGACCTGCCCATGCATGAATAATTTCTTGCGTTGAGGCTTGGGCAAGATGTTTCCAGGTTGGAAATTGTCTGATCCATCGACGATAAAAGAGTTTTACGCGTTCCACTTGCGTTTGTTGCAGCATCATTTCACTTACTAAAATGTGATAGGGGTTTCGTGTATGTCGCCAAGGAAGATCACGTCCATGGACTCGATACCATCGCAAGAGTTTCGTGGCTATTTTCATAACAAAAAAGGGATTTTTTTCTTTTTACCATAGCATACGTTACGGAATTCTTGATAGAGATCGTTGCAAAACTCGATGAGATTGCCTTGAACGGGCTGGCACCCCATAAGACGTACCACAAACGTACGTCTTATGGGGTGCCTGGGCGCCCGTGAAAGGCAAGATCGCGAGTTTTGCAACGATCTCTTGACAGCCTCTTGAGTGATTGATCTAGACTCGGGTATGATGATGGGCACCTAAGCCTTTAGGTATACTAATTCATAAAAATCCTTGAGGCTTCGAGACCTTTGGGTTTCGAGCCACAACGTTATGCTGTATCAATACAGTTTCGTCTCAGGCGATGATGAATGGGACGATGATGAGGACACCGATGACGAGGACATGGACGCCGATGATGACGACATGGATCTCGATATGGGTGACACCGACGATGGTGACGAGTGGTAAAGAAAAAACAGACCTTCGGGTCTGTTTTTATTTTAGACGTCGAAAACGAAAGCTTATATGGTTTAATGGTGGTATACTTAGATCAGTGTATGAGCCTGAAGATCTTAAATAAAAAAGAACTTGCGACAACGTCTTTGCGCAAAGATGCTCTGAGTATTCTTTTTGCAGGCCTGAAAGCCGTGGAGACAACGTCTATCGTGAAGCAGGGGATAAAACGTTCAGGAGACACGTTATTCGTTCATCAAAAACCTTATCATCTGAGCGAATATCGTCGGATCTTTGTCATCGGCATTGGAAAAGCCGCGTATGAGACAGCGAAAACACTCGAATCCATATTGGGTTCTTGGATTACCGACGGAATCATCTTGGATGTAAATGGTGGACCTCTCAAGCGCATGAAGAGTTTGATTGGCACTCACCCTTTGCCAAGTTTTACCAATATTCGTGCAACAGCAGAGATACTCGGAATTCTGAAAGGGGTTGATTCTAAAGATCTTGTCATCGTCATTGTTTCTGGGGGAGGATCAGCATTGCTGTGCTGGCCGCATCAACTTACATGTGATGATATGACAAACATCACCCACGCCCTGATCAACCGTGGAGCAACGATTCAAGAACTCAATACCGTTCGCAAACACACATCTGAAATCCAAGGGGGTCAACTTGCGCGCTTGGCCTATCCAGCGACCGTTGTTGGTTTGATTTTTTCAGATGTTCCTGGCGATGATCTCTCTTGCGTTGCTTCTGGTCCGACGGTTTTAGATACAACGACGGTTAAAGACGCTCAGCGTATTTTAAAAAAATATCATGTTCTGCATCAGTGTCAGTTAACGCACTGTGATTTGAGGGAGACACCAAAAGATCCGATCTTTTTTTCTCATGTGACCAATGAGTTGATGGTAAATAATCAAATGGCGGTTGAAGCCATGAACCTTCACGCACAAAAGATCGGGTACCATTCGCGTATTTATTCTTCTACATTAACGGGGGAAGCACGTGAGAGCGGAAAATGGTTTGCTGGTTTAGCAAAGCCTGGCGAGGCGTTGGTCGCCGCTGGAGAAACAACCGTTACCATTCAAGGAAACGGAAAAGGAGGGAGAAATCAAGAGTTTGTTCTTGGAGCTTTGGAAACATTGCCAGACCAGTGTTTGGTTCTTTCTTGTGCTTCTGACGGAATAGACAACAGTCCTGTTGCCGGAGCTCTTGCTGATGACTTAGTAAAAGCTTCTGTGAGAAGAAGACAGCTGCAAATAAAAACATTTTTGGATGACAATAATAGCTTTTCTTTTTTTCAGAAAATAAAGACAGCGATAAAGACTGGAAAGACGGGAATAAATATTTCTGACGTAATGGTGTGTTTAGGAGAGAAAAAGGCTAAAAGGGGGTGAGACCCTTGTCGAAAAGGGTTAAACAGCGTATCTTCTCCACGAATGTCTTATTGAATTTATGCATATCGCTATTTTAGTCTTTGAACAGGAAAAAAAGACCCTTCTTCCAGGAACAAAGATGTTTATGAAAAAGGCTCGAGCCATGAAACATCGAGTCACTATTCTTCATGAACATGATCTGTACATTATGTACGATGGTCAACGAGAATCTCTTTTTGGTTCCGGCAAACCTCTTCCAAAGTACGATGTCGTTGTTGTCCGTCCTAGCTTTTCTTCTGACCCTTCTATTCCAGCTTCACTCATTCGCCAGTTCGAACTTCAAGGGTATCTCGTGATCAATACACATTCAGCGGTTCATAGAGCAAAGAATAAAATACGTACCTTGCAACTTCTTCATCATCATCAGATTCCCATGCCTAAAACCGTGGTGTTGTTTGGAGAGGAGCAATTAGATGTCGTCATGAATGAGTTTCGATATCCTGTTATTTTAAAATCTGCTTATGGGTCCGGAGGGTCGGGAATTTTTATTGCCGAGTCGAAGCGTTCATTAAAACCGGTTGTTGAACATTTGCTTAAGCGGAGCAAATCAGAACCGATTAAGATCCAAGAATATATTGCCGAAGCAAAGGGTAAAGATTTGCGTTTATTCGTCGTTGGTAAACAGGTGGTCGCCACGATGCAACGATCGGCAAAAAAAGGAGAATTTCGATCTAATTTTCACCAGGGCGGAAGCGTGAAAGCCATCGAACCTACACAAGAAGAGGTAAAGATGGCATTGGACGCGAGTTTTGGTTTAGGATTGGATATTTCTGGAGTGGATATTCTTCGTACCAAGAAAGGCCCCGTCATCATCGAGGTGAATTCCCAGCCTGGATTGGAAGGTATTACCAAAGCAACAGGAATTGATGTCGCTCAAAAAATTGTTGAGTATGTAGAATATCGTGTTGATTTGCAAAAAAAGGGAATACCTTTTTTTCTCAGATCGCTTGATTCCTCTCAAGAGGGGTAGACATATGCAACTTCCATTTCGGCCAAAACAGAAAATGAAACAACTTCTTCAGGAATCTGAACCTGTCTATCTTACGCACGAAGGAATAAAAAAGCTTGAATACCGTTTAGCCCAGATCCAACAGGCTGAATTACCGCAAGCGATTGAAGATGTGCGACGTACGGGTGAATTTGGAGATTTTTCTGAAAATGCCGAATACCAAGAAGCAAAAGGAAGAATGCGCAAACTTCATGATCAGGTGACTTCGATTCAAGAAAAATTGAAGCAAGCCATCCTCATCGAGGTTCCTCTGGGCGAAGACAAGGGAATCGTTCAAATGGGTTCAACCGTTCTTGTTCGTTCCCTACAAGGACCAGAGAAACAGTTTCAAATAGTGGGTCCTCAAGAAACAGATCCTTTGAAAGGACGTCTGTCTTTTAAATCCCCCTTAGGTTCTAAACTGATGGGACGTTCCGTGGGCGAAGAGATTCAGATAAACACAGATAAGGGAATGGTGTCCTATCGTATCCTTTCGGTTCATTAATTTATTTCTCATCAAGATCTTTTATAAAAGGTCCATCTAGATAAGAAGGGGTCACAAGATAAAGATCTAAGAACGCGTTATAGATCGCGGCTGTCTCTCTTAATTTGAACAAGGTCTCTTTTATGTAAGGTTGTAGTGTGGCAGAAACACCAATGCTTTCGATTCCAAGCGTTTCGCAGGTCCAGATGGCGCGAGGCAGGTGAAACTCTTGGGAAATTAATACGGCGTGTTCGATACCCCATAGATCGTGAGCCCGCTTGCAGGTATCAAACGTTCGTCTGCCTCCAAAATCGGCATAGATATCCTTCTCAGGGATGAGAAACGTTTGTACCAATGTTTGCTTCATGACTTCAGGTTCGTTGTATTGTTCAAATCGATTATCTCCTGAGACGAGGACAGAAGAGATTTTTCGTTGATGATACAGTTGAGCTCCCACACGCAGACGATCCATAAGAACATCTGAAGGAGTGTTTTGTGGAGTTAATCCGGCCCCAAACACAATACCCACTGATTGTGGTTTTATATCCTCACCACTTTGATAGATCTTCTTTTTTTCTTTCATCGCCAGACCGAAAGGGAGGATCGCTAGGATCATGAGAAACACAACGATGTAGCGGAGGAATTGTCTCGGATATTTTTTCATAATCTTATTTATACAAAGTTTACTCTCGTTTTCATTATCTAAAAAATTCATTCACTCATTATTTACACACCGTATGTCCAGAGAAGAACTTCCAACCCAAGACTTTTATGGTCTGGGAATTGCCCCCAGTCTGTTAGAGCGTCTCGAGGCTCTTGGATTTAAACATCCAACCCCTATTCAATTTAAGGCCATTCCTATTGCCACTTCTGGAGAGGACGTCGTGGGAATTGCCCAAACAGGAACAGGAAAAACACTCGCGTTTTCTATTCCTTTATTGCAGCAAATGTCCGCAAAAGGAAAAGGAGGCCTTGTCCTGCTTCCTACGCGTGAATTAGCGACTCAAGTCGTTGAAACGCTTGCGAAACTTGCCGGTCCATTGGGATTGCGCACAGCCCTCTTGATTGGCGGAGCAAACATCAATCCGCAAATCAGACAGTTAAGAGCAAAACCTCACGTCATTGTGGCAACACCAGGACGACTTATCGATTTAATGGATCAAAAACAAGTGAAATTGGATCAAATAGGAATTTTGATTCTTGATGAAGCCGATCGCATGTTAGACATGGGTTTTGCCCCTCAGTTAAAGAGGATTTTGACAAACGTCCCAGAAGATCGTCAAACGATGTTGTTTTCTGCCACCATGCCAGAACAGATTGCTTCTATCGCTCGGCAGTATATGAAAAAGCCGTTGCGTATCGAAGTAGCGCCCGCAGGAACAACGGCTGAACTGGTAGATCAGGAAGTCTACATGGTTCCAAAAGATGAAAAAATTCCTCTGCTCACACGTCTTCTCAAAGAATACAAAGGCACGGTTCTCGTGTTTAGTCGAACCAAGCACGGAGCAAAGAAATTGGCGCAGCTTATCAGATCCATGGGACATTCTTCCGCAGAAATGCACTCAAATCGTTCCCAAGCCCAACGGCAGGAGGCATTAAAAGGATTTTCTTCTGGAAGATATCGCGTCATGGTTGCCACCGATATTGCCTCACGCGGAATTGATGTAAAAAACATCGAATTGGTTCTCAATTATGATCTTCCTGACCAGTTGGAAGATTACGTTCATCGTATTGGTCGTACAGGCCGTGCAGGACGATCTGGAAAGGCTATTTCGTTTGCTGTTCCAGAACAAAAAAATGATATTGCCCAAATCGAGCGTCTTATTCGCGCAACACTTCCTGTTAAAACAAGCAGCGGAGAACTGATTGAACGAAAAGCGACTCAAGTATCTGAAAGATCCGCCTCTTCACAAAGACGAGGAGGTGGAAGACCTCCACAAAGACGAGCAAAATCATGGGGACCAAGACGTCGACAAAACCGTTAAGATTTCTTGCGTATGCAAACACGTTTGAATAAATATTTATCTGAACGAGGGTTTTGTTCACGAAGGCAGGCAGACGCGTTGATTGCCTCAGGTAAGGTGAAAGTGAATGGGGCTGTAGCCACGTTGGGATTGAAGGTTGATGATCGGGATGACATTGTGGTTTCAGGACGAGGAATCGAAAAAAAACGGCCTCAGCTTATCTATCTTGCCTTTCATAAACCTGTTGGGATTATTACTTCTGTTGACCCCTTTACGAAAGATAGCGTACGATCTTTCTTGAATTTAGAAAATCATTTATTTCCGGTTGGTCGATTAGACGTAGCATCAAGCGGTTTGCTTATTTTGACAAATGACGGGGCGCTTTCAGAAAAAATCACGCATCCTCGCTATCATCACGAGAAAGAATATCTTGTGACGGTTGATCGACCTGTCAGACGAGAAGATCTGCGGGTGATGTCAGAAGGTATGATGATTCTGGGAACCCTGACAAAAAAGGCTCAAGTGAGAAAAATCGCTGATCAGCGATTCCAGATTATTTTAACCGAAGGACGCAATCGCCAAATTCGTCGAATGTGCGAACAGTTAGGGTATGAGGTCAAAGCTCTCAGACGAACCAGAGTGATGAATATTGAGCTGGGAGATCTTCCTTCTGGCCAAACACGACCGCTGACACAAAAAGAATTGAGGGAATTAAAGCGGACTCTTGAATTAAATTAACTCTGAATTAAAAACCATCCGAGAGGATGGTTTTTAAATTATGTGAGCGCTATAGCTTGTTTGGTTTGATTCATACCTTTATGATAGAGAGACAAATTATATGAAACGTTTTTTCTTTTTTTTAAGTGTTTTCTTTATTGGAACAGGGGTTGTTTTTCTTTTTCCTGTTCAAGCGCAAATTCAAGAAGAGGATGACCAAAAGGATACCTATTTTGTTGGTGTTGTAAAAGAAATTTCAACTGTCGTAGAGTCGGACCCACTTTTTACTGATCAACAACTAAAACGCGTAACCGTTCATTTGAACACAGGTTCAGGATGGGATGTCCAAGCGCAATATTCTGATAATGCTTCTACAAATGCCGATGATTTGCACCTGGGAGAGAAGGTGGTGGTACTGAAGACGGATGCCTTTGTAGGCGAAACGCGTTATATCATTACAGACAAATACCGCTTGCCATCTGTAGGATTTTTACTTACTCTCTTTTTTCTTTCGGGTATTATTTTTGCAGGGAAGAAGGGATTTACTTCTATTTTGGGATTACTCGCGAGTCTGTTGATTCTCTCTTTTTACACTGTTCCAGCGATCGTTCATGGAGCGCCTCCATTCGTGATTGCTTGTATTTCCTCCTTTATTATTGCTATTTTATCTCTTAGTCTTGCGCATGGGTTTTCAAAGCAGACAACGATCGCTCTGATGAGCACTCTTATAACACTGACACTTTCCTTAGGTCTTTCTCAGTTTTTTGTCTACACCGCAAAGTTATTTGGTCTGGGAACAGAAGATGCCTATACATTAAGTCTTGCAGGATTATCTAACATCGATCTCCGAGGACTTCTATTAGCAGGAATTATTATTGGTATTTTAGGGGTGCTTGATGACGTGACCACAGCACAAACAGCTACGATTAAAAATTTGGCCGCAGCAGGGATCCGAGATTTTAAAAAACTGTACCACGCAGGAATAGACGTTGGAAAAGAACACATCGTTTCTCTAGTGAATACTCTTGCTCTGGCCTACGTTGGTGCCTCACTTCCTTTGTTATTATTATTTTCTGTGAATGATGGTCACGTTCCTTACTGGATTATTCTAAATGGACAGATGATTACAGAAGAAATCGTTCGAACTCTTGTGGGAAGCACTGCCTTAATTTTAGCAGTGCCTATTTCAACCCTGTGTGCCGCTTGGTTTTATACAAGAACGAAACATCCAATAGAAAAAATGGATACTATTCATACACATCAACACTAAAAATAAAAATCTCCTTAAAAAAAGGAGATTTTTATAAAGAAACGTTTATCCGTTTTTTTTAAAAAAGTAAAAGGCGATGCTCGCTCCAATCCAATCATTCAGAAAGTCTTTCATCGTATCGCCTAGAGAAGGCTGTGATTTTGGAAGGTTATACCAGAGATTCACTGTATTATCCAAAATATATTCATGGAATTCCCAAGCGATCCCAATGAGCATGGCAAACCCTACAACGAACATATAGTGATACCAAACAGGAGAATGTTTGGTGTGATAGCTTGTGGATACGACCCGATGTATCGCTAAACCAAACAAGGCCATAGCAAATCCACCAAGAACGTGCATGGGAGAGTCTATTTGAGGAATACGATATCCTCCCGTTAACAGAAGGATTCCATGAATAACGAGTACTCCACCTGTAAATAAAAACGCTTGTTTGAATGGGTTCATAAAGATGTCTTCTATTATAGACGAAAAGAGCGTTCATACCTAAAACAAAAATCACCGGCACGAATGCCAGTGATTTTTGTTTATTCAATTTCTTCTGTTTCTGTTTCATCCTCGTCTTCAAACCAGGTGCCTTCATCCATTGCTTGATCAGCAGGAACTGGCATAGATGTCGCTGGTTTTAAAATGGCGAGAATTTGATCGAGTTTTTTGTTGATAGCTGCAAGATCTGGTTTGAGGTCGCCTCCAGAAGGACGCTTGTCAAAAGATCTTGGAGTCGATTGATAGGAAGGTTTTCGGTCGAAACGCTTTTCTTCGAATCCGCCTCCACCACCGCCTTCTGCACGAAAACAATCGTTACATAAGACAGGCTTACTTCCATTTGGTTTAAATGGAACAGTACAGGCATCTCCGCATTCGTTACAACGAGCGCTAAAGGAAGGTTTAGGACCTCCACCAAATCCGCCTCCACCACGGTAACCACCTCCACCTCCAGATCTACCTCCACCACCACGATATCCTCCACCGCCTCCGCCTCCGTAACCACCTCCACCAAAACCTCTTCCACCGCCTCCGCCTCCACCACGATTAAAATTATTCATATGTTCTATAAATTTGTGACGTTAATCGCTGAACACTACGTCATTAAACGCTTCTTGTCAAGGAAGCAAGGTTAAACCCTTATTTTTCAAGCTTAGACCTTATAGATTCAATTTGTTCTTGATCATTCAACCATTGTCTTTCAAGATCCGAAAGTTGTTCACTTAGCTCTTCAAGTCGTTGTGATTTAGAGGGGGCGTATTCTGTGGGGTGGTCAAAAAAGTAGGCCAGGAGAGTACTTTTTTCTGTATCAATCTCTTTCATTTTTTTATCGATTTTTTCTTGGGAACGCTGATACTCTTTCACGCGCGTATAATATTCGCTCCGTTCAACAGCCGATAAGGACGTTTGGGACTTGTGTTCTTTTTCGGTTTCAATAACAGCCGTTTCTTCTTCCATGAGGATTCCCAAGTCCTCCACGTACTCTTCGTAGGAACCCATATAACGCCGCAGTGTTCCCCCTCGGATTTCAAAGACCTTATCAACCAGAGTATTCACAAAGGTTCGAGAATGGGAAATGATCACAACCGTTCCTGTATAAGCTTTAAGGGCAAGAGCGAGTGCTTCGGTTGTTTCGACATCTAAGTGGTTGGTTGGCTCGTCTAGCAAGAGAACGTTGTGTTCATGTAGAAGAATTCCTGCAAGACACAGACGAGCGCGTTCGCCTCCGCTTAGAACACTTGTTGGTTTATCTAGATCATCATTTCGAAACAAAAAATTTCCAGCCATCATGAGAATTCTTTCACCCGAAGCTTCTGAAAGCGCCATGCGGGTTAAATACTGCAAGACCGTTTCTTTTTGAATGAGTGTTGTTTCTGTTTTTTGGTCGTAATAACCGATGTTGGCTTTGTGCCACCATTTTACTGATCCGCTTAATGGGGAAATGCGTCCGGCAAGTGTTTTAAGAAACGTTGATTTTCCCCGACCATTTTCCCCGGCAATGACGACTTTTTCTCCTCGCATGATTTCGCAATCAATGTGATCTGCTACAACATGTTGGTCATAACCGATACTTAGATTTTGCACACGCACAGCGGAACCCGGAATCACGTGAGGAGAGGGGATGGTAATATGCGTCGTTGCGAGTTTTGGATCAATCTGAGTGATTCTTCTTCTTAATTTTTCAATATGTTTTATTTTACTTTGGGCACGAGTGGCTAAACTGGCTTTATAACGAAAACGGTCAACAAAGGTTTGTTGGTGTGCGATTTGACGAGAGACTTTTTTATTGGTTTTTAATTCGTATTCTCGTTGTTCTTGTTTGAAGTTTAGATAGTCTCCTACCGTTCCTTTGTAACTGGTTAATCTTCCTCGTTCAATTTCAAATGTATGATGACAGGTGTTCTGAAGGAATGTCCGATCATGAGCGGCAACCAAAAATGCTCCTTTATATGTTTGCAGGAATTGTTCTAATAACAGAAGCGTTTGCAGATCCAGATAATTGACTGGCTCGTCTAAGAGCAACAAGTTCGGTTCCTGTAATAACATTGCCACAAGCTTCACCCGCATTTGATAGCCACCGGATAAAAGAGCGGGTGGTTTTTCTAGATGTTCTGCTCGTAGTCCAAATTGTGCAGACTGTTTGCGTATTTCCCATTCAGGTTTATCACATTTGCTTTCAAGATGTTCGAGCGTTGTTTTTTCGCAAGGAAGCACCTCATGTTGTTCCACGATTCCAACCTGTGCCTGCGGATAGAAGAAGATTTCTCCAGAATCCGCTTGTTTTGAACCAGTAAGAATTTTTAAGAGGGTGGATTTTCCAGCGCCGTTTCTACCAATGAGGGCGATTTTTTGTTTTTCTGTTATCAAAAAAGAAAGATCATCCAAGACGACTTGCAGACCATAGGCTTTTTTAAGATTTCTTCCTTCAACCAGAGGATGTGGCATGTGGTTTTAAGATATGTTGACTGTTTTTTGGAAACGACGATCAATAGTCCAGATGTCTGGATGTGAAAAAACAAGAGAGAGAGTAAAAAGAGCCAATGCAGCATCGCGTACGCCTGTGGCTTGTCCTACAGACAGTGCGATTCCCATCAGGTGTGCGCCTAAAACGAGTGCAACAAATTTTGTATAAAGGCCCATGACCAACATAAGTGCTAATACCACTTCCATCCATCCGTTGAGTTGTATGAGCATCTCAGAAGGAATAGGGAAATAACCTGTCCATTCAGGAAGAAAAACGACCCAAGAATTTGGATCTGTCAGTTGTTGGATACCGAACCATAAAAAAAGAAGGCACGCGGTATAACGGATCATCAAAGAAGAAATTTCTTTCATAAAATGTTTATTCGGTGGCAATGCTGGTGCTATCAAGCGTTCCTATTTTTAACAGAACAAGGGCTGTTTGAGCAGCCGTGGATGTTCCGTGTTTTTGTTCAAAACGTTCCGAACCGTCTGTTCCGCAAAGACTGATAATCGCTTTCGCTCCTCCAGGATGTCTGGAAACCCAGGTACTTAGGTCGTATACGCTTCCGTTTATGCTTGTCCAACAGCTTTCCTCTAAATCGTGCGCTTGGACGTCTGTCATTGAATAAACCGTTGAAAACAACTGATCTGATGGAGTCGTTGAGTCAGATAGGTCGTTGGCATTTCCAAATTCATTTTTATCCGTATTCATGACGGGTCTTTCTGTATAGATGATATATCCGGTTCCCGTGATGAAAACGACAAGCATGATCACAGCAAGTAAAAGACGATTTTTAAGCATATCAATAACATTTTAAAGAAATCGAGAAGATATTTATAAACGAAATTATAGAGGTTTATTGACCAATGATAAATAGTTTGAGAGTATTCTCTCGGAAAAGAGAACATTTTTTTGGAGGCTGCATGCAACCAAATACCTATTCCGATGCCTATTGTGTCATGAAGCGGTTTACTCGCTCGTTTCAAGAGATCTATCCATTGAGTCACTATATTGTGACGTGTGGTATTTCCAAAGTTTCTATTTGCGACCCTTCCGCCCCTAAAGATGAACAGAATCTTTTTTGTATCAAAGTGGGTGTGCATGGAGAACCTCCCAAGGGATATACAGTCCCTCACATCTTTGATGGCGTTAAGCTGTACGTTGAGAGTGTAGGAAGAGTCCATGCTCTTTTAGAAGTAAAAGAGAACGAGTCAAAACGCAATAACCCCATCTGAATGATGAGGTTTTTTATTTGTTCAGAAAAACCAATTCCAATCCAATTATTTTTTGATTCATGATACCATTTTAAAAATTTTATGATGTATAAACCACATTTTGGCGAAGGTATTCCTTTTGGGCCAAGCACAGAAAGGGCAAAAGAAATCTTAAGAGAAGAAGATAAACGCCTTCTTCGCGAAATAGCAAACGTCGGAGGAATGGAGCGTTATCTTCAGAGTCATCCAGAATTCAACAAGGATTTTTTTACTAAAGAAAAACGCTGTCTGTGCTGCATGGATGAACGTACTGCCAAAGGAACGCTTAACCTTCCAGGGTCGGGAATCATGATTGAAGGGGAAGAAGCCCAAGAAGCCTTTCGCCAACGTCTTCAGGAAGCGAAAATTGAGGGAGTCTACAGCCACGATGGATGCGGAGCGTCGAAGTTGTATGCAAAGGAACATGGGATTGATGATCCTAATAAAGCCGCTGTTGACTATGCGAAAGATCTCGCTCTTAAGTTGGGGATTGAATATAAAGGACATTTAAAAACCTCGGGAGATCATCCAGGACGAGTCGTTTACTATGACACCACAGGGTATTTGAATAGGGAATCTCCTATTTGGCAGGAAAAGATGCCTACGGGTTTTGCGATCAGCCGGCATGTGCTCAATGAACGCGAGGGAATGGATGCACTTTTGCTGGCCGTAAAAATCGCCTTTAGCGAACATGGAGAAGGGTTTGGCCGTTTTACAGAGTCCGATCCGCTCTCTCTTATCTACGTTCTTGCGCAATCAGAGGAACGTCAGAACATAACCGAACAACAGCTTCAGAATGAACTTCACAAATGCTATCAAACATTAGAAGAGGAATTCCCCCAAATAAAAGGCAAAATTCGAATAGAAGGATTCCATGCTTCTGTGCCAGAATAGGATGAAGAAGTTAATCAAGAAGATGAATTATTGGCAGCTTAAGTATCTTTAACGAAGATACATTCGTTTTTAACGAATGTATTTATAGATATATTCTATGACGACTCAAGAGCGATTAAAACGTATAGCTTTACAAATTGAGGAATACTATTCAACTCATTTGGATCGTTTAGATGATAGCAAGAAGATTCATTGGCTTACACGTCATTATTTATGGTTATCTGATTCGAAATCGAAAGATCTCCTCTTTAAACACAAGAATTTCTTTTTTAAACCAACGCTTTTGGGAACACGGCGTTTCTATGCATCTCTTTATAAGAAATCATTCGCTCATCATCGTAGAAAAGATTCGCTTCGAAAAAAGAAGATAAACGAGTACCCAATGCTATATCGCATTAACCGTATTTTATGTAAGGCACTTTTTTCAAAAACTCTTTTTAACAAAGATGTTCGTACGATTCTTCCATTGGTTATTCCGATAAAAGATATTGTGGCATTACGTCAACGTTTAATGGATCACCAAGAAGACATGGCGATTCTTTCTACTCCTGCTCTAAATTTTTTATTTTTTTCACAATGGGCTTACGGATTGGATCCTGTTCATCCGAAGATCTATCTTAAACTCGCTCAAGATCAGATCGATCAATCCGATGTTCATTCTTTGCGCAGGATTTTTTATTTGTGTACGCACGCTATTATTGGAGAATCCCTTTTTTATTCCAGAGGCATTTCTTTTCATAAGGACGTGTATAAAAAAATGTTACGTTTTATCGACCAACTCATACAAGATTCATTTAAACAAATAAGCCTTGATATGAAAATTGAGTCTCTTGTCTGTGCCCGTTTACTAGGGGTAAAGATGAAATCAGAAAAAGACATCTTTGACGAAATTTTAGGTTCTTTTTCTGCAGAGAGACCTTATCTTATTGATGTATTGAATACGTATAAGAATAAAGCACCTTCTTCTTTTTCCTCTTCTGAGCACAGAAATATTTTATTTGTTCTCGCAATGAGCCCATATTCTAAAAATTTTTTATAAAAAATTGTGGTTTTCACTTTTCAACTAATCTATTGCAAAATGATTACAGCGTTCAAGACACTCCGATTTAATACTCATTTAGCTTATACCATGTGATCCCTTGTGTAGGTTCTTTATCCTGGGGTTATACGTTGACCGCGAAGGAATGGAAATAAAAGAGGAAATAAAAAATCCCTATCAGCTAAAGCCAGTAGGGACGGATGACGACGAGTATAACCATAATTGTTTCTATGGTCGTAAACGTAAGAGGTTGAAGAGCATTTGCAAGGTTCCACTTGCGTACAGCTCCCAGTGCAAACACACATGAAAGGAACCAAAGAGACCAAGCATTAACCATTTTTTTGGAAAAAAGTCAATGGAGGGGATAGAATGTCTCCATAATTGTTTTTAAACCTATCTTCTTATGACATTAAAATCTAAATGGATTTTTTTGCCGATTCTATTTTTTCTTTTTATTGTATTGATTGCTCTTTCACCGTTTGCGGTTGTTGCCTCGGGAAACAGAGGAGTCGTCACTCGTTTTGGAGCGGTAAGCGAGAAGATTCTTTCAGAAGGATTTCATTTTATTAATCCTTTGGACTCTGTTCATCAAATGGAGGTTCGTACAAAATTATTAGAAACGGATGCCGATAGCGCGAGTAAGGATCTCCAGAGCGTAAATACAACCGTCGCGTTGAATTATCATGTTGATCCGTTGGAAGTCAATCGACTTTTTCAAGAGGTAGGGGACGAGTACGAATACTCCATCATTTCTCCGGCGATCCAAGAATCTGTTAAAGCAGCAACGGCAAAATTCACAGCCGAGGAATTGATTACCAAACGAGGTGATGTGAATGACGTGATTTGGGAGAATATTGAACAGCGTCTTGAAGGCAACCATATTATTCTTGATGACCTTTCCATTGTGAACTTTAGTTTTAGTGAAGAATTCAATGCCGCGATTGAATCAAAACAAACAGCAGAACAGAACGCCTTACGTGCAGCTAATGATTTGCGACGTATCGAATTGGAAGCTCAACAAACCGTTGTTCAGGCTCAGGCAGAAGCAGAATCAATTCGGATTCAATCAGAAGCGCTTAAATCTCAACCAGAACTTATTCAGCTTGAAGCGGTTCGAAAATGGGACGGCGTGTTGCCTTACTACATCGGCTCCGGCAATCTTCCTTTCTTGAATATCAATACCCAGTAGCCTTATATATAAGTCTATTCAAAAAATCGCTCTTAAAGCGATTTTTTGTTTCTTCGTTTTAATTGAAATCATCTAATCTTCAATTCCATATTTTTTTCTAAACGTTTCTCGTTCTAAAAGGGGGGTTTGGCGCATTTCTACTGATTGAAAAATAGTTGCATCAACATTTTTGGGAAGATTAAAGACATATTGGTCCTTATTTCCTGGCACAGGAATCCATCCACGGCGTTCATAAAATCCGGACGCCGGATTATCCGAAAAAATAGCGTCTACAAGAAAACCTGTTCGGTTTTTCTTTTTTAACATGTCTTCAATCTCTTTCATTATTCGAGAAGCATATCCTTTCCCTTGATAGGCATGCTCCGTATACAGATCTGAAACTTGATAGTAAGGAATAGGTTTTGAAAAGTATTCTATTTCTGCACGAGCGAGAGGCTCTCCTGTTTTTTCGTCGATTATTTCAAAGGTATGTTTTGGGTCTTCACCCTGTTCCAGATTAGCTTCTGGGTTACGATAGTGAACTTCACGATTTTTTGTCATAGGAAAATATTATTTCACTAACCGATTTTTATTTTATCAAAAATTCAATCTTTTTAAAAAAGAAAACCACCTTTTTTAAAGGTGGTTGAAAAACTGAAAGATCAGAATTTTTTACCCATAAATGGATAGAAAAAGAATAGGCGGGGAGTTTTCGCGTAGTAGACTCTTGCTTCTTCTCCAAACCGAGCAAGCGTTTCTTTTTCTTGGAAGTAAGCCGCTATTGTGAGGTATATCATAAAGAACAACTGAAGAACAAAGAAAAGTTGATCAGAAGAGACTGGGTGAGGCAACCAGAATCCTAAGTCCATGAAAAACAATCCTGTATACATGGGATGTCGTGTGTACTTAAAAGGTCCCGTGGTTAAAAGCACTGTGCTTTTTTGACCTTTTAAATGGCTTTGTTGCACAACCCAATCTCCGGTATGCTAAAAACATATGAAAAACAAAGGAGGAATACCTAAGATCGTTCACGCCAAGAAAAAAGCAAAAACCATCTATAAGATCACCAACTGGCATGAGTACGACAAAGCACT